>ONLJ01000031.1 GCA_900318605.1 uncultured Rhodospirillaceae bacterium | reverse complement strand
TGTAGCTGTAACAGAGTGAACTGTTGTCATCAAACCTTCTTTAATTCCGAAAGCGTCATTCAAAACTTTAGCAATCGGAGCCAAGCAGTTTGTTGTGCAAGAAGCGTTAGAAACAAATTGTGTACCTTTAACATAAGAGTCTGTGTTAACACCGCAAACAAACATCGGTGTATCATCTTTAGACGGAGCCGACATAACAACATATTTTGCACCGGCGTCAATGTGACCTTGAGCCTTTTCTTTGGTTAAGAATAAACCGGTGGATTCAACAACATAATCGGCACCGACTTCACTCCACTTCAAATCAGCCGGATTCTTTTCGGCAGTAACGCGAATAGCTTTGCCGTTAACAACGAGTTTGCCGTCTTTTACTTCAACAGTGCCGTCGAAACGACCATGCATTGTGTCATATTTAAGCATATAAGCCATATAATCAACATCAATCAAATCGTTGATGCCGACAATCTCAATGTCTTTGCGTGCCTGTGCAGCGCGGAAAACTAAACGTCCGATACGGCCGAAACCGTTAATACCAACGCGAACTACCATATTAAAATCTCCTTATATTTATGTGCGGATCGCCCCGCACGAGCATAAATGTTTTACTAAAACTGCCGCTAATTTATCATCAAAGTTTAAAAATTCAAGCAAAATTTTCAGTATATTATTTTTTTGCAAAAAAAACCGGAATTTTGCTTCCGGTTTTCTTGAAATTAAATGATTAAAGAATGCTATTTTGTATGAGCATCTTTTGATGGCGGAGTAAATTCGACATTCTTACTCTTGTTAGGAGCTTGCGCAAGTATGAATTCCTGTAATTTAAGTAAAGTAATATCATTGGTTTTTCTGCTCTGACCATCGCCTTCGCTCGCTCCGGTGCGAGTTGTGAAAACAAGGTCGCGGGCTTCATTAACAACCTTTCTTATCTCACTTAACTTGATATCATCAAGATTTTCAACGCCAAAATTTTGAGCTAATTGAGATTTGAAATTGTCTTTTCTCTCTTGAAGATATCCTTGAAAATCAGCCTTGGTTTTGCCATCGGCAGTGGCTTTTTCATATTCTTCAAGCACCAGTTTTTTATATTCTGCCAAAGCGGATTTATGAACTCTTTTATCATCATAAACCAACTGATATTCCTTTAAGAGTAAATCCTCTTCTTTTTGAATCGGAATTACAACTGTTTTTTTGTCTTTCGATTCGGCAGGAATTATGACGGGCTCTGCTTTTTTCTGCTCTTGAAATTCATTGAAAGGTTGTTCATGATGTTCCTGCGCCGGAATATGAATCTTGTTTTGAGCCGGAGGATTGTCTTTATCAGGGCTGTCTTTCGGCGTTTGATTGCGGGAGAATTTTCTCTTAACCGAATCCAAAAAAGCACCGGCACGAGGAGAAATCTTATGCAACCAACCGCCGTTGCGAATTCCTTCCATTGCGTATGCGTATTCGGTGTAAGGAGATTCAACTTCTCGGGTTTCGTAAACCGCTTCACTGGCATGCTGGTCAACGATTGTTTCTTTGTGCAGTCCGTTATCTCCGTCAGCATAAGTTTGGAAAAATTGCGGATTTTCTTTATCGGTTACGTTATGACCGGTTGTTTCATCATAAGAAGCCATCTTCGGTAATACGCCGTCAGTCTGATTTTCAACACCGTCCATGTGTCCCACGGTGTTGTTGGTATTAACCATGTGCTTTGTATTATCAAAACCTTTGAGAGCATTATCGTCAATATGAATGTTGCCGTCGGCATCTTTGATTGCGGCAAGATTTTTGACATCATCGTAGTCGATGTGGTATTCTTCAGCCCACCATTTGGTCATGACGGTGTTATTTCCGTGTGTGTGAACATCCGGTCCTCCCTGAACATGATTGAGTGTATCAACACCGGTGTTCATGCCGGCATCAATCGCATTGCGCAAAAATACTTCAGGCGGAATGTCATCTCTTCCCATTGCATGAAGCTGTTCTCTTACCTGATTTAAATCGTGATTGAGTGCATCATTATCATGGCCGTAGAAGTTTTCCAACGTATGATGCGCTTTGTCGGCAACATCGGCATCATAACGCCATTCCTCATGAGTGATTTCTTCCTGAGCATCTTTTACTTTAACGGTTTCTTGGAACATTCCGGCATCTTGCGCTAATGCCTGCATTTCGTGTCCGACCAGATATGCGGCTCCGGCTTTGATTGCTCCGCCGAATAATGCCGCACCTAAAGCTTTCCACTTCGGCTTGCCGGCGGTGCGCAGCTTTTTGTAATCGTTCATGGCGGCTCTGGTTATGCCGATACCGATGGCGGCAGCGCCCAATGCAACCGCGGCGATTCTGGCGCCCGGAACCGGAGCTAAAGCACATCCGATGGCGGCTTCGGTTAAAGCTGTTGTGCCGAGAGATGCCAAGAAATTCTTGTTTTTGAATACATCCTTAAATCCGCAAGGTTTGCCGGATTTTTTCAATTCGTTGCGGCAGGAAATATATTGCTTGATTGATAATCCTACCGGAACGACGGCACTTGCCCCGAGCATAATCGTACCGGCGGCAATTCCGGTTGTGGCACCGGCAACTGCCGAAGATAAAATCATCGCACCTCTTATGCGTGCCGTACCGATGGCAGCGGCAACCGTGCCTTGAAGAACTTCGGAGGCATAATTCTTCCACGGATCGTCAGTTACACGTTTGGTGTAACGCATATCACGAAGATTATCAATGCTAATTAAATTGCGACAAAGATTGTGAACAATATTCTTATCTTCTGCTTTATCTTTCGGATTATCTTTACTTGTCAGCTTATCGGCTAAGGCATCACGGAAAGAATAAGCATCGTTAATCATGCTTTTCTCAGCTTGTTTGAAGCTGTTGTGCGAAATTTTCATCGGTTGGTCAATTCGGCCGATTGAGTTTTTGAACTCGGCTAAATATTTCGGATTGCTGAACTGGTTTATGTCTTCCGCCAAGCCTTTTTCGATATTGCTCTTGACGTGGGTTATGTACATAACCGTCGGCAAGTATTCGCTGATTGCGGTTTTCATCATCTCCGGTGTCAGCTCTTCATCGGAGCCGAGATTGTTTTGAATGAACAACTGTTTAGCCAAAGTTATGCTCCGGTCGAGTTTGCTGCCTTTAATCACTTTGGCGCCCGGAGAATAAGTGTCGGTTTTATTGCCGTCTTTATCAATGAATTGCGGCTCAACAGAACCGTCTTCACCCAAGTATTTGAAGTTGCTCAAAAGCTGTCCGAGAGTAGCGCCGTTGTCGGAAATAACCGTCCCGGCAATCTCATCATTAAGCTCGACTTTTTTTAATCCTTCATCAATTTTTTCAAAGCGCTTATCAAGGTCTTTGGCTTTTTCCGGCGTGAGATTCTGCAAATTCCATGTAGTAAGATATTCGCTATACTGCCCGTCTAAAGATTTCAGCCCTCGCAATATTTTCTCGCGGCGCGGGTCGTTTTCAGGCAAATCATTCATACGAGCCGAAAACATCTCGGCATAGCCGTGATAAGCATCGGCAACATTGGTATTATCCATAAAGAATAAGTCATTGCTGTAATGAGAATCTCTTACCAGCATATCGGTAAGTTCATCAATACGTTTGCCGATTCTTTCTTTTTCTGCTAAAAGAGCAGTGCGTTTGTTGTCATCTTTTTCTTTTGCCGCTTGTTCGGAATATGATAAATAAGCTTCGGCCAGTTTTTTCGGCGGCATAATGGCAAATAAAACTTCGTTATTTATCATCTGAGCAAATATTTCGTTTTCAATCGAATTGCGCTCATCGGAAGACATATTTTCCATGTGTTTGTTGACAAGTTTTATGACTTTTTCTCTTGTGTCGGTATCTTCTTCTTTTAAGTTTTTTATGATGCCTTTTTTAATCAAGATTTCCAATCTGACATCATAAAGCCCGTCATCATTGGTATCGGAATTATAGCTGCGAATCCGCTCGGCGTCGTTAAACCGGTTAAAGTCGGTCGAGGTCGGTTCATCATGGGTTTCGCTTTGTTCGGCGTTTTTTTGCGCGGTGGTGTGAGCTAAATAGCTCAAAGCGGCAAAAATTTTTTCTTCATCGGAAAAATCTTCATATTTTTTACCCAGTTTTTCCGAGGCGAATTTTTTTATCTCATCGTTCGGCTCATCATTTTGGTACATTGCTAATTTTTCTTGTTCTTCATCGCTTAAGTCGCCGATTTTGCGGCGGAAAGCGTAAAACAAAGCATTTTGGTCAAGAACAGCAACCTGATTGACATCATCAAGTCCGAGGGTATTTTTTACAAATTCGGCAAACAAAGGATGTGAGACTACATCGCCGTAAGTTTTGTATTCAGCCATAATATTTCTCCTAAAAAGAATTTATGGACTTATTTTAACACTTGATATCTTTTTTGTCAATATATTTTAAACCTAAAAAATGTTTGAAAAAATCTCCGGATTTTTAAACCGGAGATAGGAGAAAGATAAATGAAATATTGAGTTAAAGGTTAATATGATCTGCCACTGGCGATGGCTCTTATTAAGTTTGGATTTAATGGTTGCTTGACCTTTTCAGGCGATGGTTGCTCGTTTATACCGTATTCTTTCGGAAATGCCTTACGGAAATCTTTATCAAAATCTCCGAACCCCTTTGAGTTATAACGAAGCTTTAGTAAAATTAGGCGATCATCGGTAGATAAATCTTTTTTGGTAGCAATATTCATCATTGCAAAGGTTGCTCGCATTTTTAAAGCGGTTTCATTTTCAGGTAATTTGCGCTCAAGGAAGGTGCGTTTAGAATGGGACTTTTGGATTACGTCGCGCGCTAAAGCCAACAGGCCTTCTTTTGATTCGGCCGCAAAATTCAAACTGGCCATAAAATCTTTACCGCCAAAATTATTCAAAATCTTATCAGTCACGTTGCACCTCCATAATTATAATTTATGGTTATATCATACCATATTTTAAACGGTTATGCAACACATTTATTTAGTAGTTTCTTTCGATTATATAGCGGGCTAAACTCTTTAAGTTTTCTGATTTTTCGCCGAATACGGAAATTTGTTCTATCGCTTCATCAATAAGTTTTATCGCTAATTTGCGAGCTTTATCTGTCCCATAGTATTTGACAAAGGTAAATTTGTTTTGATTGTCATCCTTATGCAGAGTTTTGCCAACCAGTTCCTGATTGCCTTCCTGATCCAAAATGTCATCG
Organism: uncultured Rhodospirillaceae bacterium; assembly: GCA_900318605.1. GTDB lineage: Bacteria > Pseudomonadota > Alphaproteobacteria > RF32 > CAG-239 > RUG410. The sequence goes on along the minus strand of ONLJ01000031.1, from coordinate 4,551 downwards.
GCAATCTGAAAAGCCTGTCCGACTTTTCGTGAATAATCAACCAAAATTCGGCGGGATTGTTCGTTTGCCTGTCCTAAAACCGCACCGGCTTCGCAGGCATAACGCAATAATCTTCCGGTTTTCATTTCTTCCAAACGGCTGATTATAGCTTCATCAGAGCTTTTATCTCCGGTTGATCGGGCGTATAAATCCAAGGTTTGACCGGCTACCATTCCGCCGAATGATCCGGCGGCAGAGGACAAGAGCTGAACTAATGCTAAGCGTTGTGCCGGTTTGATTTCCAGTGCGTTTGACAATACCTCAAAGGCATAAGTCAGAAGGCCGTCGCCGGCTAAAATTGCGGTTGCTTCATCGAATTTTTTGTGGCAAGTCGGTTGTCCGCGGCGCAAATCGTCATTGTCCATCGCCGGTAAATCATCGTGAATCAGCGAATAAGTATGGAGCATTTCCAAAGATACCGCCGCCGGCAAGGCAGTTTGATATTCAACTCCGAACAAATTTGCACATTCACACAACAAAAACGGACGAAGCCGCTTCCCACCGATGGTTAGGGAATAGTGCATGGCATCAATAACCCGCTTTTCGGCACCTTCGGGAAAGGAAAAATATTTTTCCAAATCTTCATTAAAACGTTTTGAAAAATCTCTTAAAACTATTTTTATATCAGTCATTGCTTTCTTCGGTTTTATCTAATGGTTCGGTCGAGATATCTCCGAGCGGAGAAATATTGATTTTTTCAATTTTCAGCTCGGCGCTTTTGAGTTTTTCTTCACAAAATCTTTTTAAGACGGTGGCTTTTTCATAGGCATTAACCGCATCGTCAAGCTTTATTTTTCCGGCTTCTAACTCACGCACAATCATTTCCAGTTGAGCCAAAGCATCTTCAAAACTTAAATTATTAAAATCAATATCTGTCATAAATAAAAATCCTCCTTATCTTAAAGAAAAGATAAACGCATTAAATTCATAAAACAAACATTTTTTGCCAGTTATTAAACTATTTGTCAGTTTGCTTTTCCTAATTAGGACTATTTAATAAGGAGTTTTTTTGTATATATTATTAGCGCTATGAAGATTTTTTTCATGGTTTATTCCTTTAATTTGAAAGCGGCCTGCGGCAGTGAAAAACCGCAGGTTTGTTTTTTGAAAAATATCATTGAAATTTACGTTTATAACTTGCTTTTTTTGTTTGGCGAAAATTTGCTTTTAATTTATAATCGGTGCTAGTGAAAAATATGTTTATATGAGGAAATAATGACTGATTTAACCGATGAAGAATATTTGCAAAGCGAACAGGAATATAATGCCGATTCCATTAAAGTCCTACGTGGTCTTGATGCTGTAAGAAAACGTCCGGGAATGTATATCGGCGACACCGATGACGGCTCGGGTTTGCACCACATGATTTATGAGGTTTTGGATAACGCAATCGATGAAGCTTTGGCCGGTTATTGCGATAAAACGCTCGTAATTTTGAATCCGGACGGCTCGGCAACCATTCGTGATAACGGTCGCGGAATGCCGGTCGATACCCATAAAGAAGAAGGAGTATCTGCTGCCGAGGTTATTATGACGGAACTTCACTCCGGCGGAAAATTCGATAACAATTCCTATAAAGTTTCCGGTGGTTTGCATGGTGTGGGCGTTTCAGTCGTTAATGCTCTTTCCACCTGGTTGAAGCTTAAAATTTGGCGTAATGACAAAGAATATGTTGCTGAGTTTGCCGACGGAAACGTGGTCGAGCACGTTCATGTTGTTGCCGATGCACCGAATCGCCATGGCACGGAAGTAACTTTTTTACCATCGCCGAAAACTTTTACGCAAACAGAGTTTAATTTTGAAACTTTGGAGCGAGCCATCAGAGAAAAAGCTTTCTTAAACTCAGGTGTTTATTTAAAGCTTATTGATAATCGCGGTGCTGAGCCGAGAGAAATGGATTTCCATTATGAAGGCGGTTTGTCGGCATTTGTTACGCACTTAAACAAGTCGAAAGCGCCGTTGCATGAGAATATTATTTCTATCACGGGAGAAAATAACGGGATTCAAATCGAATGTGCGCTTCAGTGGACGAATGCTTATAACGAGGCAATGCTCTGCTTTACCAATAATATTCCGCAAAAAGACGGCGGAACGCATTTGGCCGGTTTCAGAGGTGCTTTGACACGTACCATCAATAACTATATTCAGGAAAACGGGCTGTTGAAAAAAGACAAAGACATCATTACCGGCGAAGATATGCGTGAAGGTTTAACCTGCGTGTTGTCGGTTAAAGCGCCGGATCCGAAATTCTCGTCGCAAACTAAAGACAAACTCGTTTCTTCCGAAGTTCGTCCGGTTGTGGAAAGTATTGTCGGCGACAAACTTAAAGAATGGCTCGATGAGCATCCGACTGAAGCAAAAACAATCGTTGGTAAAATTTTGGAGGCCGCCTCGGCTCGTGAGGCCGCTCGTAAGGCACGAGAACTTACTCGACGCAAAGGTGTTTTGGATATTGCCTCATTACCGGGAAAACTAGCCGATTGTTCGGAAAAAGATCCGGCTTTGTCGGAAGTTTTCATCGTTGAGGGAGATTCCGCCGGCGGTTCCGCAAAACAGGGCAGGGACCGTAAAAATCAGGCAATTATGCCTTTGCGCGGTAAAATTTTGAACGTTGAACGCGCACGTTTTGACCGTATGCTATCATCAGCCGAAATCGGTATGATGATTACCGCTTTCGGTACCGGAATCGGGCGCGATGATTTTGATGCCGACAAGTGTCGTTATCACAAAATCATCATCATGACTGATGCCGATGTCGATGGTGCGCATATCAGAACTTTATTGTTGACCTTCTTTTATCGCCAGATGCCGGAACTGATTCGCCGCGGCTATATTTATATTGCCCAACCTCCGTTGTATAAAGCAAAGCGCGGTAACTCGGTAATTTATATTAAGGACGACCGCGAGATGGAGGATTATTTAATTCACGGCGGTTGTGAAGAAGGGTTTTTGGAAAAAGCTGACGGAGAACGCCTTGTCGGCGAAGATTTAATCAGCTTTGTTGAGAGCTCGAAAAAAGCTAATGCGATGATTAAAGCCTTAACCTTGAAAGCGCCGGAAAAAATCGTTGAACAATTAGCCGTACGCGGTTTGTTTAATCCGGCAGTTTTACAAGATAAGGCAACCTTGCAAGTTGAACTCAATAAAATGGCTGAGCGTTTGGATTCACTCGAAGCCGAATATGATCGCGGTTGGAAAGCCGAAATTAACAGCGAGGGCAGTGTCGTATTCTATCGCGTTTTGCGCGGTGTTAAGGAAGAACATATTATTGGCGCCAATATTTTGGAAAGTCCGGAAGGTAAAGTCTTGAACGATATGCATGACTTTTTGGTTGAAAACTTTGAACATTCTTCAAAACTCAATACCAAATCGATGGGCTTAAAGCGTGTTGACGGACCTGTCAGTCTGATGAATGCTGTAACGGCCGCCGGTAAGAAGGGTATTTCAATCCAACGCTATAAAGGTTTGGGCGAAATGAATCCTGAACAACTTTGGGAAACCACGCTTGATCCGGAGGCTCGCTCACTCTTGCAGGTTAAAATTGACTCTATTGAAGAAGCCGATGAGGCATTTTCAACCCTGATGGGTGATGTGGTTGAGCCGCGCAAAGAGTTCATTCAGGAAAATGCCTTGAAAGTTCAGAACTTGGATATTTAATTTGCTTGATAACAATAAAAAACCTCTTTACTTGAAGTAAAGAGGTTTTTTGTAAACTACCAAATCAATCTCAACCAAAGACGCTTCCACAATGGATTGAAAATAATCTCCGGAAGATCTTCTCCGTCATAAGACACATACATCTCATCTCCAACACGCAATTTTAATAATTCTGCAAACTTAGAATCTTTGCTATTTCGCTCTATCGAAAAAAACGATTTTCCGTGACGATAACGAACCTTAACACTTACGGCATACGACTCTCCGTTAATCGTTTCCGTTGCTGGTTTTTCAACCACAATCGCGCGTTTACAAATTGCACCTAATACAATTTCTGACATACCTAAAAATTTTAGATTAAACAATAATTTAAAACTATATTTGATTTACCATAAAAAATTATTTAAGTCAAACAGGAAAATGCCTTGAAAGTTCAGAACTTAGATATTTAATTTGTTAGGTTACAAAAAATACCCTCTTTGAAAAACTTTTCAAAGAGGGTATTTTTGATTTGCTTAAATAAAAAATTACTTAAGTTCAACTTTAGCGCCAGCGGCTTCGAGCTTAGCTTTGATAGCTTCAGCTTCTTCCTTCGGTGCGCCTTCTTTAACAGTTTTCGGAGCGCCGTCAACCAAATCCTTAGCTTCTTTCAAGCCCAAGTTGGTAATGGTACGAATTTCCTTAATAACGTTAATTTTGTTAGCGCCTGCTTCAGCCAGAATTACATCGAATTCTGTCTTTTCTTCAGCAGCAGCGGCACCTGCAGCGGCACCACCGGCAACAGCAACAGCAGCGGCAGCGGAAACGCCCCACTTTTCTTCTAACATTTTTGACAATTCAGCAGCTTCCATAACT
>ONLJ01000120.1 GCA_900318605.1 uncultured Rhodospirillaceae bacterium | reverse complement strand
TCGTCATACTCCGTTCTTCTCAAACTATCGTCCGCAATTCTATTTCCGTACAACCGATGTTACCGGAACGATTGAGTTGCCGGAAGGCACCGAAATGGTAATGCCTGGCGATAACGTTAAAATTACCGTACAATTGTTGCACCCGATTGCGATGAGCGAGGGTTTACGTTTCGCTATTCGTGAAGGTGGGCATACTGTTGGTGCCGGCGTTGTTTCCAAGATTATTAAATAATCTGGGAAATTGCGCTTAGCGTATATCTACTTGAAAGCTCCTCTGCTTATGTACCTTTTGTTGTACACCGCGCAGAGGAGCTTTCTTCGCATCTATAACGTTAATCGCAATTTTTCTTGAACGGGCTTTTTGTGGAGATTTTTTGTTTTGCTGTACACTGCGTCAAGGGACTTTCTAAAGAGTAAGTTTTTTTAAGGGCAAAAATAAGTGTTGACAAGCTGATATAAAAAAATATTATATAAGCAGTATATTTGGCAATGGAGAGTACTATGTTTAAGAAAGCTGAAAATGTAAAAGAATTTGTGGAACGTATTGATTCCGCTAAAAAGGTTAATCCGAAAGACTTGTCATCCGATCAGGATTTAAGTATTGCAATCATGAATCTGATTTCGATTGAGGAGCATTTGGTTTTCTCGGGAGCAAAAACCGGAAAAACCTCTTATTATGATTTGATTAAGGACATCAGAGAAACCCGCAAAAATCTTTTGCAAAAGATTATTCCGAGTTATGAGGGCGAAGTTTGGTGTATGTCAAAGCACTTATTGGCAACCTCAATGCGCTTAATGGAAGTCGGCACCAAGCAACAAACTTTAGGTAAAGATGATGAAGCCTACAAAATGTTTAATGCCGCTTATGATATGTATTGCCTGTTTTGGGGCTTGAATATGGGTATGATGGAGACCAAAGACTTAAAATGGGTTGAACCGGATATTGAGGAAGTAAAAAAAATCGCCGCTAAGGCCGACGATGCTTTGCCGAAAATCAAAATCAAGGAAAGCGTAAAGGTCGTAGCAGAACCGATTAAAGAAGAAATTGTCGAAGAAGGCGCTTTGGCAAAGATGAAGCGCTTCGTCAGAAAAGCGGTTGACTGCTGCATTGAATAGTTTTTTTCAAGCTTAAATCCGGCTGAAGTTTTTCGCTTCGGCTGGATTTTGTTATTTAATTCCGAATTTTTCCGGATATTGATAAAAATCTATATGGCTCCGCGGACGGTCTTTAATCAACAGCTCGAACTTAATGCGTTTATCAGTAATACGTGTGATATAGCGCATCACTTTAATCTGTTCTTCATTACTCATACGTTGTAAGGCTCTTGTCAGTTCGTGAAGCAGATACGGCTCACGGCGATAAAACACAACATACTCCTCTACTCGCACTTCTCCGTCCGGTGTATATGGATTAAGAGGCGAAATACTGTGTTCCAATTTACCGAAATGTTTTTTCATCGTTCTTCCTTTCTTTTAAACAAAAAACTACCTTGATGAAAGGTAGCAGGAAGCACAAATCTATATACGGTATAGTGCGACTATTTGTTGTTTTACAAGAAAACAACTTATTTATCGCCTTCCTGCCACACTGCAGGAAATATTCTACATCTTGCCAAATGCAAGATAACCGTATAGAGGTTTTGTGTCCTCACGCAAGTTATCATCTTACGCAATTTCACGATATGAAAAATTACATCGATTGTCAATTAAAAATTATGGCTACAAAAATATGGATGTATCTAATTTAAATTTTGCGTAGCGCCTGACTTGTTATAAATGTTTTTAATTATTATAGAAAATTGCATTGACAAATCAATTTATTTAGATTTATGCTGATAGAAGATACGATAAACTGTGTCTGGGGTGTGGAAACCTCTTTATCTGCGTCTGTAGCGTAGGACGTTAAATTTTACACGCCAACTGGTTATTTAGTAAGATGACTGGAAGGCGGTAAAATAAGCCTTGCGGTCAATATACCGCACTATTTCAGATAAATAGTTTCCAACTTCCAGTCGCCCGTTCGGCGACCTTTTTGTTATAAACTTATCTAGAATGGAGAATGTAATATGAAAAAATTGTGTTATATGCTGTTATTTTTTTGTATTTTAGTCATATATCAGTCTTTTGCTGTTAGCAATACTGAAGAAGTGAATAAAAATACACCATTAAGAGAAATTGTTTTTGATACTGAAACAACCGGTCTCATACCTGAAAAGGGCGACAGATTAGTAGAAATCGGCGCTGTTGAACTTATAAATCATGTTAAAACCGGAAAGACTTTTCATAAATATATAAATCCCCAAAGAGATGTTCCTGAAAAAGCTGTAAATATTCATCATTTAAACAATGAATTTCTGGCTGATAAACCTACTTTTGCCGAAATAGCACAAGAATGGTTAGATTTTGTCGGTGATAATAGTGTATTAGTAGCTCATAACGCAAATTTTGATATGAAATTTCTGAACTTCGAATTAAAAAGAGCAGGTTATAAAGAATATGAAAAAGAAAAATTTATTGATACCTTAAAAATAGCCAGAGAAGTTTTCCCTTCTCAGCCTAATGACATAGATGCACTTTGCTCACGCCTAGGAATAGACAATTCCGAAAGAGAAAAATATGGGCATGGTGCATTGCGAGATACGGAACTTTTAGCTGATATATATATTAAATTATTATCGTTAAAAGTGGTAAATACTATCAAATATGCTATTAAAAATAATAAGAAATTAAAAATTAAGTATCAATCCCATCCAAATTATGGGAATGAAATTACAGTAAGAACAATTATACCCCAGCAACTTGAGTATGGTTCGGTATTGATGTCAGGCGATCAAAAATATTCTTTTACGCTAAAAAATGATGAATTATACCTAAATGCCTTCTGTGAATTACGAAACGATAATCGAACATTTCTTGTTTCCAGAATCTTAGAAATAGAACTACTTGATTCATTTAATCCCTCACATCACATTTTCAAATCAAATAGTAAATACCACCGTTTAGCATAAATCATGCTACATAATTGAAAGGACATTAAAAATAAACTTATCATTCACAACCATTATTATTGCTTTATCACTCTGCTGGTGGCTTAAAAATATTGCTCGACATCCTTTTATTATTTTAATTATCCTTATTTTATGTTTTAATTCAAAAACTATTGAGCAGGTTGATAATGTTGATATAGTGGATAACAACACTATAAGTCTTATAATAAAAAACAACCCCAAAACACTAAAAGCATACATTTTGGATAAAAACAAAAATATTATAGACTTTAACACAGCAAATTTTAGAAATTTGATAGAACAATCATCAAAAAAATACTTTAGCCATAAAATTTTACCTTTAAACCAACGAGACAAGTGTTATGCAGATTTAGATATTGGTTCATACTCTTTTTTAATTTTTACGCAGTACGAAGAATGTCTTAAACTACGTGGACCGTTTATGGATTTTCTGATTAAAAGTATAAAAATTTTATGTTTTATATGGCCATTAACCTGTCTTATATTAGCTATTTATGCTCTCTTATTTGCACTTATTTCCAATTCTACAAAAAATACAAACGAAGATGAACAATCTATATTGGATAAATATGAAAAAGATTGCAAAAATAAAATAAATAGTTCTGTAGAATTAGAACAAACAACAAAACAATAAATAAAAAAAGCATTATAAAAAAATAAATTTTTAATAAGATTACTTAAAATTCTCGCCTTTGTGGGGTATATTATTTTAAATTTTATTCTGCCGTTTCTTCAAGTTTTATCGGTTTGATTTTAACCTTAACACGGGTAATGCGCATATTATCGACCTTGCTGACCTCATAACGACAATACTGGTCTTCTGTTACATCACCAACTTTAGGCTCTTGTCCTAAAAGATTAAACACATAACCGCCGATAGTACTTTCCTCATGTTCTTGGAAAGGTAGTTCCAGAACTTCATAAGCATCTTCCAGCAGGTAAATACCATCAAACTCGAAATTATCGGCATCAATTTTTTTAACCGGCTCTTCCGGCATATCATCATGCTCATCACGGATATCGCCGACCAACTCCTCGAAAATATCTTCCATTGTCAGAAGTCCTGCCGTTCCGCCGTATTCATCGACCACAATCGCCAGATGAATATGCTTTCTCATCATCTCATGCAAAACTTCGGAAATCGACTTATTTTCCGGCACAAACAGAATTTTACGCACTAAACGCTTAACAATATCCTTGTGCGGAGAGTTGGCATTTTCTAAAATATCACGAATATGAATCATTCCGATAATTTGGTCTTTATCTTCACCGCAAATCGGGAAACGCGTATGCTTGTGCTGTTTTACAAACTCCATGATTTCTTCAAAACTGTCGTCTTGATAAATGCACTTCATATCCTGACGCGGAATCATAATCTCATGAGCATAAATTTCCGAAAAAGTAATGGCATTCTGAATGATTTCGCTTTCGGTATCATCGATAACACCGCCTTTTTGCGAAGCATCAATAATGAGTTTGATTTCTTCTTCGGAGTGGGCATCTTCATTTTCATCAGCCTGCTGAATTTTCATACACTTCAAAATCCAAAGCGAAACATGATCAAAGCACCATATAATCGGAGTACAGATTTTATTGAAAGTATATAAAGGAACCGAAACAAACAAAGCATATTTTTCTGTATCCTGAATCGCCATTGATTTCGGCACCAATTCGCCCAACACGACATGCAACAGGGTAATAAATGTAAAGGCGATACCGAAGCTTATCGAATGAAGTAAAACTTTGTTTACCACAAAAAATTCGTTGAAAACATCCTCCAAAAGGCGAGCAACTGCCGGTTCGCCGAGCCAACCCAAACCAAGTGAAGCAAGAGTAATACCAAGCTGTGTGGCACTTAAATAAGTATTCAAATGCTCATTGATTTCCAAAGCGATTTTAGCACGTTTGTTGCCTAAGTGTGCAAGTTCTTCCAACTTAGTGCGACGGATTTTAACAATCGCAAATTCGGAGATTACAAAAAAAGCATTACAAAAAACTAAAAAAAGAACTAAAAAAAGATTGACTACATAGCTAAACGCGGGACTCATAAGTTTGTTTGAACATAACCTCTAAAAATTAAACACAAGCTGGAGTATATATTATGTTTTGTAATTGTCAATATAAATTATGATTTTGTTGTTGCAATTTAGCTTGATATGTGCTATTATGCGTGCATATTTTGTAAGGAAGTCGCCTGAAATGATTGTTGACGGTAACAATATAAAACAACGTAACATTTTGATTAACAAGTGTTTTTATCAAACCACTTTGAAAATCATGCACCTTTTTGAGCAAAAAGGCGATGGAGACTTTGCCAATAAAACAATAGAAGCGATAACCGCATATCATGAGATTGTTCAGAAAAAACGTCGCAATAACTATAATGCCGACTATAATTCGGCTTTTGATGCCATTGATTCGGCAATCCGTAACGTGGCAAATAAAGTTTTTTATACCTATGGAACAGAAAGCTTCAACAAGGCTTATGATTCATTTAAGGACTACAACTATCTTCAGGTTGTGCGCGGTCGTCTGCGCAACCATCCGTTTAAGTAATAAAATTTTCCTTTTTCATAAAAAATTAACTTGATTTTTGTCAAATTGTCAGGTATAATGATGACAGTAGTAAATGATTTGTAAGGAGTAACGAAAATGAAAAAACTTACCGGAAAAGAAATTGAAAATTTTTTGAATTTAATTGAACCGATTTTGACTGAATATCCGAAAGAAGATGCGGAGGGTTTCAGAAATTTTGTAAGAAATCCGAAAACCGAAAATAATGAAGAGCAGATTAAAATCATGATGAATACATTGAAAATCACAATGCATCTCAGAGCAACAGCTTTTGAAGATGGTATTATTACTGATACTGAGCGTGAATGGCTCAGAGCTTCCAGAACTGCCGTTCTTTCCCAAATCAATCCGATCATAATGAAAGTTCGAGCCGAAAAAGAAGTTCAGTTAAAGCGTGAAGCCACAAAAGATGCGCCGAAAAAAGAGAGCTTGGCAAAAAAAATCAAAAATTTTTTGAAAAATCCAAAGACCATGCTGATTGCCGCCGTATCAACTTTCAGCGCTCCGGCTGCGGCAACTCCAGCCGATGAGGCAAGAATTGATAAGGAAGAACAAAATCGTCCGAAAATTGGCTTAAATTATGCTCCGCAATCCTTCGGCGAAGCTATGGACGAAGTTACCAAGAGCGTTATGGAAGCAAAAGAGGCCGCTAAGGAAGCTGCAAATGAAGCGCAAACTCCAAAAGCAAAAATTGTACCGTTCAATGCAAATAAAAACAACGGTCAAGGTATTGAACGCTGACGGAATGATATTTTAATGTAAAAACCTCATCAATTTTAATTTGGTGAGGTTTTTTGTTTATGTAATGTGCACAGTTTGCTGTTGATTATTATTAACTCATTATTGCTAAAAGCATTTATTTGAAGAATAATAGTTAAAGATTTTAATTTTTACGGAGGCGTTGATGAAACAAATGTCGGTTATCGGCTGTGGCCGTTGGGGAACATTTTTGGCGTGGTATACCGCCAATTATTGCGATGTCGGGAAGGTATTGCTTTACGGCATGGTCGGAGCTCCGACTTACGAAGAGTTAAAACAATACCGTAAAAACGAATATTTGACCTTAAGCGATAATATGGAAGTAACAGCTGATTTGGCGAAAACGCTGGAGAGTAAGTTCATTATTATCTCCATCAACTGCCAGAACCTTCGAGGATTGGCTAAACAACTTAACGGCTATGACTTAAACGGAAAGACATTTTTGCTCGCAATGAAAGGTTTGGAAGAGCCGTCGGCAAAAATTTTGGCTGAAGTTTTCCGTGAAGAAATCAATCAGGATATCCACATCGCAACTCTCGGCGGTCCGGGACATGTTGAGGATTACTTGAAGGGTGTTCCGTCGGCTGCGGTTATTGACAGCTATGAGCCGGAAACACAGGATTTCGTAATCAAATTTATGCAAAGCAATTTGATTCGCTTTTATTACGGAACCGATTTAATTGGAAATCAGGTCGGTGCAGCCTTAAAAAATGTTATCGGTCTGGCTGCCGGAATTTTGGACGGCCTAGGTTGGTGGGGATTAAAAGGCGCTTTAATGGCGCGCGCTCCGATTGAGGTCGGAAGATTGATAAAGTTTATGGGCGGCAGACCGGAATCGGTTTACGGATTGGCTCACTTAGGCGATTATGAGGCAACTCTGTTTTCGCGCAACAGTCACAACCGTATGTTCGGCGAAATGTTTGCGAAAGGCGAAGCCTATAACCGTACGGCTGAAGGTGTTGACACCTTACGCGCGGTTAAAGCAATTGCCGACAGGGAAAATATTGATATGCCGATTTGTCAGGCACTGTATTCAATAATTTTCGAGCAGGCCGACATTAAGTCAACCATCAAAAAATTATTTGAACGTTCCTTAAAAAAAGAATTCTGATTTATTAAGAAAGTGAACACAAAAAAAGCCATCTTCGCCGTCGAGGATAGCTTTTTTTTGCATTTTAAAATAAATTATTTTGACTCGTGATACTCTTGTTCGGTATTGACTTCCCAGATTTTCGATTTATCGAAATTTTTACCGATAATACAATCAACCGTTTCCATAGCCGTTAAAATCGAATGATCCATATTGTTATACTTGTGCATTCCGTTACGACCGATTGGATATAAATTATCAATCGAGTCAAGAAATTCTTTAATCAGATTAAAGTCTTTATATGTACCGAAATATGCCGGATATGCCTTATCAATCCTTATGGATTTACTTGAAATAAAATCTTCATCGGCGGCAATGTTCATTTGTTTTAACTCAGCCCTGACCATTTTCAAAAAATCCTCATCGCTTTGGCTCCAGATATCATCATTATCCGAACAGAAATATTCGACGGTAATACATACCTGTTTTCGATTATTTTCCACCAGATACGGCGAGAAATTATTGATGATTTCCATTCTTCCGGCTTTCATTCCCTTTTCCTGAATATAAATCCAGACGTCAGGTATCAGGTTGTTATAAGTCTTGATTTTGGTGGTATTTTTCAATTTAAGTTTATTTAGCAAAAATGCCGCCAATCTGACATTTCGATAAGGAAGACCTTCGGCAACCTTCTTAACCTCAAACGGAACATCTCCATTGATTTTTGATATAAGTTCTTTTATCGGCATTGATGAAATAAAATTATCGCCGATAATTTCTCGAGAAACTCCGTTTTGCTCTATAACAACCGATTGTACTCTTGAGTTTTTGATTTTAATTTCCTTGATATCCGAATTAAAATTAAACTCCGCTCCTTTTTTCTCAGCCGTTTTTGCCATTTTTTCATACATTTGTCCGGCGCCGAACTTCGGATAATAAAATGATTCAATCATACTGGTTTGCTTGGTTTTGAACTTTTTACCCATCAGCAATTTAGCCGCAATATCTTTCAAAATCTGGGCAATCGATATTCCTTTAACCCTTTGCGCACCCCATTCGGCAGGAATATCCTTACATTTAACCCCCCAAAGTTTTTCGGTGTAATCCTTAAAAAATGTTTCATATAATCTCTTACCGAACCGGTTGATGAAAAAATCTTCCAAACTTATCTCGTTTCTTTTGAAACACAATGATTTCATATACGAAAATCCGATTATTAAGACATTAAAAAATCCCAGATTTTTCAACGTCTTAAATGATAATGTTACCGGATAATCGAAAAAATTTCGCCGATAATAAATTCTTGTCATACGCGGACGATGAAGCAATACATCATCATCTTTTTGAGGATCCGGAGCCGACGGCAAATCGGAAAAAGGAAGATTGTGTTCCAGTTCAATATCATCAACAGTCGGTTTCCCTTGCAGGGGTAATACCTCCTCCCAAAGTTTTTGAACTCTATTCGATTTGGTAAAAAAACGATGCGGTCCTAAATCAATCTTATTTCCATTAAAATCTATTGTTGCCGAAATTCCTCCGATAAAATCGTTTTTTTCAATCACGCAGGTTTCCATATCCGGCTTATTTGATAATTCATAGGCCGCCGAAACACCGGCCGGACCACTACCGATGATAATATTTTTAGTCATATTTCACTCCTTTTTTATAGATAATCATTTTGCATAATCCGAAGCGGTTTTACCATACTGATCCTTTTTATTGGCAGATGCACCAAGTTCAATCAATGCGTTTGATATCGCCAAATAATTAGGATTTTTCAGTTTAGCAATTCTTATCAACAAAGTTTCTCCGTTATTATTTTGAATATCGATATCTGCACCTTTAGCCTGTAACATCGGAACAATTTTTTTGATTTCGGAACTCAATTCTTCCGGCGATAATTTATCATATTGCTTTATCATATCGGCAACATACAACATCGAGTTATTGCCGTCGGCATCTGCTTTATCGACCGAAAATCCCTTATCCAGAAGATATTTTATGAGTGTCGGATTTGCCTGTTTTACAGCATACATCAACAAAGTTTTATCACTTTCGGGAACATAGTTTACTTCAGCATTATTTTTCAGCAATAAATCAGTCATTTCCGATTGATTGCGCCCCAATAACATCAAATAAGATTCTCTATCCGCCGTCAATAAGTTTACATTAGCTCCGTTTTCAATCAGATTTTCCGCTAAAACGATATTATTGCGACGAACGGCAGCTTCCAGTGCTTTTGCGGCATTAACGTCCAACTTACCGTTTGCAAGCGTTTTTATATATTCAATCGGATAATCATTTTTAATCAAATAAGTCAAAATTGCTTCGTCTTTTTCATTACGAGCGTTGACATCAGCCCCCATCTCAACCAATTTTTTGAAAATATCAAGATTCTTGGCAGCTGCCGCCTCAAACAACAAATTCGGATTTTCGCTGACTTCTTTTTCAGTTAAAAATGAGAGTACCAGTTCATAAAGTTGCTTATTATTCGGAGTTTTTAACATATACCCAAAAACCGTTTCACCGTTATCATCTTTAACACTTACGCCTCCGATATCCTTAATAATGTTTTTAAGTAATTCATAACGATTTTGTTCGGCCAAAATTTTCCACAAAGGCTTATCGGGTTTCGAAAGATTTTTAAGCGGACTGTCTGCCATTGAAACTATGTCGGTCAAGATATTTTCCGGCACATCGTGCGACAAAACATAACTCAAAGCACTATCCCCGTTTTGATTTTGCAAATTTATGTCAGCACCATTTTTCAACAGCTGTTGTGCAATATCATATTTGCCGGCAGCCAGAGCCTGAATAAGCAAAACATTGCCGTCTTCATCGACGGTATTGACATCGGCACCTCCGATAATCAAGCGTGAGAAAATTTCCGGAGCAACATTATTTTCAAAAGCGTAAGCCAAAAGCGTTTTACCGCCGACCTTTTGCTTAATATCGGCATTATTTGCCAACAAAACATCTGTCAGTGCAACGTCGCTTGCCGATATAGCAAGTCTCAAAGGTGTTTGCCCGTTAACATCAGCCGCATTGACATCGGCACCGGCTTTTATAAGTTCCGAGATAATTTCCTTTTGAACTTTCTCTTTTACGGCATAAAGCAAAATGGTATTACCACCGCCATAAACAGCCGACACATCTGCCTGATGCGCCAGCAAATACTTGACCATCTGCAGATTATTAAGCCGTACAGCCTCAACCAAAGCCGTAGTTCCGCGCGGATTTTCCATATCAATATTATCGGCATTACCGGCGAATTTTTGCAAAATTTCGGTCGGTGCTGTGATATTTACCGCATAACTCAAAGGTGTCAAGCCGAAAAACAGCTTGCGGTTATAATCCTCATATTTTGATTTACTTTCGCGCTTAAATACCGAAAAATCGGCAATATCAAGAGAATACATCTTCATTTCATTTTCGAGCTCGTTTAATATTTCACTTTTTTCCAAGTTTATACCGAGCCAAAGAATCGGATACCAAAGAGTTTTATTTGAAATGATTTTGTTAAGATTGTTTTGCCGCTGCAACTTGTATATATCGCGTAATTGAGTATTTTCATCAATATTGATAACCGCCATTTCAATACCGTTGACATAATAAGAAACGGCTGTTAATTCACCGGTTTCGTTAAACTTGCGGCTGATACCTTCCAATTTGCCGTTTTTATAATTTTCGGAAGAAGTGCGCACCCCGTTTTGATTATATTTCTCAGCCAAACCGGTGCGCTGATTGTCGGCATAATTTACGATTTCGGCAAGAGTTTTATCCGGATAATAGCTGTGAGCAACCCCGTTTAAGGCATCGTCCTTATATTCCATTTCACTCCAACTGCCGTTTTCGAGATAGCGTTTACTTACACCATTACGTTTACCGTTTTTATAGGTTATTTCCTCAATTAAAACCTGTTTATCATACTTTTTGGTTACACCATCCAAAACATCGTCAACATAATTGTTTTCTTCTTTTAACATATTAGCGCTGATAATATGCTCGGTTCCGTTCTTTTTGCCGTTTTTATAATTTTCTTTTTTGGTAACGTTTCCGTCACGATCAAGATAAGTTGTTTCCCCATCAAGTTTTCCGTTAAGATAATGGTTGACACGTTCCGGTTTCCCGTTATCATAAAAAATTACTTCCTCGCCGTTCAAGACGTCCTCGGCGAAGGTTTGTTTAAGTTTGGGTTTTCCGTTTTCAAAGAATGTTATTTCTTCGCCGTCCTTATGACCCTTGCGATAAGTTGTCTCCAACTCCAGATGTCCGTCCTCGGCATAAGCAACGGCAACGCCGTGCTTATATCCGTTACGATAGAAAAAAGTTATCAGCAATCCTTCATCATTTTTCTTTTGAGTAGCACCGGAAAAAGGTTCGTCGTTGAAATATACCCTCTCCTGCCCGTCAATATTCCGGAAATCTAGCTTTTCGGCAGAAATTAAACTCACTTCGGGAGATTTGGTTTCAGCTTCGGTCTGTTCATCAACTTGAGGAGCCGCCGCCAAATCCGAAATTTCGGCATAAGCCTCGGAAAGCAATATCAGAGCGGCTGAAAATGCTACAAAACTTTTGATTAACATAAGCTTTCTCCCAAAAATATGTTTAATTAGAATATAAATTTTATTTATACGGATTGAATAATAACTCAAAAAAAAATTAAATGCAAAATATTTTTATTTCAGCGATAAAAGGCTTGATTTTTAGCCGTGAATATTTTATTATCACAACCGATACAGGCGTAGCTCATCAGGATAGAGCGACTTCCTCCTAAGAAGTAGGCAGGCGGTTCGAGTCCGCCCGCTTGTACCATTAAAAAATAAACTCCGCTTCAAATGCGGATTTTTTTATCTTCGTTATGTACTCAAAATCTCCTGTTTTTCCAGACAACTAAAACTCAAATAATGTTTTCGGCATCTTATTTTTTTTACAAATTTTAAGGTATTTTTAAGCTAAAGATTTTATACTTTGCAAAGATTTATCTTTTAGGAGTAAAAAAATGAAAAGATTCGGGATGATTTGTTCGGCATTTGTATTGATTGCCTGTTCCCATAATCAAGCGACCGATAATCAGCAAGTTTCAGCCGTACCGACGACGGTTCCGTGCTCATACTCGTGCAATAACACGACTATACCGTGTCCGTATGCCGAAAACGTGCAAAAACCTCGCGTTACCGAAGTAATGCCGAAATCTCGCCCTTGTTGCGATGATAAATCCCCGAATACCAAAGAGGTTATTCCAGATGCTCCCGAAATTTTTGTAATTTCCGCCAATCGTACACTACGTTCGATGTTCAACGACCGAAATGTTTTATTTGACCGCAAAACTCGCGTATTCGTAGCCGATACCGTCAATAACGAACCGGATATGCCGACCGGAATCGAAAAGGGAACAGAAGCCTTAAAACGCGGACTTGGCGATAACGAAAATATCGAAATTGTTTCCGACAGAGGTCAAGCGCAATATATAGTAACCAGCGAAGTAAGTTGGTATGATACCCCGACTAAAACCGTTCCGGCAATCAAATATTCCTTAGGTTTGTTTGATACCCGCGGTCAAAAACTCGGCGAATGGAATGAAATTCTGCACCAAGCCAAAGGAGATAGAAGCTGGTGGTAAATTATCGCAAAATTTCGATTCTGGCACTGATGTGGGCAATCAGTCTTCCGGCATATGCCGAAGATATTGCGCAAAAACAACCGGTTGAGGCTGATGCCTGCGATGAGAGGCAAAGCGGCGATGATATGCAGACAGCCTTAAATCGTGCTATTGATAAGGCCAGTCTTTCAGCCGTCAAACTTTCCGGCATAATTCAAAAACAAAGCGATAAAATATACGCCTCGGTTTTAGACGTTATATCTTACCATATCATTGATAATTACCTCTTTGATGTCGAGCATGAGGTTACTTACGAAGATGCTAAACGTGTCTGCGTCAAAATTAAAGGAAACGTGGCAATCCCGACCGATGAGCTTAATTCGCTTATCGACGAATATCGCAATACAATGACACCGGAATCCTTAGCAGAAATAAGTGAGAATGTCAAAGAAACCACCGCATTCAAACCTGATAAATTAAGCGAACGCAAATTGGTTTATATTGACGATATGCAATTTTGGGACGATACTACAACCGACCACTATACCGAAGAGTTGAAAAATCTGACGGACAATAACGATTATTTCTTTATTACCGATAACAAAGAAACCGCAGATTTTGTTTTGACACCTGTCTTAGAAAAGGCCGATGTTGATAAAATTGATGAGTATAATCACAAAATGCAGATGATTTTACGCATGGATATTACCTCGGATAAAATCAGTGATTTCAACAAAATCAGCGATACTCAAAATCATTTTATTCTTTTCGCTGCCGACAAAGACGAGCAGGAAATAGCCGATGATTTGATTAAAAAACTTTTGAAAAAATCAGCCTTTGGCACAACCAAAAAACTGGAAGATTCCATTCAAAAACAACTGATTCGCCAAGAAGTAGGTAAATAATAATCTTAAATTTATAATTTTATTTCCGCCATTTCGGTTCTGACTATGCACGGCGAACCTTGAGTAAGGTTGTCGGAAAACTTAATGGCATCTTTCTCAAACAGGCAAATAACAGTGCTACCCATCATAAATTTACCGATTTCAGCCCCTTTGGCAAAACTTATTTCCTGTTCGTTATATTCGGTTGTTACCGGTTCATTCAAAGGACTGGGAGCCACGATGCCGGCCCAAGAAGTCGAAATTGATCGCACAATCGTTGCTCCGACCATCACGACCGCCATTTTCCCGACCGATGTTTCAAACATACTTACCACTCTTTCGTTATGAGCAAAAAGCTCCGGAATATATTCGGCATTGCGCGGATTAACCGAAAAAACTTCCCCCGGTATATGAGTCATTTTTCTGAGTTTTCCGGCTAAAGGGATATGCACACGGTGGTAGTCCTTAGGTGAAAGATAAATCGTAATAAACTGTCCGTCGGCAAAGATTTTTGCATCGTCATCATCAGCGAGCAGCGCAGAGGTTGTGTAATAATGATTTTTGGCCTGTAATAAAAGTCCGTCTTTGATTTTTCCGAACTCACTTATCGTTCCGTCAACCGGATAAACCACACTTTTGACACTTTTATCAAGCGGCCGGGCGTCTTTTTTCAGTTCGCGGGCAAAAAACTCGTTAAATGTCTTATAATCATCAATATTTTTTGATGCCTCAGAAACATTTACCTTATAATGATTAACAAATTTTTTTATCATATATGTGGTAAATTTTCCCAATCTTGCCGACATCAGCCAACCGGCTGCACGGGTAATAAACTTCTTCGGCAGAATATATTGCATTTCAACTTTAACTTTATCGCTGTTCATCTTTCTTCCTTTGAATGTTAATATGCTCAAGAATAATCACTAATTTTGAACAATTCAAGAGTAAATATAAAAAGTAACAGATATATAACAGATATATATGTAAATTTCTTTTCTGTTCAATAAAGTGTTATTTATATTGCAAAACGGCAAACGTTGTACTAGATTTTCGTTTAAGAGCCGTAATCGGCGTTAAAAACATGTTTGATAAGGACTTGAACGTGATAAAATTTAACATTCCGACCTATAATGAAAAATCTTTAAAATACACCGCAGATGCTATTGCTTCGCATCATGTTTCCGGTGATGGAGAATATACCAAGCTTTGCAACGCATATATGCGAAAAAAACTTCACTGCACTGAAGCATTGCTGGTTCACTCCGGTACAGCAGCCCTTGAAATGGCGGCTATTTTGGCTGATTTGGAGCCGGGAGATGAGGTTATTATGCCGTCATATACTTTTTGTTCGACCGCCAATGCTTTCGTTTTGCAAAAGGCTGTACCGGTTTTTGTAGATATCAGACCTGACACCTTAAATTTGGATGAACAAAAAATCGAAGCGGCAATTACATCTAAAACAAAAGCGATTGTTCCGGTACATTATGCCGGTGTAGCATGCGAGATGGATACTATCAATGCTATTGCAAAAAAACATAACTTACTGGTAATTGAGGACGCGGCGCAAGGCTACGACGCATATTACAAAGGACAACCGTTGGGAACAATCGGCGATATGGGATGTTTTTCTTTTCATGAAACTAAGAATATCATGGCCGGCGAAGGCGGATTATTTGCCACCAGCAATCCGGAACTGGCTGAAAGAGCCGAAATCATCCGAGAAAAAGGCACTAATCGTAGCAAGTTTTTCCGCGGACAAATTGATAAATATACCTGGGTTGATAAAGGTTCATCATACCTGCCGAGTGATATCGTTGCAGCTTATTTATATTCGATTTTGGAAATTGCCGATGAAATTCAGGAAAAACGCCTTAAAATCTGGCAACGCTATATGGAAGCTTTTGAAACAGCTGAAAAACAGGGGAAAATACGCCGTCCGATTATTCCATCGGAATGTGCCCACAATGCCCACATGTTTTATATGCTGTTTAATGATTTAAAAACACGTACAAACTTTATTGAGTATCTTAAAGAGCGTGAAATCTCCGCGCCGTTCCATTATATTCCGCTTCATTCCGCGCCGGCAGGACAGAAATTCTGCCGCACACCACATGACATGAGTGTTACAAACAAGGTTGCTGAAACATTAGTGCGTTTACCGCTGTATTACGATTTAAGTGATGCTGAGCAAAATAAAGTAATTGAAGTAAGTATTGATTTTCTGGAGAGATTATGAAAATTTTTGAAATATGCGACGGTACGCTTAAACTTTTTGGCTGTACACTTTTAAAAATTAAGTATAAAAAAGGAAAAACTAAGTTTTACATTCTGGGTTTACCACTATTTGAGGCTGACAATACTTTTGATAAAATGCGTGCTGATTTTTCCGGTAATACAGATTTTGATACACGCAAATATGATAAAAAAATCAATGAAATTACAAGCTGTTACAACAACATATTAAAGTGTAAAGTTAATAATTCCCGTATAGCTTTCCTCGCCACCAAAATTTACGACATGGGCGGGCATACAAAGTGGATGAGAGATATGCAAAAAACGTTGTCTAATCAATATGATGAAGCGTTATTTTTAACTACTACCGGAACTTCACGCAAGGCAGCTCCGCAAACTTTAGACTATG
>ONLJ01000085.1 GCA_900318605.1 uncultured Rhodospirillaceae bacterium | reverse complement strand
TTTCAAACAGAATCTATGCTAATGAGTTTTGGAGCGGTGTTTGCGATGATGAGCGGGTAACAACTTTGCGCACGCTTTTTTCAAATGATTCGCTGATTATTGATTTGGCTAAGGAAGTGGCAAGAAATGCGCATGTGCTGCAAATCGGTCTGACATTCGGAAATCAAATCGAGACAATTTATCGCAAAATATGTAAGCACGGGAAGTTTGATGTTTTCGATGTTTCTGATACTCAAATCAACAGAGCCAAAAAGAAGTTTATACATTATAATCTTAACATAATCAAACATGATGCGGCAAAACCATGGGAAGAAAAATATGACGTCGTGATTTGTTATAATCTGCTCAGTGATGTGCCGCTTAAAACCAGAAGTAAAATAGTCGATAATGTATTAGCTTCACTCTCAAAAGGCGGTAAGGCGGTTTTCGTGGATTGCTGTCGGCCGGATAAATGGAATGTTTGGAAGCCGCTTTTGAAAGTTTATAATTTATTATATCGACCTTTTGCTCTTGATTTATGGGAAACACCGATTGAAAATTTTGCCACAAATAAAGATGATTATCGCTGGCATCATGTTTATTACGGGGGGAGAAGATTCCAAAAAGTTACCGCAATCCGTAAAATTTTAAGTTCTGAAGATGTGCGAAAACTAACCAGTATGTTTAAGGCCGATAAACAATAAAAAAACGTCCGAATTTCGGACGTTTTTTATGAAGTAGTTAAAACAGACTATTTTACTAAATCAACAACTGCTTCGGTAATATCAACACCGCCGCTGACAACCGAGGTCTTATTCAAAACCACATTAAGACCTTTTTTTGCGGAAATTGTATCAATGATTCCTTGAATTTTAGCATCAGATGCTTGCAAGGCAGTATTGTAAGCGCTGTCAAATTCAGCTTTCTTTGTCTGAATGGCAGCCAAATATTCCTGAGTTGCGGCTTTCTTCTCATCATCTTCTTTCATTTCCTCGATTTTAGCATTGGCATCATCAGCCATTTTTTGTAATTCCGCTATCTGAGCTCCGCGGTTAGCACGAAGGGCAGCAACATCCTTGGAAACAGAAACAACACGCTGTAAGTCAATAACACCGATATTGTTTTTGTGTGAAGACATTTTGCATGCGGCAACAGAAATCAAAGCAAGTGCAACAACGGCTGCTACGACTGAAAAAATTAAAGTTTTTTTATCTGACATTATATTCCTCCTAAAAATATCTACCGGTAACATTAGTCATTAACATTATTTTTTTCAACATTTTTTTTTATTTAATAACAATTTTATCGTATTTATGTTAAATATTTGTGTTTGATTATTGATTTTTTAAGATTATACGGGTATAATCATCGGTAACTTAATTTATTGGGAGTTTGAGATGATTTTATTAGTAGCTAAGTTATCGGCTTTGTTGGCATTGTTGGCTGTTTATGCCAATAATATTTTCAGAAGCGACAGTCCGTTGTTTGCTTTTTTCTATCAGCCTAATTTTATTATCTTGCTGGTAATCCTTTTTATTATCGGTACGTTTTTCAAAATTATCAAAACCGTTTTTACTTTGGCTTTAATTGCCGGAATTGCTTATTACGGATATATTTATTTTACCGGTAAATCTCCGCTGGAAGTTTATTCCGAGCATAAGTTAACCAAAAAAGAATATCAGGATAAATGCGGTCCGGAGTCAACCTGGTATGACCGCTTGGCTAATCAATGTTACGGTCGATATATGGAGGATCAGCTTCGTGAAAAATAAAGCTGCCGCATTTATTGCGACTTATTGCGGTTTCGGTTTATCCCCGAAAGCCCCGGGAACGGTAGGTTCACTGGCAACGTTGCCTTTGGCTTTTGTGATTTGCTATTATTTCGGATTGACCGGATTGCTGATTGCCGCTTTTATCAGTTTTGTTATCGGTGTGCCGGCAACGGCCGTTTTAATCGACGGGCAAGAAGATAAAGACCCGAAAAGAGTGGTAATCGATGAGGTTGCCGGTCAGCTTTTGAGTTTTGTTTTTGTGGCGGAAATACTGAGAGGAAACTTAAACGATTGGTGGATTTATCTTATGGGTTTTGCTTTCTTCCGCTTTTTTGATATTTGCAAAATGGGACCGGTAAAGTTTTTCGATTCTAAAGTCAAAAACGCTTATGGCGTGATGATGGACGATGTTTGTGCCGGACTGATTGCTGCTGTTTGCGTATGGGTTATATGTCGTTATCTTCTGATTTAGACTTTACAAGCTCTTTATCAACTCTGCGATTTCTGCCGAGGCATTAAGTTTGGTTTTCGGTCTGAAATTTATATCGGGATTTGATTTAAGTGCAACAGCACACTTTTGTTCGTATAAGGAATCTACAAAACGCAAATGTTTCGGGGTAAGCCAGTTTTGACCGGTAAAAATCCATAACGGTTTTTCGGTGCCCGTCGCTTCACAGCACATTGAAACAGAATCGCCGGTAACAACCAGATTGTCGGCACATGCCAAGTATCCGCCGTAAGGATTTTCACTTTTATCGCCCCACAAAAACGTATGTTGAGGGATACCTTTTATTTGTTCCATAATGATTTTTTGCGCTTTTTCGCCGGTGCGTCTTGAGGTGGTAATAAGAAGGGAACCGCCGATATTTGTTTTTAATGTTCTTAAAGCTTGTCCTAAGGCGAGGGCATTTTCTTCGGAAAACGGTTTATTTTTAATCGCGCCGCCGACAATAACTGCAGTCAGCGGTTTCGGCAAATCGGCAAATATCGGAGACCATTTTTTTCGCTCCTTTTGCAAAAAATCTTCGGTTATGCGGTGCGGACAACCGACAATATAATAAATGTTATCGCCTTTGGCTTTTTCTTTATCGTGTTTCGGAACTATTACCAAGTCAAAATCATTTAATCCGGTTTTTCCGGGATACATCAGCTGAATCAGTTTGGTTTTCGGCGAAAGCTTTTTAATATAACGGGCAACCGGAACCGTGCGCCGACTGATGGATAAAACATAATCGGGAAAAGGTGCTTTTATTTTTTTTGCGCTTTCTTTTGTGATTCCTATAAGGCTGCGCCCACGGATGAAGTTTGGTAAGGCTGAAAAACTGTTATATTCAAGCTGTTTTTCTTCTTTTTCAAACAACTCATCATCTAAAGCACCGATTATGCCAAGAGCCTGCCCGACACTGCCACGGCGATTATCCATCAATGACCAAAAAACTTTTTTCATCAGTATTTCTCTTCATTTAATTTTAATTAAAGGAGAGTATATTATACTTAGAAAATATAGCAACTTTTTTTTGATGATGAGAGGAAAAATATGCGGATAATTTATTTTATGATTGCGATGTTTTTGTGTTCGCCGTGCTTTTCGCAAACAGTCTATCGCGGGGCTGTCAATAGTATACCGAATAAGATGGTTTATTCAGAACAAATAGAGCAAATTCAAGAAACTGATGAGCCTACAAAATTCAAGGATTCTGAACGTTCGGTGCAGATGAAAAAAGATTTAAAAAATATGAGAGGAACCATAGGTAGTAGCGCTGATGCAATAAAAGCACGCAATCTTCTGATTTTAAAAGAAGTATTGGACTTTAAGATGCAGGATGAAACTCTAAAAGCCGAAATCAATAAATTAAAAGATAATCGCGAATTCAATACCAGATTGCTGAGAGCTTTAAATCAACTAGATAATAAAAAGCTTCGTAATCAAAAAAATCAAGAAATTATGAATATCTTAAATGATGCCGGTAATCGAATTTACAATTCTTTGTCAAATTAAGGATTGTTTAACTCAATAGTGCTAATATCCGTCTTGATTGGTGTAACCTTCAAGGTTATCAGGTGAGGGAAAATGAAAAAGTATCTTTCTTTATTTTTGGTTTTGGCGATCTGTGTTTCTTGCCAATCAACCAAAAAAGATGAAAACAAAATTACGCAAATTAGCGCTGCCGAGATAAATTATCGCGAGCATATCGTGGTAAAAGCCGGTGATGAAAAACACGTTATTTATGAATACAGTGATGTACGTATCGATGATGTCGCTACGCTTGCGTCTGCTTATTGTCATCACATAAATCCGGAGTATCAGGCAAGCCTTAGAGATATTTATATGTATAAAAATCATAAAAGACGTGCTACTTTTGATTGTGAATGTATTGCGAAACGCTGAAAAATTACCTATATAAACCTTTAGGAGTTTAGTGAAAATGAACAAAGATTTATATGAGGTTTTAGGCTTAAAAAAGACTGCAAGTACGGCGGAAATTAAGTCTGCGTATCGTAAGTTGGCACGTAAATATCATCCCGACTTAAACAAGGACGATAAGACGGCAGCTGAGAAATTTAAGGAAATTTCTGCGGCTTATGATATCTTAAGTAATGAAGAGAAGCGTAAAAAATACGATAATAATGAAATTGATGCCGACGGAAAGCCAACCGGTTTTGGTGCCGGATTTAACCCGAATGATTATGCAAATTATGATTTCGGAGGAGGCAATCCGTTTGGCGGTGGTTTTAAGAGCGGCGGTTACGGCGGAGCTCAGGGATTTGACTTTTCTTCTATTTTCGGCGATGACATTTTTTCACAGTTTACCGGTGGCCGTGGTGGTTTTTCCGCTAAACGTAGGGCGCTTAAAGGTCAGGATTTATCTTACAGCCTTAAGGTTAATTTTCTTGATGCCGCAAATGGAACGGAAAAGGCGCTGAATTTGGGAGGAAAAACCATCAATGTTAAAATTCCTGCCGGAACTCAGGACGGGCAGACTTTGCGCCTTAAAGGAATGGGCGCTGAAGGTTTGAACGGAGGCGAAAACGGCGATGCTTTGATTAACATCAGTGTTGCTGAACATCCTTATTTCAAAAGCGATGGACTCAATATTTTGTTAGATTTGCCGATTTCATTAAAAGAAGCTTTGTTAGGCGCTAAAATAACAGTGCCGACAATCAGCGGAAAAGTTGCGATTAAAGTTCCTCCGCTTGCTTCAAGCGGAGAAAAATTGCGTATTCGGGGCAAAGGTATAAAATCCAAAAATTCCGTCGGTGATGAAATCGTAAATTTACAAATTATTATGCCGAAAAATTCTTCCGCTGAAATCGATAAATTGGCCGAAAATATCGAAAACTACAGTGTCAGGAGTTTTTGATGCTGCTTGATGATTTGAAAAAATTTGATTGGATAAACGAACCGGAAAATGTCAGGTTTAATGATTTCGGTATGGTCGTGAAGGCAAAGTATCGCACGGATTTTTGGGATTGCGCCCGCTATGATTTTATCAAAAACGACGGACATTTCTTTTTTTGTAATGCCGAGGGCGATTTTTGTTGTGATGTGAATTGGGAATTTGACGAAGCTCGGCAATTTGATCAGTGCGGAATTATGCTTCAAGCGGACGATAATAACTGGTTTAAGGCTTCGATTATGTATGACAGTCAGACCGAGCCGATGCTTGCCACCAGCCTTACATGTTCGGGTTTTTCGGATTTGGCTACTATCCCGCTTAACGAGGGTACTCATCGTGTTTGGTATCGGATAAAGCGCCGCAAGGATTGCTATATTGCCAGCTATTCATTGGACGGCGAAAACTATTCTCAGTTGCGTAAGTTTTATTTATTAAATGAGCCGGAAAAACCTAAAGTCGGAGCATATATTTGCTCGCCTCAGAGGGAAGATTTTGAAGCTACTTTGCGCGGTATTGAAATGAGTTGAAGCTTTTTTGCTTAAAGGTTGTAAAACAAAAAAAAATCGCCGGTGGGCGACTTTTTTGTAATTAAGTAACGGATTTATAAAAGCGAATTTATAAAATTAAAGCCATTTTACTTCGATAATTTCATAGGACTTTTTGCCGTTAGGTGCAAGATATTCGGCAATGTCGCCGATTTCTTTACCAATGAGCGCTTTTGCCAAAGGAGATGATAGTGAAATTTTGTGCTGTTCAATATCAGCTTCGTAATCGCCGACAATTTGATATTGACTCTCTTCATCGGTATCGGTATTGGCAAGCAAAACCGTGGCACCAAAACGCACAATATTGCCGCTCATCTTGCTCGGATCAATGATTTGAGCGCGGCTGATAACTGCTTCCAATTCCTGAATACGGCCTTCGTTGAAACTCTGCTTTTCCTTGGCGGCAGAGTATTCGGCGTTTTCCGACAAGTCGCCCTTGGAGCGAGCTTCGGCAATCTCGGCAATGATATTCGGGCGCTCAACACCTTTGCGGTTTTTCAGCTCTTGTTCAAGCATATCATAACCGAATTTAGTCAACGGGAACTTATCCATTTTTTATTTCCTTCCAAAATTTTAAAATTCAGAAAAAATCTCGCTGCGAAATGTTAATTTCACAGCAACTTAAACAAATTCATTATAGATACATTATAAGCACTCAAAATCAGAAAATCAAGATTTTTTTTCATTTTGCGGTTTTTAACATTTTTTAATAAAAAATCATTGACAAATATACAAAATGTCTTATAATACGGGAACAAAATGTATATTATGTCTAACCAATTAAATATCTACAATTATGGAAGAAAAGAAAACTGCGAAGGCCGTCCTCAAGGAGGAATTACCTTCATGGAATCTTAGTCTTGCGTTTTATAAGAATCTGGATGATCCAAAGATAAACGAAGACATCAAAACAGTTAAACGGAACTGTAAGGCGATTGCTCGTTTTAAGGGGAAACTTGAGGCATTGCTTCCTTATGAGTTTGAAATGTTCATCTCTCTGTATGAGGAGCTGGTTACCAAAATCAGTAAGCTCTTCAGATTTGCCAGACTCTATGCCGATACCAGAAAGACCGACGAAGAGGCAACTTCGTTTGCCAGTCGTATTGAGGCAGAACTGGATGAGGAACTGGACAACATTCATTTTATCTATTATGAGCTAGCTTGCTTTAGCTGGGATAGGCGAATCGAGTTGATGAACTCCCCGAAGTTGCGGCGTTATGTGCCGTGGATGATGCGCGCATTCTCTAGCGAACTTCCGACCGGTGCAGCGTATGTTTACGATGCTATGGATTTTATCCAAGAGAAAAAATCGGCAACTGACAGTGATTGGGGCGAGTTGTACAGTAAAATCTGTGCAGCGATGGAGTTTAAGGTCAACGGTAAAATCTTAAACGATTCGGAGATCAGAGCCTTGATAAAAAGTACTCATGACCCAAAGCTGCTTGAGGCTGCCGAAAAGGAAAGGCAATGCGTGTACAAAAAGCATGCTCCCTACATCACTTCGATTTTCAATTCAATTCTGAAAAACGAAGATGTAGATGCCAAGCTTAACGGCTATTATAATGCAGAGCAGGCAAGTTGTACCGGTAATGTCGTCCCCAGAGAGCATCTTTTGGAGTTGGATTCCGCTGTTTGCGACACGTTCTATCCTATCTCACGCAAGTATTATGCGCTGAAAAATAAGATGAACAAGTCCGACAAGTGCTATCCGGTCGGTAATCCGATTAAGGTAGCCAACCGAAGGTACACTTGGGATGAGTGCAAGCAAATTGTCATGGAAGCGTATGCAATGTTTTCCGTTGACTATGCCGTGAGTGCGCAGAGCATTATCAATGCCGGTATCATTGATGTTGCGTCAAAGCCCGGAAAGAAGAGCGGTGCTTACTGTATGTCGGGTGAGATACCTTATATCTTCCTGAATTTTACCGGTAACAGAGATGATTTGAATGCCTTCGCTCACGAGTTGGGACACGGTGTTAATCATCTGTATGCCGCAAAGCAAGGCATTTTGAATGACCGTACGCCGATTTCTTTAGCTGAAGTAGCTTCGGAATTTGCAGAATTTCTGCTTTTCAGACACCTGTTTACCGAGGCTGCCGAAAAGAACAATAGCAAGCAGATGCTCTATTTGGTGATGGACTATCTGGATACCATGATTGGTACCATTCATCGACAGATTGCAATATACCACTTTGAGAAGCGTGCTCATTTCGAGCGCCAGGACGGTGAACTCTCAACAGAACGTCTGGCTGAGATTTGGGCAGAGGAATATGAGCGTTATACAGGTATCAAGATTGAGGGCGATGCTCGTAATGCTTGGATGTATATCTCGCACCTTTTCGAAACTCCGTTCTATGTATATTGCTATGCGTTTGCCGGCTTTATCGTCAACAACCTTATAGAGGTTTATACCGACGATAACTTGGAACACAAGGAAATCTTTGATTTCCCGCGTAGATTCCTGCAGTTCTTGAGCAACACAGGTGTGGAGTTCTATCCTGATTTGTTGGAGCCGTTTGAGATTGATGTCAACGACCCGGAGTTCTGGAAGAACGGAACCAAATTTATGAAAGAGAACCTTGAATTCGTCGAAAACGAGGCCAAGGAACTCGGACTCATATAATCTGATTGTAAAAAACGGTGAGAGGAAAATCTCACCGTTTTTTATATTGCCTGATAGCCGGCAATAATATCTATTAACTCGCCGGTTATCGCTTCTTGGCGCTGTTGTTGAAATGCCAAATTCATTTCTTCCAAATTTTCATCAATATTTTTTTCCGCCGTTTGCATGTTTGTCATGCGTACAAAGTGCTCGGCAATCAGCGAAAAATTCAGAAAACTTATCAGCGAAATAGCTAAAATCTGATTGATGATTTCGCGGAAAAATACCTCCTTCTTCAAATCGGTTTGCACCATGTTATTCGTTGGCCATTTTTTCTTCTTTAAGCTTTTCATTTTTTCATAGTTGAACGGAATGAGCGTCTGATGTTCCAAATCAACAGCCGAAGCCTTTCCCCGCTTATGATAAAGAATATGAACGTTAGTTACTCGCTTCTTGGTCGTAGCTTCATCAATTTTGATAATCAGCGTTTCGGCAATCGAATTTACGGTTTTAACCGAGTTTGCTGAAGCGTATTTTGCAAAAATTCTTAAACGTTTTTGTTCGGCTATGGCGCTGATACGCTTGCCGATTGTGATAAACCATACATCGTTTATATTTATGCTGTTTGCTTTGAGCCAATTCTCACTTTTTTCTATCACTTCACGATTGAATTTTCCCACCAAACCGCTGTCGGAACCGATTAAAATAAACAAATAGCGAGGGGTGGATTTATCTTTAATGACCTCCGGTAATCCTTGACTTAAAACCAACGCTTGAAAAGCATCGCTTAAATTTTCGCGATATTTTTTTAAAACACGATTCGCTTGTTCGTATTGCAAAATGCTGACTGACGACAGAGCTTTCATTGTGCTGACAATCGAGCGCAAATCTTCGGTCGTTTTTATGCGTTTTTGCAATGCTTCAATCGTCATTTTTGCTCCGATTCCTTCGTGGCAAGAGCTGATGCAAAAGCTTCAAGCATTTTTGCCGATTGTTCGGCGGAGATTTTTTTGCCGTCGTTAATATCTTTGATTATATTCTTAAAACGCAGATTAAATACATCGCAAACAATTTGTTCGGCACGTTTGATATCATCTGCGGTCAGGTTATCAAAAAGTCCGGCGTTGGTGGCGCTGAATATTGCAATTTGGTCGCTTGCTTTCATCGGCGAATATTGTTTCTGCTCCAAAACCGCTCGGATTGCTTGTCCTCGATTCAAACGCTGTTGCGTTTCCTTATCAAGTTGTGTGCCGAATTTGGTAAACGCCTCCAATTCTTCAAATTGTGAATAAAATAGTTTTAGCGGACCGACCAAACTCTTATAGGCCGGAAGCTGAGCATCTCCGCCTACGCGCGATACCGAGCGTCCGGTGTCAATCGCCGGTAAGATGCCTTTTTGATACAGCGAAGTCGAAAGATAAATTTGCCCGTCGGTTATCGAAATGATATTGGTAGGAATATAAGCCGAAATGTTGCCGGCTTCGGTCGAAACAATCGGTAGAGAAGTCAGTGAACCGCCGCCTAATTCCGCAATCAATTTAGTGGAGCGCTCCAAAAGCCGTGAGTGAATGTAGAAAATGTCGCCCGGAAAAGCCTCACGTCCCGGCGGACAGCGTAATAACAGCGACATTTCGCGATAAGCTCTGGCATGGTTGGTCAGATCATCGTAAACAATTAAGACATCTTTGCCTTGTTCCATAAAATATTCGCCGATGGTGGTAGCGGCATAAGGCGCAATATATTGCATTCCTGCCGTATCGTCGGCGGCAGCGCAAACAACTATGCTATTTTCCATTACGCCTGCTTTCTTAAGTTCGGATATCACGCCGGCAACTGATGAATTACGCTGACCGATGGCGCAGTATATGCCGATGACGCCGCTGCTCTTTTGATTGATAATCGCATCAACGGCAATCGCTGTTTTTCCGGTTTGACGGTCGCCTAAAATCAACTCGCGTTGGCCGCGCCCGATTGGGGTAAATGCATCAATCGCTTTGATACCGGTTTGTAAAGGCGTGTCAACCGGTGCACGGTCCATAATCGGATAAGCTTCCGTTTCAACCGCTCGGCGGGTTTTGGTAATTATGGGAGATTTGCCATCAAGCGGTTCGCCTAACGAATTTATAACCCGTCCCAGAAGATTTTCGCCGACCGGAACATCTAAGACACGATTGGTGCGTTTTGCTTTATCGCCGGCTTTCAGCTTGTCGGGATTGTTGATAAAAACCACACCGACCGAATCTTTGTTTAAGGTTTGAACCATACCGGAAATGCCGTGGTCAAATTCCAAAAGTTCAGCCATTTCCGCATTTTCAAGACCGCTGACCGTGGCTGTGCCGGCGGAAATGGATACAATGGCACTGATTTCGCTCTTTTTCAAATCAGCCTTGGTGTTTTTGATTGTTTTATCAATCGCCTGAAAAGTTTTTTCTCCTTGTATCATCGCTTTAATCCTTGTCTATCAATGACGATACCGCCGTGTTTAAGTTGTTTGAAAATTCGGCGATATAATCGGCCAAATTCCACTCAATCATTTGTTCTTTTGCTTTTAATGCCACTCCGCAAATCAGCTTTTCATCCAAACCGAACTTGATTTTTAATTTTTCTTGAGTCGGAAATTCATTTTGCAGAAAATCTTTTAATTTTTGCTTTGTTTTAGGATTGATTTCTTTGGCACTAATGATTTCAAGCTCGCCGCCGCTTAAAAAATCGCGCTCGAATTGTAATTTTTTTGTGTTGCTTTGAGCGGAGATTTTTTGCATCAGCTTATCCAAAAACAGCTCGTTCAGCGTGATATCAGCCATTTGTTTTAAGGCACCTGAGGCAAATTTTTCAAAATATTCAGCAATCAAATTTTGTATGGCTATCTCAAAAGTATTTTGCTCCGCAAGCAACTTATTTTTCCAAATTTTGCGTGATTTTTCAAATTCCTGCTTTGCCTCAATGGTTAGTTTTTGTTCGAGTTTTTCAGCTTGTATGTGCGATTGAGCTAAAATTTCCTGCTTTGAAGTTTCGATTTTTTCGTATTCTTCGATGGCTTTCTGCTCCAAACTTAAAGCTTTTTTGCGTGCGGTTTCTGCCGTTTTATATTCGTTTTCGAGCAAAGTTTTCCGCTCCTCCAAAACCTTTAATATCGGGAGGTATAAAAATTTGCGCAACAAAAACAACAAAACCAGGAGGTTTATTATCTGAGCGCCGAGAGTGAAAAAATCTATGTTCATTGGTCAGCTTTCAGTTCATTATTGTTGGGCAATCGCATAATTCCAAAACGGGTTGGCATATATCGCCAAAAAGGCAATCAATAAAGCGTAAAGCGCGGTGGTTTCAAGCATAGCCAAGGTTACAAACATTGTACTGCGGATACGTCCGGCTTCATCAGGTTGTTGTGCCATGGCTTTTAAGGCGGCGGCAGCGGCATTGCCTTCTCCCAAAGCCGAACCTAAGCTTCCGATACCCATACAAATACATGCTCCTAAAACCGAAACGGCACCGATTATTGCATATGAATCCATTTTATTTTTCCTTTCTTATAAAAATTAGTTGACCTCGTCCTTTTCCTTTACGGAAGAAGAATAAACTATTGCTAAAAGTGCAAAAATGTAGGCTTGAATCGTTCCCGTAAGCAGGCCTAAACTTTGCATTGCCAGTGGTGCGATAAGCGGAATGAAAGCACTCAAAATCGAGGCAAACATTACGCCGCTTAACATATTTCCGAACAAACGCAATCCCATCGCTAAAACCGAAAAAATCTCGCTGAAGATGTTCATCGGTAATAACAACGGCACCGGTTCGATGAATTTCTTAAAATAACTTTTTATTCCGGC
>ONLJ01000032.1 GCA_900318605.1 uncultured Rhodospirillaceae bacterium | reverse complement strand
TTCCTTGCAGGCACGGATAAATTCATTCATGAAATGAGCGCGTTTCTGTACCAAAATCATGAAATCTTTGAAATGCAAAGGACGGGGGGTTGATAAACTTTTTCCCATTAACTCCTTGATTTTTAGTGCTATTTTCTGGGCTAAGCGATATTTTAATGATGGCGATTTTTTCTGAACCAAATAACTTTTTTCATCTTCAGTATTGTCTTGAGGCACATCTTTAATCAGTAACGGCCAGAGTGAAACTTTTCCCAACTCGCCTATGCGATAAGGCAGATGATTTACTTTTTCATCTTTGGCGACAACGCCGGAATAGGCTTCGGGTATCGAAAAAATCTTATTTACCACATCTAAAACTGCCGATGTCGAGCGAAACGAAACGTCTAAATTTATTTTTTCGAAACGATTTTGCGCTTTAGCTTTGAAATATTGCGCCATTTCTTCCATTTTTTCCGGATTTGCACCCTGAAAACTGAAAATCGATTGTTTGCGATCGCCGACTACAAAGATAGTGCCGAGGGTTGTTTTACTTCCCTCTCCGGCAAAAAATTCTTCACTCAAAGCTTTGATGATATTCCACTGCTCGGGAGATGTATCTTGCGCTTCATCAACTAAAATATGGTCAATTCCGCCGTCAAGTTTATAAAGAACCCATGCCGAAGCATTCGAGTTTGAGAGCAATCGGTTGGCATAAAATATCAAATCATTATAATCAAGTTCTGCTCGTTTTTTCTTGTAGTCAGAATATCTGGTAAACAGTTCATAAGCTAAGCCGAAAATCGAACGTGAAGCAAAATAAAGTTTTTGACGGGTTATTTGTTTTAAGGTGTCATTCATGCGTTCGGCAACTTTTTGAGTAAGGTTGCCAAATTCGGGATTATAAGCTTTTAATGTATTCGTTTCTTTGATTTTCGGAGTTCGTTTATCGGTTAATATCATCTTTTGTAAAAGAGGAAAATCCTGTGGAAGGTAGCCGTTATCAGCGATTTTTTGCAAGGTGTCGGCTGTTTTTTTGTTGGGCTCACTGCCATGGTGCAAGGTGTCGATAATTATTTCGAGATGAGCTCTGCTGGATTGCATATATTCGCGATAAAAATCGGCAATCAGCTTATCGGGAAAAGCACCGATTTTTTCTGCCAAATGCTTTTCAAATTCACTAAAATCGTTGTAACGATTGAAAATATGCCGTAATTTTGAGCTGTTTTCGATGATTTCCTTTAAGGCTTTATCAAAGTTATCTGCCTTCATGTTTTCGGTTATGTACAGCATATAATCGGATTTATCGCTATCAGATGAATTTTTGATATCGTTTAATAAATCGCGGCGTATCTGCTCCAAAATATCATTTTGTTCGTTGCTTTCAATTACCTCAAAATAAGGAGGTACTCCGGCTTCTATCGGAAAGCGGCTCAATAGATCCTGACAGAAACTGTGAATGGTCTGAATTTTCATTCCTCCGGGTGTGTCAAGCAGAATTGCAAACAATGTCCCGGCGCGTTTTTTATAGGTTTTGAGTTCCTTAAGTGAAAGATTGTCGCCGGAAAATAAACCGATAAGAGATTCTTCAAGCTTTTCATCGCTCATGACAGCCCATTCGCTCAAACGCTCAAAAATACGCGATTTCATTTCTACCGCACCGGCTTTGGTATAGGTTAAGCAAAGTATGCGCTCCGGATGCGGATTATCACTATTTAATAAAAGGCGCAAAACACGGTCAGACAACACTTTTGTTTTTCCGGTTCCGGCAGATGCTTCTACCCAAACCGAAGTATTCGGATTGGCGGCTGAATGTTGTTGTCCGGTGGCAATTTTGCTGCGATTTTCCCGTTCTTCCTCTATCATCTTTTTTGTAATTAAATTGACTTTATCTAATACTGCCTGTTTATCAAACTATAGTCAAGAAGTATTTTTAAAAGATAAAAAATAAACACTTCCTTTTTATGGGAGTGTTTGAAAAGCTTTATTCAACCGCATAGCTGTCAATGCTGATTTCCGGAATTAGCTCTGTCGGAAACAAGGATGGCTCGTATACAGCTATACGATATGCATGATATCCAGCATGAGTGGTCAGATTTCCACACTCTTCGGCAGAATCGCAAACATAGAACATTATTTTATCTAAGGCTATGCGTGCAAATACCAACTGGGAAGTTGCTTCTGCTAAGGTCAAGTGAGGAACAAGATGATTACCTTTCCTAAGGGCTTTGCCATAAACGACATAGATACCAGAAAGCTTCATGATTTTGGAATCAAAAACCTTGTTCTCCATCTCTAATTTGATATAGGGATCAGTTACAACATCAATCGTGTCCTGCAACTCAATAATGTCCTGGAAAAGATCAAGCTTTCTGAAAAAAGCCAGTTTTACCGGAACAGGGTAGGTCGAGCCTTCATTGTGATTATATACAACAGGCCGCGTATTGGGGTTAGACTCCACGTTTCCAATCAAAATATTGCGCTTGGCAAACTCAATGTTGGCATCAATCGGCAAACTCTCAGTGTACTTTATTCTTTCGAATACCCTGATTTCCTCTTGCCAACCGGCAGATCTTTTTGAAGTTACCAATTCCTTGAATCGGTTAAACTCCGCAAATGCTTTTAAGTTCATAATTGTAAGTTTAAGGGTTAATAATTTTTATTCACCAATTAAACTAACAAATTGATTATATTTTGTCAATCACTAAACGATTCTTTCGCACTTAAATAAGCTTGATAGGCTTCGGGAAACGGTTCTAAAACGCGCTCCAAAACGCCTTTGAGTTCGGAAATAGCCACGCCGTAATTGGTGATTTTTACACCGGCAATATCGCATTTTTGCAGTCTGGAAATCATTTCCTTGCGGTTTATGGTGCAGCCGCCACACTGAATAACAAGTTTATATTGTTCGAGATTCTTGGCAAAATCACAGCCGCTGACAAAATCAATGATAAGATTTTTTTGAGTTTTTTTCCTTAACAATGCCGGAATTTTTACTCGTCCAATATCGTCTTCCACAGCATGATGAGTACAGGATTCCGCAATCAATACCTTATCGCCGTCTTTCAAGTTTTTGATTATGGCGGCATTTTTTGCCATTATGGTCAAGTCCGCCTTGAAACGTGCCATCAAAATCGAAAATGTTGTACATTTGATTTCAGTGGGAGTTTGCGCTACCATTAAATCAACTACCTGAGAATCGCAAACAACCAATGCCGGCGGATTTTTAAGGTTTTGTAATACCGATGTATAGTTGTTTTCTTTACATACAATGATATTCTGGTCGCCGTCCAAACAATCACGAATTGCCTGAACCTGAGGCAAAATCAGGCGGCCTCTCGGTGCTTCGTAATCAATCGGGACAATCATGATAACAGTCGAATTTTTTTCTGCCAAGTCGGAAATCAGCGGCTTTTCGCTCAAAAAATCAGGCGGACAGTTTGAAATCAACAATTCGGTTAAAGCGCTTAAAACCTCGTGGCGAGTGTTCAAATCAAGCGAATTAACCTTTAATCCGTCAGTCGATTTTATGTTAAATTTATCGGATTTGTTATAAATTTTAATCAGCGGAACTTTGGCTTCTTCGACTTCTTTGATGATATCACGTTCGATTTCTCCGATGTTATCGCCTTCGCAAATAAGCAATGCCATATCTGCTCTTTGTAGTGCGGCTGAAGTTTTTTCCGTTCGTTTGTTTTGAAGTTCGGTACTATCGCCGAAACCGGCGGTATCGAGCCAGAGAACTGCACCTAGAGGAGGTAATTCCATCGCTTTTTCAACCACATCGGTCGTGGTGCCGGCAACTTCGGAAGCAATTGAAGTTTGTTGACCGGTAATCAGATTTAAAAAGCTTGATTTTCCACTGTTTACCCGTCCTAAAATTGCGATTTGCAAACGTAATGATTTCGGAGTATTCTGCATTTTTATTCCTTTGTTTTCGGCTGTTTGAAAGTATTCCGGTTTTGAGCTAAAATTGAGGAGATTTCTTCTTTGGATAAATTTAAGGCTTCTGCTATTTTTAAGACTAAAATCGGTAAATTTTCCGGACTGTTTTTAACAAAACCCTTTATTTGTTGATAAGGTGCATCGGTTTCAATCAAAATTTTGCTTAAGTCAAGATTTTGTAAGGTTTCAGCCGCGCTTTCTTTTCGAAAAAATGTAAAGTTGATACCCAAATAAAATCCCGCTTTTTGTATTTTTTTTCCCCATTCAAGCGAACCGGTGAAAGAATGAAAAATCGTGCGTTTAGGCAGTATGCTGAAAAATTCGCCGATTTTATCGTCAGCTTTGACTGAGTGAATAATAAGTGGCCGATTATAGCGGGTTGCCAATTCAATTTGCTTGATAAAAAACTCACGTTGTCTATCAATATTTGGATTCTTTATGCGGTCAATACCACATTCGCCTAACCAAAGTTTAGGGTTTTCGATCAAAAGGTTTTCCAAGATATCAAGCGCAAAATATTCGGTATTTTCCACACACCACGGATGAATACCGATGGCTCCTGTTATGTCGGAATATTGTTTGGTAAGGTCGATTATTTTTTGCCAATCCGTAGGATTAGAGGATGGTACAATAAATTCGCGCACATCAGCTTTAATGGCGGCGGTCATTACATTTTTTGCTTCTTCCGGAGTATAATCCTGCAAATGTATGTGCGAATCCGTGTAATACATTTTCATTTCTCTTTTACTGAAATTATAATATGGAGCAGTATTTTTACAAGCTTTGTTTTGAAAATTGTGCATTACTTTTCCATATTGATTTTTAGCGGATCTCAAGCTACTGACTAAAAATGTTTCATAATAATTTTTTTGCCTTTCTTCGATTAACATCTTAATAATTAAGAAAAAAATGTTGCGTTGAAGATTGTTTCTTTTCATTATATATCAAAGGGGATTTATTTTAAAAGGAGTAATATATGAAAACGAAAAACTTTTATGCCTTGATGATGGCAACTTTAATGGGAACTGCTTTGGCAATAGAAACCGCCGATGCAAAAACTTTGGTGGCATATTTTTCTTTGACCGGAAACACTAAAAATGCGGCTGAAATCGTAGCCAAAGAAACAAATGCGGATTTATATGAAATCGAACTGGTAACACCTTATCCTTCGGAATATAAGGAGCAAATCGAGTTGGCAAAAAAAGAACTTGACGAAGGAATTTTACCACCGATTAAACCATGGCCGGAAAATATAAATGAATATGATGTTGTATTTGTCGGTTCTCCTGTTTGGTGGGGAACGATGGCTACTCCGGTTCGCACTTTTTTAACCAGTGGTGTTTTAAAAGGTAAAATAGTAATACCGTTTGTTACACATGGTAGCGGCGGCGCAGATAATTCTTTTACCGATACCGCAAAATTGTGCGACGGTTGTAATGTTGATGTTGACGGTTGGGCCGGTTACGGAAGAGTAACACTCGGTCTTAAGAAATGGGCTAAAGAGAATTTGGAAGAAGCCACTAAATGAAAAAGTGGATACAGCCTTTAAGATTTATTGTTCAGGCCTTCTTTGCGGCAAGTTTATTTTTGCCTTTGATACATTCGGAAACAGTCGCACATTGGTTGTTTTGGAGCGTTATATTTATCGGGGTGTTTTTTTGCGGTTGGGTATGCCCTTTCGGAACAGCACAGGAATGGTTGGGAACAGTTGCCGAAAAATGTAAAATTCCCCGCCTTAAAATGCCGAGATATATTCAACGATATTTACAATTTTCCCGATATATATTTTTTGGCTTAATGGTGTTCGGAATCAGCTTTTCGTTTTCCGGTGCGCGGTTTTATTTTCAAGACAACTTGGTTTATAACATGCTGACTTTGACAGGCGCTGTCGTGTTAGCCTCGTTTCTGATTATCAGCTTATTTTTTGAGCGTCCTTTTTGCAATTATTTTTGTACCAAAGGTGCAGCCGACGGACTTATGAGTATGGTGCGTATCGCCGGTATATCTCGAGAGGATAAAACTTGTATTCACTGCCGTTTATGCGATAAAATTTGCCCGATGAATATCAGTGTGGAGCAAACAAAATTTGTACGTCATCCGAATTGTATCAACTGTATGAAGTGCATGGGTGTCTGCCCTAAAAATTGTATTAAATTTAAACTTATGAATATACCGAAATTTAAGGATAGATTAAATGATGAAAATAAATTTTGCTCTTAGCGACGACTTTAAAATATCATATTTCGGCTTAAATTTTCATGGAATTTCGAGGCTTTTTTCGGAGATAAAATAATGACAATGTGGATTATGATAATGTGGACAACAATCGCTTTTGTGATAAGTTCATTGTTTTATCTGGGTTATAAAGTTCCGGACCTCATTGATATTGAAAACATTGCGCAATGGGGAAAATTTAAGCAATTTTCATTAGGTTTGCTGATAACTTTGGGAGTTACCGGAATAATAGTTTTTTTGATTGATTTTGTGAATGCGCTTGTTTGTGTTTTGTATCTGGCAATGATTTGGACACTCAGCGATTTAGCCTTTTGGCTTTTGGAAAAATTCGCACATGTTACATTCGAACACTATTACGCAGGCTGGGTTGCTTTGGCTATAACGGCTATTTCGCTGATGTTCGGTTGGTATTTTGCTCATAATGTATGGAATACCGAATATAATCTGAAAACTCAAAAAAATATCAAAGATTTGCGTGTTGTTATGTTCGCAGATTCCCACATTGGAACAACTTTCGGTGGTGAAGAATTTGCAAAACATCTTGAAGAAATACAATCACAAAATCCTGATATTGTGGTTGTTGTCGGTGATTATGTCGATGATGGAACTACCAGAGAAAATATGAGAATTGCTACCAAAAATTTGGGTAAAATAAAAACTAAATACGGGACTTATTTTGTTTTCGGTAATCATGATAAAGGATATTACGGTTCCAAACGGCGCGGATTTAATGTGAATGACTTAATAAAAGAACTGACCGACAACGGAATAAAGGTGCTGAAAGATGAAAGCATTTTGATAGATGATTCGTTCTATATAATAGGTCGGCAAGATCATTCAATGATTCAGGAAAGAATAGGAAGCCGTATGTCTATGGCGGAATTGATTAAAGGTTTGGATAAAAACAAGTATATGATTGTTTTGGACCATCAACCGACTGATTTTAAAAATCAGGCAGACAGCGGTGTCGATTTGGTCTTGAGCGGTCATACTCACGGCGGACAACTTTTCCCGTTTAATCAGGTAGGAAAATGGATCGGTGCAAATGACTTGGTTT
This sequence comes from uncultured Rhodospirillaceae bacterium, assembly GCA_900318605.1. Taxonomy (GTDB): domain Bacteria; phylum Pseudomonadota; class Alphaproteobacteria; order RF32; family CAG-239; genus RUG410. Next base: position 9,648 of record ONLJ01000032.1, on the reverse strand, counting down.
ATGGTCATGAAAAGCGAAAAAATACCGATTTTATTGTAACTTCGGGAATTTCCGACTGGGCAATTAAATTTAAAACCGGAACAAAATCGGAATTTGTAACCATCAACATTAGAAAGGAACAGTAAGTGTATAGTATTTTAAACACCATAAACTCTCCGGCAGATGTAAAAAAATTGAACATTGAGCAATTAAAAATATTGGCCGGAGATATTCGCGAAGCACTATTTAATCGTTTAACCAAGATTGGCGGTCATTGCGGTCCGAACTTCGGAATTGTGGAAACGGAAATCGCCATGCACTACGTTTTTGATTCGCCGGTTGATAAATTTGTTTTTGATGTTTCGCACCAAAGTTATCCGCACAAAATGTTGACAGGGCGTAAATCAGGTTATATTGATGAAACACATTTTAAAGATGATTCTGGTTATACAAATCCTGATGAAAGTGAGCATGATTTATTTAATGTCGGACATACTTCTACTTCCGTATCATTGGCTGCCGGTTTGGTAAAAGCTCGTGATTTGAAAGGAGAAAAATATAACGTAATTGCTTTAATCGGCGATGGATCATTGTCAGGTGGTGAGGCTCTGGAAGGTTTGGATTTTACAGGTTCTGAAATTTCTTCAAATTTTATTATAGTTGTAAATGATAATCAGCAATCAATCGCCGAGGTTCATGGCGGAATTTATAATAATTTGAGCGAATTGCGCGCGTCAAAAGGAACATCTGCCAACAACTTTTTTAAGGCTTTAGGGTTGGATTATATTTATGAAGAAAACGGTAACGATGTTGAAGCTATGATAAAGCTCTTTAAAAAGGTTAAAGATATTGATCATCCGATTGTTGTTCATGTAAATACTCAAAAAGGTAAGGGATTTAAGCTTGCCGAAGAAAATCGTGAAGCTTGGCATTGGTGTATGCCTTTTGAGCGTGAAACCGGAAAATGGAATGTTGATTTTTCGGCGGAAACTTATACCGGATTGACTACACAATACATCATGGATAAGGCAAAAAAAGATAAAGATTTTGTGGTCATAACTCCGGCTATGCCGATGACGGCCGGACTTTCGCCGGATTTGCGCGAGAAACTCGGCGCACAATATGTTGATACCGGAATTACCGAAGAACATGCAGTGGCGTTTGCTTCAGGAATTGCCAAGGCCGGAGGCAAGCCTTTGCTCGTTACGAATGCCACCTTTATGCAACGCACTTATGATCAAATTTCACAAGATGTTTGTATTAACAATAATCCGGTTACGTTTTTGTTTAATTTTGCCTCTTTTGATGGTTTGACCGATGTAACTCATTTGGGAATTTTTGCAATTTCCGCTTTTTCGAATATCCCGAATTTGATTATGTTGGCACCGACTTCCGGAGAAGAATATCTTAATATGCTCGATTGGTCGGTGGAACAAAAAGATCATCCGGTAATAATCTTAATGCCGGGAAATGCGGTCAGTTCAAGATCTGCCGATAAAGATTACAGCAGAATAAATACATATAAAGTAGAGCAATCCGGTGAAAAGGTAGCCGTTTTGGCGCTCGGCGATTTTTATCAAAAAGGCGAAGAATTAGTCGCTCTGATTGAGAAAAAGTCCGGATTTAAGCCGACTCTTATCAATCCGCGTTTTGCCAACGGATTAGATGAAAAATTGTTAAAGGATTTGGCTCAAAATCATGAAATTGTCATTACGCTGGAAGATGGTATTTTAGATGGCGGTTTCGGACAGAAAATAGCGGCATTTTATTCCACTTCCGACATCAAGGTTAGAAATTACGGATTAAAAAGAAAGTTTTATGATCGCTATAATCCGCAAGAATTACTTAAGGAATTAGGAATAACACCGGAACAAATTCTGGCTGATATCGAAGAATTGCTTAGATGAAAATGTACATAGACGATATAAGGCACAAAATCAAAAATATTAAAACGACGACTTTCGGTATATCTATTCCTGAGTTGAAAAAATTTGCTAAGCAAATCGCCAGTGAAGATTATCGCGAACTGTTAGATAATAATCGGTTTGAAACTTTTGAATTGAAACTTTTGCATGCTTTTGTTTTAGGATATGCTAAAGATGATATTGAAGTCTTGCTTAAATATTTTGAGTATTTTGTGCCTTATGTAGATGATTGGGCGATAAATGATGCACTGTGCCAAAGTTTTAAAATTACGCGTAAATATCCGGAGATTGTCTGGAATTTTTTAAGGCAATATCAAAACAGCGAAAAGGAATTTGAAAGTAGAGTTGTATCGGTAATGATGTTGTCGCATTATTTGACTGATGAATATATATTAAAAGTAGTCGGAGTTTTGGATAAAATAAATGCTGATAGGTATTATGCGCAAATGGGTATTGCATGGGCCATTGCAACCATAATGGCAAAATATCCGGCGATTTGTCTGGAGTATTTGCAGTCGAAAGAGTGTCACTTAAATAAGAATACTTATAATAAAGCTATTCGAAAAATCACGGAATCTCTTCGGATAAGTAATGAAATTAAAGAAATATCAAAAAGATTAAAGCGCTGAAATTTTATTATGATTTGCCGGTAAAAATATTAAAATTAAGTTGTATAATCAGTATAAAAACTACATTTCCGCTAAGCGTTCGGCTTGATCCTCGGCAATAAGGGCATCGATAATTTCACCTAAAGCCTCGCCGGAAACAACCTCATCAAGCTTATAAAGCGTTAAATTTATGCGGTGGTCGGTAACACGTCCCTGCGGATAGTTATATGTCCGGATTCGCTCGCTTCGGTCGCCGCTACCGACTTGCAATTTGCGCTTTTCTGAATAATCGGCGTTAATTGCCTCACGCTGACTGTCATAAAGTTTCGAGCGCAAGTGATTCATCGCTTTTTCTTTATTTTTAAACTGCGAACGATCATCTTGACACTGGACAACAATTCCAGTCGGAATATGGGTAATTCGAACCGCTGATTCGGTGCGGTTTACGTGCTGACCGCCGGCACCTGATGCTCGGTAAACATCAATCTTTAAATCAGCAGGATTGATATACAAATCAACTTCCTCAATTTCCGGCAAAACCGCTACGGTTGCCGCCGAAGTATGTACTCTGCCTTGTGATTCGGTAACCGGTACTCTTTGGACACGATGAGCGCCGGATTCAAATTTCAACTTTGCGAAAACATCTTTGCCGGTAATTTTGGCAGAGGCTTCTTTATATCCTCCTAAACCGTTTTCATTGGCATCTAAAACTTCAAAACGCCAACCTTGTTTTTGGGAATAGCGTTGGTACATCTCAAACAAAACAGCCGCAAACAATGCCGCCTCATCACCGCCTGTTCCGGCTCTAACTTCCAAAATGGCATTTTTTTCATCATCGGAATCTTTCGGCAAGAGTAAAATTCGGATTTGTTTTTCCAAGTCCGGAAGCTTTTCTTTCAATTCATAATATTCTGCTTCGGCCATATCTTTCATTTCTTTATCCATATCCGGATCGTCAATCATTGCCTGATCATCATCCATGGCTTTAAGCGCACGTTTGTATTCATTGATGGCAGCAACCACCGGCTCTAAAACCGAAAGTTCTTTATTGAGTTTTATCAGTTCATCGGAAGCTATTTCCGGTGAACTCAAAAGTGCCTGAATTTCATCGTAGCGATCGGCAACATTGGCTAATTTTTCTTCTAAATTCATTTAAGATAATTCCTTAATCAGGTTGTCAAAAACTACCGTTTTTTGCTCACCGCTCTCAAAATCTTTCAAAGTTACTTCGCCTTTTGCTATTTCATCGTAGCCGATAATAACAGCTTTAACGGCGTTGACTTTATCTGCTTTCGCCAAGCGTTTTTTCATGTTGCCGCTGTAACTTTGTTCAACTCTGAAACCGGCTAAACGCAACTTATAAGCAATTTCCATCGCCTTGTCGTTGGCATCATCGCCAACCGGAATAACGGCAATCGGACGTGGTAAATCAACACTCTCTTCCAAAAGCATCGCTAACCTTTCAACTCCGCAAGCCCAACCTATACCGGCAACATCGCCACCACCCATCTGCGCTACCAAACCGTCATAACGACCGCCGGCCAAAACCGTACCTTGCGCTCCGAGTTTGTCGGTTGTCAGCTCAAATACAGTGTGCGAATAATAGTCAAGTCCACGTACTAAGCGATTGTTGATACGATATTTTATGCCTAAATTGTCAAGTCCTTTCAAAACATCGGCAAAGAACTTTTTTGAAACTTCATTCAAACTATCGGCGTAAAGCGGAGCATTTTCCACTACCGCCTTATCACATTCTTCCTTTGAATCCAAAATGCGCAGAGGATTTCTCTCAAGACGTTTTTTGCTGTCCTCAGACAATTCTTCATAATGTTTTTTCAAATAAGCAACCAGCTTCTCGCGATAATTATTACGGCTCTCGGTATCACCGAGCGAATTTATCTCAACCGTAACCGCACCGGCAAGTCCGAGTTTTTCTAAAAATTCATAAGCCATTGAAATAACTTCGATATCTGCCTGAGGTGTTTCCACGCCCAAAAGCTCAATGCCGAATTGAGTGAACTGACGCTGACGGCCCTTTTGCGGGCGCTCATAGCGAAACATCGGTCCGGAATAATAGAACTTGACCGGCAGATTTTGTTGCATTCCGTTGGAGATAAAAGCTCTGACCGCACCTGCCGTACCTTCAGGTCGCAAGGTCAAACTTTCTCCTCCTTTATCATTAAAGCAGTACATCTCTTTGGTAACAATGTCCGATGTGTCGCCTAAATTACGTGAAAAAACTTCTGTAAATTCAAATATCGGCGTTTCAATTTCCTCAAATCCGTATTTTTCAACGACATCCGAACCGGTTTTAATAACTTTTTTGAGCTTTCTCTTTGCTTCGCCGTACAAATCATAAGTACCGCGAACACTTTGTATTTTTTCCATTTTATTTATCTTTTTTCCAAAAATTTATCAAGTTTGACTCTCAGCTGATTTCTGGGAGTTGTAACCTTTGTGAGCTTGCCATCAATATAAAATTGGACATTTTGCTGTTTTCCGACGGAAACTTCAAGATCATCGTTGTAGGGAATTTCATACTCGAAACCTTTATGGTAAACTTTTGCCAACAAAACGTCTTTGCCGTGCTTCAGCTCAATCCATGAATCGCCTTTGAGAACGATTTTAATCCGAGGTTCGTTTTTTTCAGCTTTTTCGGAATTTGTTTCAGTCGTGGTATCTTCTTTGAATTCCGTATTTTGATTATCATCGTCTTCCTGAACTTGCTCAGAGTTGGTTTCAGCAGTTTCGGAATCCTCTGAAATTTCGGTAATTTCCTTTTCCTCCAATATTATCGGCTTCGGATATATTTCGGAAACTGGTGTTTCATTGACAATATCAACGCGCGGTTCGTTGGAATAATTATAGAAATACCATGCAGCGGCAATGGCACACAAAGCCAAAATTCCCCACAGCACATGTTTAAGCTCCGGTCTGTTGGAATCAATTTCGTTGCCGATTGCCTTGAGATTTTTTTTGTTGTTGATTTTAGGCATGGCTGTTTCTTTGAAAGACTGAACTATTCTGGCGCTGTTCAGCCCCAAATACTCTGCATAATTTCGCACATATCCCAATCCGTAAGGCTCGACCGGAAGTTTTTTGTATTCTACATTCTCGATTGCTTCCAAATAGACACGGCGAATGCATAACTCTTCAGCCACATCGTTTAAGGTTTTTCCTTGCTTTACACGGGCATTGCGCAGAATATCGCCGACAGTCTGCATTTCATCTTCCATTTCAAACTCGGTTTTCTCTATATCAGTTGTTTCGTTTTTCATGTTACCTCTTTTTTTAATGCCAAGTTTATAACATACATTTTATTTAATTGCAATACCATGATCGTAAGCATAGGATAATAATTGCGGACGTAAGGTTTTTTTATCGGATTTGAACAAAAGTTTCATATAGTCTTCAATATCTTCCTTTTTTAAGCTTAAAATCATTTGTTTAACATTCGCATAAGCAGCGCCTGAGACCGAAAAATTGCGGTATCCCATACCTATTAAAGCCATTGCTTCAACCGGATTGGCCGCCATTTCGCCGCAAACCGAGCAGTAAACTTTATACTGATTTGCTTTATCAACAATGTTTTTCATCATTCTTAAAAAAGGAACCGATAAAACATCATAACGATTGGAAAGCCGAGGGTTTCCTCTGTCGCAGGCAAACGTAAACTGGTATAAATCATTTGTACCTATGGAGATGAAATCAACTTCCTGTAATATTTCATCAAGCTGAAAAATAACGGACGGAACTTCAATCATAATGCCGATATTAAGCTGCTTTGCCGTCGGTTTTTGGCGGCTTTTTTCGCGCTCATACTCGAGCATTACGGTCTCTTTTGCTTCCAAAAATTCGTGCATTGTCGAAATCATCGGGAACATTATGTTTAAGGTTTTTCCTGCCGAAGCTCTTAATAAGGCTCGGATTTGTTGACGTAATATTGCTCGCCTGTCAAGAGTTATGCGGATTGAACGCCAACCGATTGCCGGATTTTCTTCCTTGATTTCTCCCCAATAAGGAAGGAGCTTATCCGAACCGACATCCAGTGTACGGAAAATAATTCTTTTACTGCCCATCTTGTCAAACAAACGCTTATACTGTTTCTGCTGAGTTTCGACATCAGGCATTTTTTCCGCCGCCATATACATGATTTCAGTGCGATACAGCCCGATACCGTCGCAGTTTGTCGGCTCGATATAATCAAAATCCAAATCGAAACCGTAATTGAGCGCCAGAGTAATTTTTGTTCCATCCAAAGTTTCGGTCGGAACGTTTTTCAAACTCTTCAGTTCGGCAAAAATATTTTTTCGACCGAGCGATTTTTTTTGATATTCGGCAATTACATCATCTGAAGGACGGGTATAAAGTTTTCCCTGTTCTCCGTTTATGGCGACAATCTCACCGGTTTTAACCTCCTGAGTAACACCGTGAATTTTAGCAATTACCGGAATATTCAGGGCTTTTGCAATAATAACGACGTGCATGGTTGCGGTGCCGTCTTCAATTACCAAACCCTTGATTTTATCATAATTGTAGTCCATCAAGTCTGCCGGTCCCATATTTTGGGCAACAATTACAATATCTTCATCAGGCAGAACTTCATCATCAAATGTTTCTCCCACAACAAATGAGCGTAAGCGGTCGGAAACATCGCGCAAATCATATAGTTTTTCTTTCAAGTACATATCGTCTGTCAGAGATAATCTTGCCCACATTTCCTCATAAACATGTTCGATTGCGGCTTCGGCCGTGTATCCCTTGTCAATATCGGCGCTGATTTTTTTATACCAGCCTTTATCCTGAGCAAACATGCGGTAAGCTTCCATGATTTCAAGACTGTTGCCGATGGAATTTTCGGTTTGAGCGATTTTCTTATCCAGATATTCGCTCATTTTTCGCCGGCCCTCATTTAATCTGGAGTGTTCAAGGTCAATGTTTTCGGCAAAGATATTGATTATTTCGCGGTGTTTCCGATGAAGAAGGACTTTGCCGACACCATAGCCTTTGTTTAAGCACACGCCTTTAAGCGAATCGCGGACTACGATACCTTTTTCCTTGATGATTCGGTTGCGGTATTCCAAGAATTGTTTTGAGGACATAAACTCGGCAAGCGATAGGGCGATGGTTTCGGCAATTTCCGCCAGACCTTCCGAATATTCGCCTTTATCGGTTTTGCTCAAAACAATAACGCCTGTCGTATTATACATACGGATAACCGGAACACAAAGAATTGCCTGTTTTGTCTGCTCGTTATATTCGTTAATAGTCCGGCGCTCGGCGGCGCTCAATCCGATATTGTCATCGCTGAAACGGATATTACCTTTAAATTCGGAGCCGTTGTAATCCCCCATTTTTTCGAGATAATTTTCATCTATGGTCGCATATAAAGCAACGCTGTCAGAATCGGAAGAAACGGCAAATGCCTTTAAGATAGCGGCGATTTTATCCGGCATCAAATTCTCTGCCAAAAGCTGTTCGCTGATGGTTCGCTGAAGATTTAATGCTTCGTTTACGGCCGCAGATATTTTCATTTTTGCTCCAAAAAATTTTATCTTGCATTTTATAGTTATTATTTATAATAATTTTAGGCAACTGTAAACATAAAAAAAAGGAATTGAACAAATGATAAACAATTATAAAAGGGGCGAACATGATAACCGCCCTTGGGGAACATGGGAAGTAATCGATTGCGGTAAAGGATTTTGCGTTAAAAGAATAACCGTTAATCCTCAGGGAATTTTATCGCTTCAGCTCCATCATTTTCGCTCCGAGCATTGGATTATTGTAAATGGTACGGCAACGGTTACATTAGGCGAAGATGTTATCGAAAAGAGTGCAGGAGAGGCGGTTTATATCGAAAAGGAAACAAAGCACCGGATTTGCAATAAGACTGCTTTGCCGCTGACGTTTATTGAAATTCAATGCGGCGAAAATTTAGATGAAAATGACATCATCCGCTATGAAGATATTTACGGTAGAGTAAAATAAGAAAAGTTACTGTGTTTTATCATCAAAAACGGCGGGGGATAAAGACACCTCCGCCGTTTTTGATTTAAAACTTTTTCAAGTTTATTTATGATCAAATTCGCAAATATATTCTGTTCCATCTAAGCTTGAATTATAGTAGCCCGTACTATTGTAATAGCTGGGGTCTTTGCCTACTGTTTGATTGCAACTGGAATCATTTTTCTTACAGAAATGCTCTGTTTTAACATATGATCCATTGGAAGCAACAGCGTTACATGTATCCTCCAAATAAGCAAGTCTGCCTACAAGACACGCTCCTCCGTTTATTGTAGTACAATTTGCGGCTTGTCCGTTGAGAACATCGCCAACATTACACTCTCTTTTTGAAGTAATTGTTCCGGTTCCATGTTGATCAGCCTTATAAATAACATTATCACAATTTCCATCTACCGTACCATCACTATAAATGTAGGAAACACAACCGTTAGTTACGGAACATATCTGTGTCTGGTTAGACAGGTTTATGCGAGAAGATTCTGTTACCACCACTGCTCTGATTTTATTGACACAAGCACTAGGATAAGGCGTTGAGCACTTTACCTCATTTCTTGCAACATATTTGCAAACCATTACGCATCTTGAGGTGCAGGTTACACAGTTGCCGTCAGAACCTTGATCATTGGTACTGTTCGTAATTTGGTATTCACCGCAAGATGTTTTATAGCTACTGTTGATTTGAGCACATGTTGTAGTTGGTGTTGGTGGGGTAGGTGGGTTAGGTTGGTTACCAGTGCAATAAAAACATTTAGGCTGATGTGTCGTATCATCAACTTGAACTCCTAAAGAACCACCGTTCGCTAAATTACAAATAGTTACAAGAGGATTATCGGATTGTGCATTTACCCAATCGTATCCATAGTATCCTTCAATGTTGTTGCATAACGGAACATAACAGTTACCTGATGTTATACAACCACCCATATGATGTGCATTATCACAGGCACTTGGAGAAGCATATTCATAATTGCTTTCATTACATACATTCGGAAGTACACAGTTGCCATTCTTTAAAGTATAACCGGTGTCGCATTCGTTTTTGTAATAGGTACCAGAGCAATCTGTGCAAGATGTTGATTTCCACCCTGCGCCGGTTTTAGCCGCAGTAT
>ONLJ01000104.1 GCA_900318605.1 uncultured Rhodospirillaceae bacterium | reverse complement strand
GCCGTACGAGTTCCCGAATGTTTGTCCCGAGTGCGGTGCTCATGCCATAAGAGAGGAAAACGAGGCAATTCGCCGTTGCACCGGCGGTTTAACCTGTCCGGCGCAAGCCAAAGAACGCCTGAAACACTTTGTTTCGAAAGAAGCGTTTGATATTGTCGGGCTTGGCGATAAGGTGGTGGAAGAATTTTTTGATGACGGAATTTTGCATAATCCGGCCGATATTTTCACATTGCAAGAGCGCAATTATTCCGCGCCGGCCGATGATTTGTTTCTGCTCAGCACTCATAAAGGTTTGGAACTTGAAAAGCGTGAAGGGTGGGGGACAACTTCGGTCAAAAACCTGTTTGCGGCAATAAATGAGCGCAAAAAAATTTCGCTTCCGCGCTTTATTTATGCTTTGGGAATTCCGCAAGTCGGGTCGGCAACCGCACGTTTGCTTGCTAAAAATTACGGCTCATTTGACAATTTGCAAAATCAGATGAGAGAAAAACAGACCGAAAAGTTGGTAAATATTGACGGTATCGGTGCTTCAATGGCGGAAGACATAGTGGAGTTTTTCGGCGAGGCGCATAATTTGAGCGTGATTACCAATTTGAGAAAATATGTGGTTGTTGAAGATTTTGCCGAAGAAGAAATTGCCGGTTCGCCAATCAGCGGAAAAACGATTGTTTTTACCGGAACTTTGGAAAAATTAACACGTCAGGAAGCCAAAGCTTTGGCGCAGAAATATGGAGCGAAAGTGGCAGGTTCGGTTTCCAAACACACCGATTTTGTGGTTGTCGGTAAAGATGCCGGAAGCAAGGCGAAAGTTGCCGCCGAACTCGGAATAAAAATGCTCTCTGAAGATGAGTTCAAGAAATTGCTGAAAATTTGATTTTTGATTCAGTCAATAAAAAACAGCGATTGTCTCTCTTTCATAAAGTACCACTTTTTATTAAAAATCTTACATTTCCGATAATTCTTTTATCAGTTTTTCATCCGAAAGAATATAAGGTTTTGCTTCCGGCAGACCGTCGGAAATTTTGGCTTTGACGGACTTTTTATCAATCATTTCGGCATCTTCTTTCAATACCAGTGCATGCCGCCATTGGAAACCGGCTTCATTCTTGCGTCCCAAACGCCAATAAGCATCGCCCAAATGGTCGCTGATAACGGCATTTGCCGGATTCATATCCGAAGCCTGTTCCAGATATTCCACGGCTTTAATGTAGTTTCCGGTTCGATAAAACAACCAACCGAGACTGTCGATAATGTGTCCGTCAAGCGGATACTTGTTGAAAGCTTCCAAAATCATTTCGGCGGCCTGGTCAATATTTTTGCCTTCCTCAAGCCATAAATAACCGAGATAGTTAAGCACAACCGCATCACGGTCGCTTAATTTGAGCGCTTTTGTCATATATTCTTCGCCTTTTTGTTTTTCGCCTTTTTGGTCATAAGTTACAGCCAGAGCATACATAATACTCCAGTTGGTTTCGTCATTTTCAGGCAGAAGTTCAAGCGCTTTATGATAAGCTTTTATCGCTCCGTCAAAATCATCGAGCGAATTTAAGATATTGCCGTATTCCGACCAAAGCTGAGCATCATCGGGATATTTTTTTAAAAGTTTATTTAAGTTTTCTTTTGCTAAAAGCAGTTTATCATCTTTATGTTGATTTAATATAATTCGAGTTTGAGCAATATAATAGTATCCCGAATCCGGCTTGACCTGTGCATAATAGGAGTTGGCAATGTCGGTATAACCATTGCTTTCCAAAACACTGGCCATCGAAATTTTGGTGGCATCATAATCCGGATTGAGATAAATTGACATACCGTTGAATAACACCGCAAACATATTATCAAGCTTGGCCAAACGGAACATCACGTTCAAGTTAAACATTACGTCGGCAACGCCTTTCTGTACCGTATCAATAGCAACTTTAGGATCGGCTTTGCGATTTTTTACTCTTTCTTTAATATCGGAAAGCAAAACTGAAAGAGAACTGTCATTAACATATTTGCGGTCAAGCATTTCCGCCATTTTGATATTGTTATGACGGACATAAAAATCGGAAATAACTTCCAATTTACGGAAACTCATTTCCTGCGGATATTTTTTGACAATCTCTTCAAACTGTGTCGAAGCGGCTTCAGGTTGGTTGAAATAATCATAAATCAATCCTTTATGAAACAGCTTTAATGTCTGAATATCCGTACCTTTGTTTTCGATTTTATTAAGTGCGGCAAGAGCTGATTTTTCATCATTTTCGCCGACATAAGCCCAAGCTTCCAAAAACGGATAAACAAGTTCGTGATAAACCTTATCATTTTTGACCTTTAAGATATCATGAACTCTTTTGTAATCATCATGTTTAAAAGCATAGGAAGCAACTACGAGCGGAGCCATAACCCCAAACTTTTTACCGTCAATTTCGCGCTGAGCATATTTTGCCGCTTCTTCCAAATTACCGGAAGCCGTCATCAAAACATATACCCAATTGTTTATTTCGGAGCTGTCCGGTTTTTTATCCAAGACAATTTTATAATATTCCACGGCAGCCGGATAATCATTTCGAATATTGGCAACACGACCGGCCAAATAAGCACCGTACAATGAATTTGTGGAATAATAGGCAACGTCGGTTTTATTATCATTTAATTTAAGTTTTGCTCCGGGAACTTCCAAATATCCTTTTTCATCAAAATCTTTTACGGATAAGCCCGGCTTTCTGTTCCATAACAAATTCCACGCATCTTGCGAGCAAGCCAAAACCGTCATTAAAACAACGGATAAAGTAAAAAATAGTCTCATCATGATTTTTATCATCGCCTGTTTTTCCCGTTATTGCATTAAAAATACCATAAACTGCTTATGTATGTGTAAATATTTTCTTTATCTTGAAAAGTAAAGTATTTTAATATATAAGGTTTGTCAAGAGTTATAAAATGGATAAAGTGGAACAAATAATAAATTGGTATGTATTGAGCGGGGTTGAAACATTCAGCTCCGATGAGCCTGTTAATATTTTAGCGGTAGAAAAACTACCGGTAGAGAAGGGAAATCCGACTCCTCGTCCGGCAACCAGTATTTTGGCTCAAAGTGCAAGTGAGGCCTTTTTGAATGCCAAAGATATATGTTCAAAAGCTCAAAGTTTGGAACAACTGCGTGATATGATGGAAAAATTCGACGGTTGTTCTTTGAAATTTTCCGCCAATTCCACCGTATTCGGATGTGGAAATCATAAGGCTGAACTGATGATTGTCGGCGAAGCTCCGGGAGCTGATGAGGACAGATTGGGAAAGCCTTTTGTCGGGCGTAGCGGAAAACTGTTGGATAAAATGTTGGAGGCAATAGGCATAGAGCGTGATAAATGTTTTGTTTCCAATATTTTGCCGTGGCGACCGCCCGGAAACCGAACTCCTACCGACGGAGAAATCGCGGTTTGCCTACCTTTTTTGCAAAAACAAATCGAATTGGTTAATCCGAAAATAATCCTGATGCTCGGAGCAAGTGCGGCTAATGCTCTTTTAAATAATTCCGAAAGTATTTCGCATTTAAGAGGTCGCACTTTGCAGTATGATGTCGATGAAAATCATAAGTATCAGGCACTTGCAACATTTCATCCGGCTTATCTGTTGCGTTCGGCCGGACAGAAAGCAAAGGCATGGAGTGATTTTTTGCGTTTGAAAGAAAAACTTGAAAAATTATAAAAATATCTGGAAAATTTAAGAAAAATTAAATATTATTACTATATGCTCAGGTCGAGAATTGATATTTTGGAGTTTTAAAATGAAAACATTACATAAATTTGCTGTTTTTAGTCTTGCTTCTCTGTTAATGAGTGTTTCTTTGGCTGCTGCTCAAGTTGCCGACAAGAACGTAGACAACGGAAAATATGAGAAAACTTCCGATTCCGGAACTATAATTTTCAGAATCGAAAATATTCAGCCGGTAAAAGATAAACAGGGAGAAGTTACTCAATGTTCTTATGTCGTTACGGCTTATAACCGTCTTGATAATACGCTTAAAGAGGCAAATTTGGATTTTATCTGGAATGATAACATTACTGGTCAATACTTGAAAAAAATTGACGATTCATCAAAACTCAGTCCTGATGAAATCGCTAACAATTTAAGTTCCGATATTGATATTAGCGAGCCGACGAAATCTCTAAAGTCGACAGCTAAGTTTAATCCGATTGTTTCTTCGGTTAAGCTTTTCAATATTGCTCCACACTCTCAAAAGAGCTTTTCAAATTCTGTTGATACCGACAAGTGCTTCCTCTTGTTTGATAATTTAAACTTTGAAGTTAAAGATTGTACTCTTGATGGAGGCGAATCCGAAGAAGCTTCAAATTGCAGTGATAAGTTCAATTACATCAACTCAAAAAATCCGGAATACTACGCTGAATTCGGTGATGTTCCTGAAAATATTGTCCAAGATCAAATCGAAGATGAAAAAAATACGGAAATCGAAAAAGTTAATAATCGCTATAAGGAAATTTCCGAAGCTTTGGATAAAGTTGATGAAACTTTAAAAAATATGAGATGATAATATGAAATCTAAATATTTTAATTTAGTATCGTTTTTGGCATTGGGCATGGTGTTTTACGCTATGCCTGATGTTGTTTCGGCACAAGTTCTTAATCCCAAGGTACAAAGAAGTCCGGCGACTGTTAAAAGTCCTGCTCCGGTAGCGAGAAATAATAATACACAAGCTTCTAAACCTGCAACCCCGACCACGGAAAATGCACCGGTAAAGAAAAACTTTTCCGGCAAAGAAGAAGAGCCGAAGTATAACAATACTTCCCCTAAAATCGTTTCGTTTAAGGTGGTTAACGGCGAAGTTGTTTTAGATAAAAATAAAGAACGCTCGATTTTGGTTTATTATGATAACTATCAAGTTCTTCGGGGCCTAGATGAATATGTTCGTTGCTCTTTAAGAATCTATGTCTTAAATGATTTAACCGAAAAAATCAGCAGTCTGGGATTTAAGCTTTATTGGCCGGAGATATCCACATCAATTCAGATGAATCAGCTAAATCCGGGAGTCAGAACCTACAAAGATATTATGCTTATGGGCGACGGATGTTTTGCTCTCGATAAAGCGCCGACGATAGAGGTTAACCGCTGTCGGGTTAAAAATATGAGCCAGGACAAATGCGCCGATGCCATAAAATGGTATGAAAAACCGAAAAGTTAATCGGAATATAATATAACAAAATAAAGGCTCTGTGATGAACAGAGCCTTTTATCATATATTATCCACTTATTATAAGCCGGCAATACGCATGGTATCCTGAGCAATCATCAGCTCTTCATCAGTCGGGATAATATATATCTTAACTTTGGAATCCGGAGTCGAAATCATAATGGTTTCACCGCGTACACGGTTGTTTTTCTCATCTAATTTAACTCCCAAATAAGCCAAACGTTCAATAAGTTGCTTACGTAAAACCCAACCGTTTTCACCAACACCGGCAGTAAATACAATAGCATCGACTCCACCTAAAACGGCAATATAACCGCCGATGATTTTCAAAAGCGAATGAACATAGCAATCGGTGGCAAAAACGCATTTTTCATCGCCATCAAAAATTCCGTTCTCAACATCACGGTTATCAACTCTGCCGCACAAAGCGAGCATACCGCTTTGCTTGTTGAGCATATCATTTACCTGATCAACAGTTAAACCGTCTTTTTTCATGATATAAAGCGGAATATAAGGGTCAATATCGCCCGAGCGTGTACCCATAATTGTTCCGGCTAAAGGCGTAAATCCCATTGAAGTATCAACGCATTTGCCGTTATCAATAGCCGAAATCGAAGCACCGTTACCTAAGTGGCAAGTGATTATTTTTCCGCGTTTACCGATAAGTTTTGCACATTCTTCGGCCACATATTTATGAGAAGTTCCGTGAAAACCGTAGCGGCGAATTTTGTTTCTAGTGTATTGGTCTTCCGGAATAGCATAACGATAAGCTTCAGGCTTCATGGTTTGGTGGAA
Source organism: uncultured Rhodospirillaceae bacterium (assembly GCA_900318605.1). GTDB lineage: Bacteria > Pseudomonadota > Alphaproteobacteria > RF32 > CAG-239 > RUG410. Next base: position 14,404 of record ONLJ01000104.1, on the reverse strand, counting down.
AGAAGTATCGAACACTGCAACTTGCGGAATGTTCGGCAAAACTTCTTTGACGGCCTTAATACCTAAAACGTGAGCCGGATTATGTAAAGGAGCAAGTTCGGAAAGATTAGCGATTTGTTTGATTACGTCATCGGTAATCAAAACGGATTCGGAAAAAATATCTCCGCCTTGAACTACACGGTGTCCAACAGCAGAAAGTTCTTCCATGCTGCTCAAAGCACCTTTCAAGAGATATTCAAACACAACCTTGATTGCTTCACTGTGAGTCGGCATCAAAACTTCGTGGGCTTCTTTTGGATTATTACCATATTGAATTTTTAATACCGAATTTTCGGCACCGATTCGCTCTGTTATACCTTTGGCTACAACATTATAGTTTCCGTTTTCTACATTATAAAGTTGAAACTTTAAAGAAGAAGAACCGCAGTTGATTACTAAAATCTTTTTCATTTATTTAATTCCTTTTTTTTATTGGTTAAGTTCAATTATTTAACGGCCTGTAAGCAGGTAATGGCAATAGCACCGACAATATCTTCGGCATAGCAGCCACGTGACAAATCATTAACCGGTGCGTTCAAACCTTGCAGAATCGGTCCGTAAGCTTCGCAACCTCCTAAACGTTGCAATAATTTATAAGCAATATTTCCGGCTTCCAAATTCGGGAAAATCAGCACTCTGGCTTTTCCGCCGACTGTGCTGCCCGGGGCTTTTTTAGCGGCAACCACCTCACTTACGGCGGCATCGGCTTGCAACTCGCCGTCAAGATTTATGCCCAAATCTTTATATTCATCGGATTTCAAAGCCTCTAAAGCAATCGAGGTAGCACGCTGAACCTTTTCAACCTCATCGCCTTTAGCCGAACCTTTGGTTGAAAACGAAAGCATGGCTACATTCGGTGTGATACCGAATTTAATTGCTGTCTCGGCAGCATTTAAGGCGATACCGGCCAATTCTTCAGCACTCGGATTGATAATAATTCCGCAGTCGGAGAGAATATACGGTTCATTATTCGAAAGCACGATGAAAAATGACGAAACACTGCCGCCTTTTTTGGCCGATTTAATAATCTGGAGGGCAGGGCGAACTGTATCGGCGGTCGAATGATTGGCTCCGGAAACCATACCGTCAGCATGACCGGATTTAATCATCAATGTACCGAAATAATTGTGATTAAGAACAAGCTTCTCAGCTTCTTCGTGGCTCAAACCTTTTTCTTTGCGCAAATTATACAATAGTTCGGTATATTCGCTCAATTTTTCCGATTTTTCTGGATTTATTATTTCAATACCGTCAAAATTCCAACCTTTATCGGCGTAATATTTTCTGATTTGTGCCTCATCTCCGAGAATGATAATTTTAGCAAAACCTTCCTCGGCTGTCAAATGGGCGGCAATCAATACTCTCTCATCTTCGCCTTCGGGAAGAACAATCGTCTTAATGTTTTGCTTGGCCTTTTTAATCAGGCTGTTTATGTACTTGCTTTCAATCATAACATTTATTTCCTTGAATTAAAAAATTTTTCTGATAATAAACAACGGATTGTTTTAAAAGTCTACAAAAAAGTTTTGCTTTTCATACAGATTTGTTATATGTTGAGGCAAAATGAGTAAAAAAATGAGGCGAGAAATGAAAAAAATTCTGTTGCTTTTATTGTTTTTGGGATTAAGTACAGCCGTGTTTGCCAAGTCCGATTACACAGCTCAGATTGAAGTTGATGTCGATGCCAAAGATTCGGTTGAGGCTAAAGATAAAGCTATGATTGAGGCGCAACGTAAAGGTTTTTCGGAGGTTGCTTCCGGTTTGACCGATGAGGAAAATGTCAAACTTCTCAATCAATTAAGTGATGATGAAATCGCAAAATTTGTGCAATCAGTCAGCGTATCTAATGAAAAATCCGGAGGCACAAAGTATAAAGCTTTGCTTACTGTTGAAATTAACGAAGAATTATTGAAAGAATATATGGCCGAAAATGATATGATTGATGTTAAAGCTTCCGAACTGTTGGTAATACCGGTTTATCGTTCGGAATACGGCGGTCGTGTCGAATTGTGGGAAAACTCGAATGATTGGCGTCGCAGTTGGCTTTCCAAAGGCTTGATTAAGTTTGGTGTTTTACAAGTACGCACCATTGATTCTCATTTTGAGCAGATTAACGAACTTAACGGAGAAAATGCCTTATATATGAGTTCTATTTTATATGAAGAAATCGCGAATTTGAACGGTTCAGACGGAATTTATGTGGTTTTTGCTGAAGTCTTGCCTAACAAACATCTTAAGATAACCGTTAAAAATGAACGGGCAAAAACTGAGGATTCTTTTACCGTTTTATATAACGAAAATGAAAATACCTTTGATAAAGCAATCGAAAAAAGCGTGATGTTTATTTCAAATATGGAACGTATGGCCAAAAAACAGAACGGAGTTAATGATACCGGTGTTGTGAGCGCAGTTTATGCCTATCAGGACATGAAAGATTGGATTGATAAAAGTAACACTTTGAAAACTTTGGAAAATGTCAAAATGATTGATACCAAAAGTATGGGCGGCGGTAAGGTTAATTTCGATTTGCATTATACCGGTTCACTTGACGATTTATTTGAAAGTTTGTCCGAACTCGGCTTATCACATGAAAATATGGGAAATTACATAATTATAAGGTAAAATTAAATGATGAAATCACAAAAAATCAATCAACACATGATGATGCCGATATTTATATTTTTGGCGGTTGTTTGTGGACTTCTATATGCGTTACACTCAATACTGTTGCCGTTTGTCGTAGGTATTTTGGTAGCTTATTTTCTCGATCCATTAGTTAATAAATTAACGACACATAAAATTTCTCGCAACCTTGCAGTAATTATTATTTTAGGTAGTTTGTTAATCATTTTAATTCCTTTAATGATTATTTTAGGTGGTACTATTGTTTCGCAAATATCTGAATTTGCATCAAAAATTCCTTCTTATATAAATAAATTTGTTCAACAAACAACCCCGTTATTGAACGATTTACAAGAAAAATTTGCTACCTATCCTTCAGCAAATACAGAATTCTTACAAAAACATACTACTGATATGTTTAAGCTCATCGGTAAATTGCTTAATAAACTGATAAATGAAGGATTTGCTTTCATAAACGTATTATCGCTGTTGTTGATTTCTCCGGTAGTTGCTTTTTATATGCTCAGCGATTGGCCGAAAATAACCGCCGGTTTTATGAATTTGGTTCCGTTGAAACATCAGAAAAGCGTAAACGATATTTTTGAGCAAATTAACAAAATTATATCAGGATATCTGCGCGGTCAATTTGTGGTTTGCCTGTTTTTGGGAATCTTTTATTCATGCGGGTTATTGCTAATCGGCTTGGATTTGGGGCTGCTTGTCGGTTTTATGGCCGGTTTGCTGTCCTTTATTCCTTATGTCGGAAGTATTTCGGGATTTTTGGCGGCAATAATTTTGGCTTTAACTCAATACGGAGTAGGTGCTGAATTGGCTGAAGTAGTGGTGGTATTTGTTGTCGGACAATTTATCGAAGGTAATTTTTTAACTCCGAAGTTGGTCGGGGAAAACATCGGATTACACCCGGTTTGGGTTATGTTTGCCATTCTGGCCGGCGGAGTATTGCTCGGATTTTTAGGAATGTTGATTGCCGTACCTGTGGCGGCAATTATCGGTGTTCTGCTAAAAATCTTAATCAAAAACTATCAGCAAAGTGAACTTTATTTAGGAAAATAAAAAAGGCTCTGCATCTTAAATTCAAACACAGAACCTAATTTATCGGATATTTACACTAAAATCTGTACAATAAACCGGCATTAACTTCCATCAAGTTGTTAAGGTAGTTCGAGCCGATATAAGAATATCTGCCGATAACACGAGCCGCAAAATGATCGTTGAAATCATATTGCATACCGGCGCCGGCGCGATATCCCATTCTGGTGCTTCTTTTTGAAGGTAACCCTTTGTATTCGGTGTGATAAATCGCACCGCCGAGTGTGCCGACAGCACTGAGCGGAGAACACATTATCGGATATTTACCATATAAATCAAGAGCATAGGCTTCAAAAGAACTTTTTATTTTATTTCCCAAAGTGTCATTGCTTTTTAATTCGCCTGACATCTGATACGAAAATTCAGTATCAATGTTCTTCATCCATTCAATACCCAAATCAAATTTTCCGCTGTTATAATGATCCTTGGCATCTTGAGCATAACTTCCTTGTTTGGCGTAAGAATAGACATACTCGGCACCGATATACGGACGCATGCTCATCATATCCATAGCATTGGCATTAACCGATGCCATACAAACGATTGCGCTGGTCAATAATAAAGACTTTTTCATTTTTATCTCCATTTATAAATGTTATTAAAACCAAAAAGCATTTACTAAATACTTTCGGGTTTGATATAACCGTTAAAAAGTGTTTTTAAATAGTGGACATCCGAAAAAATCACATTACAATGCAGAAAATAAGGAGAAAAATATGTTTGCTTGTCCTAATAAAGATTGCTCGTTTTGTCCGCGATTGGTCGAGTTTAGAGTTCAAAATAAACTGAAATTTCCGCATTATCATAATGCACCGGTCGAGCCGTTCGGAGATATAAATGCTGAAGTTTTGGTTGTCGGTTTGGCTCCCGGCTTAAACGGGGCAAATCAAACTAATCGACCGTTTACCAACGATTATGCCGGCGATATTTTATATCCGGCCTTGAAAAAGTTCGGATTTGCAAAAGGCGAGTATCAAAAGAAAAAAGATGACGGATTTGAACTGATTAACGTGCGAGTTACCAATTCGGTACGCTGTGTCCCGCCGCAAAATCAAGTTACTGCCGATGAACTGAAAAACTGCCGTACTTTTTTAAGTAATGAAATTACTGCTATGCCGAATTTAAAAATAATTTTAGCCTTAGGAACGGTTGCCCACGGAGCGGTTTTGCAAGCTTTAGGCTATAAAAAATCAGCATTCAAATTTGCTCATGGTGCCGAACATTTTTTGGATAAACATAATATCAGGCTCATAAATTCGTTTCATACTTCGCGCTATAACATCAATACCGGAGTTTTAACATCTGAGATGTTTGATGAAATTATCCGCCGGATATCCGCAAGTTTAGCTTGATTTATCAAATAATTTTACTTAAAATCGTCGGAAGAAAAATATCGGAGATAAAATTGCGTAAAATAGGAGCTTTAATGGTAATTCTTTGGGGGCTTTTCAGCCCTCTGTTTGCGCATGCCGAAACGGTTACCCTGCAAGCCGATAATACAAAACTTGAGCTTTATTCAGACGGTAAAAACGAACTTATCCTGAAATTTTTAATCAATGACGGTTGGCATATATATTATTCCAACCCAGGCGAAATCGGAAAACCGACATTTATTGAAAATCTAAACTCCGAAAATCAGATCGAAGTCAGCGATAAATCCGTTCCTTTGGTTGAAAAAGCCTATGACATTATGGATGAGTATCTGTATCGAAAAACCGCCTATTTCAAGCTTCATTCAGAACGGAATAAAAATTTGAAGTTTGCTGTTAATTTTGTGGAATGTGCCGATGTTTGCAAGCCGCAAAAGTTAATTTTTGATATTAAAAACATGCCGAAGTCTTCTCCTGAAGAATGGACTTATGTCTTATCTCAAGCACAACAAACTTTTCCGTTAAACCTTACTGCTGATTTTGAAAAAAGAGAAAATCAAATTGTGTTGGATTTTCCGGTCGGAGAAATCATAAAAATCATACCGCAAAAACAGGAAATTGTCAGCAGTGAGGAATTTTTCGTTAAAAAAGCACAAGGAAAAACTTTTGTAAATTGGCAAAACATCAGCGAACTTAACAAGCTTGAAAACTTGCTGATTATTACGCCGCAACAGGCGTATGAAGTTACGATAAATTATGACGTTTTTGATTGGTTCTATTTTCTTTATATCGTGATATTGGCATTTTTTGGCGGCATAATCTTAAATGCCATGCCGTGTGTTTTTCCGATTCTAAGCTTAAAACTTTTCGGAGTAATCAAAAATTATGACGGTCGAAGGCATTGGGGCAATGCTTTTGCTTATACTTTCGGAGTATTGTGTTCGTTTTTGGCGTTAGCAGCGATTTTAGACATCTTAAAAGAAAGCGGAGAGGCAATAGGTTGGGGGTTTCAACTGCAATCTCCTATATTTGTAACTTTGATGATGATTTTATTCTTTGTACTGTTTCTGTATATGATTGAGGCTCTGCCGTTTCCGTCAATCGCAAATGATTGGCTGCATAAAATGTCGAGTGCCAATATGTTTTTGACCGGATTTTTTGCCGTATTGATAGCCAGTCCTTGTACCGGACCGTTTATGGGCGCAGCAATAGGTTATGCTTTTATGCAGACCGATTTGGAAATGTATGCCGTATTTTTTGCTTTGGCTCTCGGATATGCCCTACCGTTTGTTCTGGCTGAAATATATCCGCACTTTTTGCAAAAGATTTTGCCTAAACCGGGAGCTTGGATGGCAAAACTCAAAATCGTTTTATCTTTGCCGATTTTACTGACGTGTATTTGGCTGGCTTCAGTGTTGGTAGCTCAGATTTATTCTCCGGTCGGTATAAATAAAAACAACCTTGACTGGCAAGAATACGATGCAAGCAGAGTTCAGGAAGAAGTATCATCCGGCAGGAAAGTGTTTATCGACTTTACCGCCGAATGGTGTCTGACTTGTATGTTTAATGAAAAAACCCGTCTCAACGGCAAGAAATTTGCCGAATTTATTGAGAAAAATGATGTGGCACTTTTTAAGGCTGACTTAACGGAAAGCAACGATGAATACAATGAAGCCTTAAGCGCTTACGGGCGGGACGGTATTCCGGTGTACATATTCTACGAAAACGGAACTTATCGAATCTTACCGATTTTCTTTGATATCAGCGATTTATCCGAGGAAAAATAAAAGTTTCGGAAATCCGATTTATATCAGGCAAAGTCGGAAAATTTCAAAAGCAATCGATTTCTTTCTTTTTTCAAATTTTCATACTTTTGATATAGTTCATCAAAATTTTCCGGCTGGTTTTTAATCAATGTACTACATTCATTTATTTCAATATCTAATTGTTTTAATTGAATACTTTGAAGGCATAAATCTATTTCTTTACGTGCTTCGGGGATATTAGGATTTTGTTTTTTTATCATATCGATTTGCCAGAGTTCATTAAGCTGAGCTCCGAAATTCATCTTTAATTTTTCTTGCAAAACAGAACTATCCAGCACACCTTCTTCTTCATAAATATTTAAGATTTCCGCTAAAATCTTAGCCATTTCGGAAGAACCAAACTCAAAATTGCTCAAATTTGATATATAACTTTCCGCCAGTTGCGGATATAAAATCAGATTCGCTACCAGTTTTCTTAAAGCCATATCATCAAGAGGAGGTTTCTTAACAAAGTTAAATTCTTGATTTTTATCATTTTTTTTGGATTGAAACTTATTCTTTTCCGCTTTTATTTCTAATCCGAATTCTTCGGAGAGGCGTTTTTTCATTTCCTGTGTATAGTAATTACGAATTTGTACATCTTGAATTTTAGCCACTTCGGCAAGAGTATCCTTTTCCAAAAGCGCTTTTTCTTCCGGAGTAACGATGGTGCGATTCATTTTGCATTTATGCCAAAGAATATCTACCAGAGGCTTAGCTTTTTGTAAGTATTTTTCAAATTCCTGAGCGCCTGCATTCTTGAGCAACTCGTCAGGATCTTTATAATTTTTCAAAAAGATATATTTTACCGAATAGCCGGCTTTCAAAATCGGTAAAACTCTGTCTATTGAACGTATTGCCGCTCTGATACCGGCACTGTCGCCATCAAAACAAAGGGTAGGGGTTAAACACATTTTCCATGCTTCCGAAATCTGTTCTTCGGTCAAAGCCGTTCCCAAAGGTGCTACGGCATAAGGAAATCCGAAAGCATCAAGTGCAATAACATCCATATAGCCTTCGCAGATAATCAATCGATTAGCTTTATGAGCCGGTTCATAAGCGTTGTTCATATTATAAAGTATGCGACGCTTGTTGAAAATTGGGGTCTCCGGCGAATTCAAGTATTTCGGTTCGCCTTTATCCAAAATTCTGCCTCCGAAAGCAATCGGGCGGTTACGTTTATCCATAATCGGAATCATAACCCTGTCATAAAAAAAATCGTATGTCTGACGGGTATTATCATCTGAACGAGTGGTCAAACCTAATAATTCCAAATCCTCGGCAGAGACTCCTTTCGAAATAAGTTCTGATTTAAGAGCACTGCCGTTCGGTGCAAAACCCAAACGAAACTTTTTGATGGTATCTTCGCTTAAACCTCGTTTACCCTTAAAATATGATAAACCGAGCGCGCCTTCTCTTAAACGGAGTTTTTTCTCGTAAAAAGAGGTTGCCATTTCCATAATATCATAAAGTGATTTACGTTTTTGCTGTTGTTCGATACTTTCCTTTGAAAGTGTCGGAACGACAACTCCCGCTTTATCAGCCAACTTATGCACGGCATCCATAAAAGTCAGTCCGTTATTTTTCATCTCAAAAGAAAAAATATCGCCGTGTTCGCCACAACCGAAACAATGGTAATAACCCTGTGCTGTGTTTACCGAAAAAGAAGGTGTTTTTTCATGATGAAACGGGCAAAGTCCGACATAATCGCGGCCACGCTTTTGCAACTTTACTTTTGCACTGATAACATCGGCTATCGACACGCGAGCCTTAATTTCTTCCAACACACTTTGTAAATCGTTCTTTGCCGCCATTTTTAACCTAAAAGTTTTTTAATAACTGCGGAAGCTGCTCCGAAATCCATTTGTCCGCTGTACTCGCTTTTAAGCATTCCCATGACTTTTCCCATATCCTTAACAGAGGAAGCGCCGGTGGAAGAAATTACGGATTTAACAGCATTTTCCATTTCTTCCGGAGATAATTGCTTTGGCAAAAACCGCATAATCACATCAATTTCGCCTTGTTCTTTGTCGGCTAAATCCTGACGATTGCCCTGAAGATAAATTTTTATCGATTCGTTGCGTTGCTTAATCATTGTCTGCATCATCGAAAGCAATTCGGCATCATCGGCTTTTTCTTTTCCTTTACCGCGAGCTTCAACATCTTTTTCCTTTTGTCCGGCAATAATCAGTCTAATTGCAGCAACGGTAGCCATATCCTTATTTTTCATAGCATTTTTAAGTTCATTTTGCAAATCATCTCTTAACATTTTATTTTTCCTTTATTTAATATTAGAATTTACTCAAATCTTCTTTTTTCTGGCGATTAAGATCAAAGCGATTTTGTTGTTGTAAAACCTTTTTACCCTTAGCATCTTTCAGGGCTTTAAGCCGTTTTTCTTCCTCATATTCAGCGTATTCTTCCTTTGACATAAAGTGTATTTCCAAAATTTTGGTATCATTATCAAGGCTCTCAATCAAAACTCTGAATAAATAGCTGAAATGAGGATCAACCACAGGGATTACCGGATTTTTAATCATTCTGATTAACGGTTGCCCCGTAATTGTCGAAACGATTACCCTCATCGGAGGAACATTTGCTTTGTATTTGCCCTCATTTTCGATTGTACCGTGTGCTTCAATAAAATGCTTACCATGCTTTAATATATGTTTGGTAGCAACTTCCTTGATTTTTAAATCTCTGCCATAATACACGGACTCTATTCCGAACTTTTCATAAAAGTACTGCATACGAGGCATAAATCTTACAACATCATATCGGTTGAAATAAGCAATAAACGCCGACAGAAAAAGAATAAATATCATAATTGCCCCATTGACAACCAACGGAGATATGTTAACTCTTGCATGACGAATAAGGCGATTGAGTTCTTCGTTTGACGTATATTGTTCAGGTTCTTTATCAAACAATCCCTTGGTATCACGGTCGAGAACTTCAAACATCTTGCGGATATTTTCGTTATCACTGTCAAATTCAGTGGCCGGACGTACTTTTTGAGTTTTGAACTTATGCTTTTCTGGTTCGACATCAAATAAGTCCTTAGGCATAACTGTCCAGATTTTTCCGCATTCGGCACATTTAAACTTTTTACCTTTTTCCGGAACCTGGTCTTTATTAACAACATATACAGAACTGCATCTGGGACAACTTATTAACATTTTAACCTCTCGTTTATGCACTATATTCTAAAAAATTTAAGAATAAAAGAAAAAAAGTACTTTATTGATAAAAAATATTGATATATTCTACCTCAAAATACGATAGGAGGAATTATGTCTGACAGTTCGAACGAACAACAGCCGATTATATATTTGCAAAATGTTTCCGTCGGATATGACGGCAATGAAGAAGTTTTAAGCAATATCAGCCTTGAATTGCAGCCGGGATCGTTTACTTTTATTACCGGAAAGAGCGGTTCGGGAAAAACCACACTTCTTAATATGCTTTATCTTATTAAAAAGCCGAGTAAAGGCGTTTTGCGGGTTTTCGGAAAAAATATCAATTTTTCCAACCGCGATATCTTATCTTTGTTGCGCCAGCGTGTCGGTGTCGTTTTTCAGGATTTCCGGTTATTGGAACACTTGAGTGTTTATGACAATATTGCCTTACCGCTCAGAATTAAAGGTATGGGCGAAAAAGAAATATTCAAACGCGTTTCCGAACTGTTAAACTGGGTTGAACTCAGTGAATATATTTACAAAACCTGCAACACTCTTTCCGGCGGTGAAAAGCAGCGTGTTGCCATTGCTCGTGCAGTTATCAACAGACCTGATATTTTATTTGCCGACGAGCCTACCGGCAGTGTAGATCCGGAAATTGCCGGCAAACTGATGCGTTTATTTGTAGAGCTGAATAAAGTAGGAACTACGGTTTTGATAGCAACTCACAATGAGCAACTTACCACAACCTACAACTATCAACGTATCAATCTTTATAACGGAACAGCCAAATTATATCCGGCTTTGGGGAGAGTATAAATGAAAAGAGATTTAGTTACCGGAAGACGCAAGGAAATACCGCTTGACGATGAAGAAACATCGATTTTTATGTATGTTTTGACATCAATATATACTTACCTTTTTGTTATTGTATTGGCAATAGTAATGGCCGTTAATTCCATGGCTTCAAGTTGGGAAAAGGATATCATGGGCGCACTTACCGTACAGATTATTCCGATTGAAGATGAAAACAAACATATTGATGTTGAAAAAACACTGGAACAGCAAAATAAAGTTTTGCAATTTATGGAAAATGTAACAGGTGTAAAATCAGTAAGAGTTCTCGGTCCTGATGATATTGAAAAGCTTATGACACCATGGCTCGGCAATAAAGTTGATATTTCCGAGTTGCCGATTCCGGCTTTACTTGATATCGGCTTAAAAGACGACGGAAGTATCAATTATGACGAGGTTACCAGAGGCTTAAAGCAGATTACTCCGAACGCTTCGATTGATAATCACAGATTATGGTTGAATCGTTTGCTTAAATTTGCCTCATCGTTAAAACATATTGCTTTGCTGGTATTACTGATGGTTGCCGGTATATGCGCACTTTCGATTTATTATTCCACTCGCACCAGTTTATGGATTAACAGAGAATCACTTGAGATTCTTCATGTGGTCGGAGCATTGGATAAATATATAGCAAAACAATATGCCTTAAACTATGCTAAAATCGGATTTTTTGCAGGTGTTATCGGCTTATTTGTCGCAATTCCGTGCATAATTTTAATCGGAAAATACGGGATTTCAACAGGGAGCGGTTTGATTAACGGTGCCGAGCTTTCACTTTTTGCTTGGGTTTTGATTATGATTACTCCTTTACTTTCCAGCGCTTATTCGATGATTACTTCTTATATTACGGTCAAAAAATCATTGGAGAAGATGATTTAATGAAACATTTTTGCATCAGATTCATCGGTATTTTGATTTTTGCCGGAGTAATCTGGTTTGCGGGGTTTTGCCTGTTTAACCTCAAAATAAACAGTTATCGACCTGATTATGAAACCAAAACCGATGCTATTGTAGCTTTAACCGGAGGCAAAAACCGTATTGCCGAAAGCATCAGAATACTAAACAAAGGGTTGGCTGATAAGCTTTTTATTTCCGGCGTTTCGGAAAAAACATCAATAGAGGATATTCAAAGAGCCGCCGAAGTTAAAGCACTTGATAAATCAAAAATCACTTTGGGAAAAAAAGCACATAACACGATAGAAAACGCATCTGAAGCTTTTGAATGGATTAAGAGTAATAATATTGAACATATCCGTTTGGTTACGTCATATTATCATATTCCGCGCAGTCTGCAGGAATTTAAGCTGTACGGTTTGCGTAAAAAAATTCTGCCTCATCCGGTATATTCGCAAAATGTACCGCACGAATGGTGGAAAAATTGGGGAACCTTTAAGCTGATGGTTTCGGAATATAACAAATATGCGGTCGTATATATCCGCAATATTTTCGTTTATTAAAGGAGTATATTCAAATGATTTATATTCGCTCATTGTTTGCCAATACCTTTTATTATTTAAGTATTGCATTTTTTTGTATCGGACAGCTTCCGGTAGCATTGTTACCGCAAAAATGCTCGATTTTTTATTGGGATAAAATTGCCATGCCGATTTCACTGTTTTGGATTAAGATTTTTGCCGGAATACGTTTTGAAATCAGAGGAAAAGAAAACATAAAACCTCAAAATGCCATCTACGGCTGTAAGCATGAGTCGGCTTTGGAAACATATTACTTTACGCAATGTGTTCCGACCACTACTTATATTTTAAAAAAGGAATTGATTTTTATGCCGTTTTTCGGGTGGGCTCAATATTTTTACGGGATGATTCCGGTAAACCGCAAAGGCGGAGCAAGTGCGATGAAACACATGCTTACGGAAGTTAAGAAGCGCACCGATATCGGTCGTCCGGTAGTAATTTTTCCGGAAGGAACACGTTGTAAACCGGGAACAACAAAAGGATATAAGTCAGGTATTATGTTTCTGGCTGAAAATCTTGATTTGCCGGTTATTCCGGTGGCGATAAATACCGGTATGTTCTGGGCTAAAAATTCATTTTTACGTTATCCGGGAAAGGTTATCTTCGAATTTTTGCCGGCAATCGAAGCCAAAGGGAAAAGCAAGGAAGAATTTATGAAGGAATTGGAAACCGCAATTGAAACCAAATGCGCCGAACTGAATGCGGAAACCGTTAAAAATTATCCTTATACCAAAAAAATGCTCGGCTGATAAATGGGGAAAACATGCTTAAATCAATATGGAAAAAATTTAAATCAATAATCAAAAAAGTCTGCCTGATTTTAGGTGCAATATCACTGATTGCCGTAATATTTTCGGTTTGGGGAATGTATAAAAAATCGTATGAAGTTAGTGTTCCCGATAATACCTATCTTGAAATTGATTTGAGCGAAAGCTTTTCGGAAAGCGCTCAGAAAAGCGTTATTGACGATATTATGGGATATGAACAACCTAATTTTATGCAGATTATCAGAGGAATCGAATTTGCCGCGGCTGATCCGAGAATCAACGGTATTGTACTGAAAATTGATACACTTGCCACAGATTTGGCTCAAACCCAGAATTTGGCTTCCAGTTTAATAAAATTCCGCGCTTCGGGCAAAAAAGTTTATGTTTATTCGCACGGACTCGGAAATTTAGGGCAGGGAAACCGCGAATATTATTTGGCCACTTTTGCTGATAAAATATTCATACAACCTCACAGTTTTATCGGTTTTACCGGTATAAGTATCGAAGTTCCGTTTATTAAAAAAGCGCTTTCTAAAATAGGTGTAGAGCCGGAATTTTATTCGCGATATGAATACAAAACCGCAATGGCTTTTGTTACCGATGACGGTATGACTTCATATTATAAAGATGAGTTGAGCGGTTTGGCAAACGGCATAATGGATGAGTTGGAAAAAACCGTATCCATAAATCGCGGAATAAAAAACGTTAAAGAACTGGTAAACAATGCTCCGTTTAATTCCGAACAAGGGCTTAAAAACGGTTTAATCGACGGTGTTATGTATGAAACGGAATTTGCCAATTTATTAAAAAGAGAAGGTTTCGGCGAAAAAACTGAAATTTCCGATTATGCTATGACAATCATCAATAATCAGGGGAAATTGCCGACAATCGCCGTTTTAACGCTTGAAGGTATAATAAATCCCGGTACCGATGAAGCTGATATCTCGGGCGAGGCGGCGATTTTTTCCGAGACAGTAATAAAACAAATCAATGAAATATCTAAATTGGATAATTTACGAGCGGTTGTGTTGAGAATAAACTCTCCGGGAGGAGAATATTCCGCCGCTGATGAAATTTATTTTGCTTTGCAAAACTTAAAGAAAATTAAAAGAGTTCCGATTGTTGTTTCTCAAGGCGGTTATGCCGCTTCAGGTGGATATTTTATATCGCTTGCCGGTGATG
>ONLJ01000026.1 GCA_900318605.1 uncultured Rhodospirillaceae bacterium | reverse complement strand
TCGGGGATTTTATATCAGAGCGGCGCGCTGTTTACCTCAATGACCTTAGCGGAAAATATTGCCCTGCCGTTGCAACAATATTCAAATTATTCACCATCAACGATAAGAGAATTAGCTTCCTTAAAATTAGCCTTGGTCGGATTGGCGGGATTTGAAGATTTTTATCCTTCCGAAATAAGCGGCGGCATGAAAAAACGTGCCGGTTTAGCCAGAGCCTTAGCGCTTGATCCGCAGATAGTGTATTTCGATGAGCCGTCAGCAGGACTTGATCCGATAAGTTCAAAAAATTTAGATGATTTAATTATTGAAATCAACCGTAGTTTAGGCACGACCATTGTGGTGGTAACTCATGAATTAAGTTCGATTTTTGCAATCGGAACAAACTCGATATTTTTGGATGCCACTCAAAAAATGATTACTGCAAAAGGCGATCCGCATGATTTGTTAAAAAATCCGCCAAATAAGGAAGTGTATGAATTTTTAACCAGAGGAGAAGGAAAATATAATGGCAAAAAAGAAAACATATAAAATGGTAGGACTGTTTGTTTTACTTGGATTTGCTTGCTTAGGCGGCATAATTTTTCATTATACGAAACAAAAGTTTTTTGAAAATGACGAAGATGTTGCCGTAATGTATTTTGAAGAATCTATAAACGGCTTAAATGTTGGTTCGTCAGTAGTTTTTAAGGGCGTAGAAGTAGGTCAGGTTTCAAAAATAAACCTCGTGTTCAATATGAACGACGGAACATTTAAAACGCCCGTATTTGCAAAATTTCAAGAGAATAAGTCATTTAAGGTTGTTGATTATAATGATGCTGAACCGGAGGAACAATACAAAAAGCTGATAGAAAAGGGACTTAGGGCAAAACTTGTCAGTGCCAGTTTATTGACCGGTCAGTTGATGATTGAACTTGAAATGAATCCGAATTCGCCGGCTGAATTTAAAGGTGACGGAAGCTATGCCGAGATTCCAACTGAGATGTCATCTATCGGTGTTATCTCTAAAGATTTACAAGAAATACCATTAAAAGAAACAATGTTGCGTTTAAGTGATGTTATCAAAAAAATTGATAACAGCATGCCTGAAATTCTGGACAACTTTGATAACAAGTTACCTAAGATTTTAACCAACATAGAGCAGATATCCCAAAAGCTCAACAAAGCAATTGAGAAAAAATCAACAGAAACCAGCAAAGCGGTTACCAACTTCAATTCTGCAATGGAGGACATGGGAAAAGCAAGTATTTCAATTAAAAATTTAGCTGATTATCTGGAACGTCATCCGGAATCTATTTTGAGAGGAAAGGAAAGCAATTAATGAAAAAAATTACATTTATATTAAGCCTGTTTTTATGTGCTTGCAGTTTAGGTGGATATTCAAAAAATTCAACTTTTTACATGATGGATTCGAATAATTTATCGGAAGTATCTCAAAGAAAAATCAATGTCGGTGTAAGCAAGGTAAACGTTCCTGATTTACTCAACAAGCCACAGATTGTAGTATATGAAAAAGATTCTCAAAAGGTAGAGATTTTGGAATTTGAGCGTTGGGGAGAAACATTGCCATACGTTTTACAAAACACGGTTACCAATGATTTACAATGGTATTTACCGCAATCATTTGTAAAGAGCGTAGAATTTTCTTCAGAAACATTGGATTATACGGTAAAGATAAAAATCAACAAACTTGAAGCCATTAAAGAAGATAAAGTCATTCTATCGGCATGGTGGCATGTTGAAGACAAAAAAGGCAAAATCTTAAAACGTAAGCAAGGTACTTACGAGGTAAAAGTTACAAGCAATGAAATAGGCGATTTGGTAAAGGCTCAGAATCAGGCTGTTCATTATTTAAGCAAAGATATTGCCGAAGCTTTAAGCAAAATCTAACAGATTTTTACGGCTCTTATAAAAACAAAGCCTCTCAAAAAAGAGAGGCTTTGCTTTTTATTCTGGTTTCCAGTTAAAATACATTTCTACAAATGTTTTTACAAGGTTTTGTTTCCCGTCAAGAGATGAATCCTATTTGACAGACATATATTTTTAGCGTATGTATTTTATGCTTCCGGCTGTTCCTCATCAACTTCAAAAGTATCGTCTTCAGCGGCACTTTCATCATATTCGATACCTAGTTTGGCAAGCATGTCGTCGTTAATGTCTTCGCGTTGAGCCACAATCCAATCCGGAACATTCGGAGATGGTGGAATAGCAGCCAACTTACGCATAGTTTTATCCAAATACCAACGCGGCGAATCGGCCATAATCGGACGGTCAATATAACTTTGCATCAAAACGACCTGTTTCAACATTGGCAAGCTTAAAAGCTGAGTTGCGCTGATAACCGGCACGCCCTGCAGTTGATAGTTAACGTTTTTAGCGAGCGGATTGAAGTCTTTACCCAAGCTACCCTCGGTTCGAGAGAACGAAGAAACCTGAACAGTTTTGTTGCCCACCATTTTCGAGAAACGCTGTGCCGTAACTTCGTTGTTTTGGGATAAAATAACTTTGCAGGCCGTGGTAGAAATAACCGTTTCCAAATCATCTTTTCCGTATTTACCGGAGATTTGACCCAAATCTTGTCCGATTAACAAATACGACACTTTCTGACCACGACCCACCGCCGGTCCGTCAATAATCGCTTTCATCTTCGGCATTTGCGGGAACTCGTCCAAGATGAAAAGAGCCGGGAACGGACCCATTTTGCCGTCGGTGCGATTAACGTGATTAGGCGGATTGGAAATCAAATACGAACTCATCAACTCAATAAATGTACTACTGATAACACCTAGTGCTCTGGCATCAACCTGGTTAACCGACAGATATACCGAAATAGGTTTCCATTCGCCGGTAACCGGATCTTTCATACCACGTAAATCCTTAAAGTGGAGATCAGAAAAACTTGTTCTTGCTTTAACAGCTTGGTTTTTGAACACGTTAATGCCTGAAAATGCGGTTGATAAAATAGAGCCACGTTCCTTATCCGGTGTATTACTCAAAGCACTCAGCTCGGTAATACAGCGTTGCGCATAGCCGTAAGTTCTAGCTTCAGCAACAGCTTCTTCCAACATATCGTGTGTCGGATCGGCCATAGCCGCCATCTGGTCCCCCTCGTCCATACGGCGCTGGATTTCCTGAGCGGCATTGATTTGCGCTTCGGTAATCCATTCCATAATCATGGCAATACAGGCTTCACGCCCGATCCACCGTGTCGGTAACAAGTTCCATGTTCCGATTGGAAGGTAATTGTCCATCGTAAGCGTACCGTTTTTCAAATTTTGAATCGCACGCGGAGCGGCCGGATCACGCATTTCGGCATAATAACCTTCCAAAACTTCTTTATCTTTTTCATCTAATTTACCCTCGAAGATTCGGCCGATGAAATAGTCGTTTGCTCTGGCTCGGTCGCATTTTGAAGCCACAAAATGAATAAATCCGGTTAAAGCGGCACGGCCCGTTTTCGACCAGTGCGGATCGGCACCACCTTTCGGATCTTCCACCAAAATATTGCACATGGAATCGACGTACATATCGCGGTCAGGTCCGACTTCAGGCATGGCATTCGGCGAAAGCGGATTCCAACTCGGATAATAAATGCCCTCACTTGGGTTATCTTCAGCACCCCAGTTAATCACAAACACAGGACCGACCTTTGCTCTGGCACCGGTAGTGGAATAACACAACTCCGGCTTCGGGTCATTAACCACGATACTCAATTTTTCGGAGTTGAAAATCGTCGGAATAACCACACCGGCGGTTTTACCGGTTCCCGGAGGCGCACAGCAGAGTGTTGCCAACGTTTCCTTGAGTTTCAAAAATTTGCCGTCGAACTTTCCTACCACCTGGCAGAAACCGTCAAATCCCAAAAGGCTCATCTGCTTAATATCACGCATCTGAGCGATACGCGCCGAACCGTGAATATTAGTTTGAAAACGATAAGGACTGATAAGCGCACTGACAATCAAACCGACCGGAATAGTAATAAACGGCAACAACGGCACCCATAAAGCCCACGAAAAAGCACCGCTGTAATGTGTCAAAGTCATAAACCAGCGACTGTAATATCTTGTCAAAAGTGACGGTTCGACAAGAATCTGGTGCAAAAATTTGCCGACGTATGCCATAGTTGCCTTTGAAACACCTTTATCCATAAGATACGAAAGCGGAGGTGCAAACACAAAGAAGAAAATCGTTAATCCGAGACAAATAAAGAAAGTTATGAGCATCCACTTTACGGCGGCATCATATTCTTTCCATTCTTCTCCGCGATCTTTACTCATTTTTCCTCCTTATTTCAGCGATTTCAAAATTCGGCGAACATTGTCAAAATCTTTTTTACTCAAATTACCTTCGACTTCAGGCAAAGTCTTTGATAACAATTTAATTTCTTTAGGCATTCCGCGGTTGATTCTGGTAACCTCAACCCCCATATTTTCCCATGTTTCAAACATATCGTCGGCATTGATGATATTAGCCATTTGAATAACGACATACGGCTTAATAATCATATTCAAACCGGCATCGGCCAAAGCGTTATATACCGGCTTTTGGGCATTGGCCGCCTTTTTAACCGGAGAAACCCGATGGCTGTCCTCGGAGAACCACAACGGATCCTCGCCGTTAAACAGCTCTTCATCAGCCAACCAATCGCCTGTCTCCTTATCCACTAAACACAGGCAAACTTCGGTATCCGAAACACCGACAAAATCAAATCCGGTACCGCCGACACTGATATTGGTAACGATATCATAACCCTTTTGTTGCAACGTTTCATAAATCGGATTATGCGAAGAATCCTTGCTTTCCGTTTCGATTTTTCTCGGAGAATCGCTGCGGTTATCACGATTTTGTGTTTGTTTATTTTTCTTTTGTTCACGCCCTTTATCAACATCATTGTTGCGCTTTTCACGAGTTTGACGATGATTCCTGCCGTTTTGGTTGGCTTCGGATTCGTCTTCGTCGTCAAAATCAAAAGTCGCTCTCGGTTTACGTTCATTGCGACGATTGGAAGTCGAGCTTCCATAGTCGTCGTCATCGTCATCAAAGACAGCTTTTTTCGGTGCTTCTTTTCTTTTTTCCGGCTTTGAAAAATCAGTCTTTTCAAAAGAATCGATATCCAAATCGAAATCATCATCTTCGCCATCATCAAATTTAAACAAAGCATGATCAATAGTCGCCGGAATATCGGTTTTAACTTTAGCCGCCGTACGATTCATCGCTGAGGAAAAACTTTGAGCCGGAGTATATTGCAGTGCCGGAGTTGTCGGATATCCGCTGGCTTTAGCCACCGCTTGCGGAATCGCCACCGCATTTTCACCGCCGTAATCGGAAATTGGCGTATAAGTTCTTCCGACACCGGCCGGTCTGATCTGCTTATAAGATTTTTTCTTGGTAACTCCGTATTTATTGTTGGTAGTCATCACATTAAGCGGAGCTTTAATAAAGTACTGATAAATCCGATATGGCAAGAGCAGAATATCTCTGATAATATCTTCCCACGCCACCAGACAAAGCGTCCACCAACCGGTAATCAGCATCGGAATAAACGTAACCAAAATCAAAATAAAAGCCCATTCTTTCGGGGCATCGATTTCCCAACCGGCTTTCCACAAATCAAAAAACTGCCGCCAGTGATCTCCCCAAAAAATATCAAAATGCCAGTTACAAAGCATAATCACGCGTATGCCCTCAATGAAGACAATGCTCCACAGGCACCCGACG
>ONLJ01000096.1 GCA_900318605.1 uncultured Rhodospirillaceae bacterium | reverse complement strand
CCATAATCGCAACATGGATAGTTTACTACAGCATTGTCTTTACCTATCATTGGTGGACACTGGCATTAGGAATTGCACTGATTATTCTGTGCTCCTATATGCTTGAGTTGCTAGGTGCTGATTGCGGACGCTTACATTTTGGCTTAGGTCTGGCACTCGTTTATATGTCAGGAGCATATTTTGCCATGCTGACCAACCATCTTGATCCGGCTATCACTATCTATGGCATAATTGCCGTGTTGTTGATAACGCTGTCCATCTGGATCTGGCCTGACTTATGATTAAGTACTAAAACTTAAACGAAATTGTAAAAAAAATGAACAAGAAATCAGATCAAATGAAGTTAACCGTATCAATGGTACGGAATGCCTTAATGGAGGTCCTTGAAGGATATTCCGGCTCTCAAAGTGATGTTCGTTCAAAAACCGACGAGCATCTCCTAAAGACCGATTTAAGCCTTGATTACGGCCTTGATTCGCTCGATTTCATTAAGATGATAGTTACGATTCATTCTCAATACGGAATCAATATTGATGAAAGAGGTATCGAAAAATCGGAATTCGGTAAAAAACCGACTGTCGAGAACTTCATCAAAATGGGAAACCAATATCGGATTAAAACCTGAATAAAGATGGCGAAAAAACAAGTAACCCTGCCGATGGTTCGACAGGCACTGATTGATGTCCTTGATGGCTACAAAGGACAGAAAGTTGTTCGCACAATGAATGACGAACAGCTATTGAAGCTCGATATCGTTGGCGTTTATGGTCTCGATTCTCTCGATTTGACCGAAATGATGGATGTAATTTATCACAGATACGATATCGACATTGCTGCCCAAGCTCTCGAAAAATCGGAGTTTTGGAGAGAAACGACTGTGGAGCGCTTCTTGGAAATGTGCAACAATTACCGAGTCTAAAAAAATTATCCGCTTACGGCTGACAGCCTTTAAGCGGATTTTTTTGTTGCTATATTGCAAAAACCGTTGAGATTTAAGGTATTTGATGATACAGATGATACAGATGATACATATTGAACCGATAAGGACTGATAATGAAAAAGACTTTCTATATATTCCGGCATGGCGAAACCGAGTTAAACGCCAAAAGAGTATTGCAAGGAACATCTGCCAACCCTAACTTAAACAGTCGCGGACAAGAACAAGCTGTCGAACTCGGGCAAAAAATAAAAGATTATGGTATTCAGAAGATTTATTCTTCGCCGTTTCTGCGTGCAAAACGTACTGCGGAAATTGTCAACGAGTGCCTAAATGTTCCGCTCGAAACTGAGGACAATCTGCATGAATGTTGTTTTGGCGATGCTGAAGGTCATACAATGGATGAAATTGATGCGAAATGGCCACAGTTAATGCATGATGTACTTTATCCGACACCTTCGACATGGGACAATAAATACCCCGGAGACAAAGCCGAAAGCAAACATCAGGTATTTGACCGCGTTAATGCGGCTTTGATTGAGATTGCCCATAAATCACCACATAATATTATCGGCATATCCACTCACGGCGGTGTGATGTCGTCGTTGTTAGCCGGCTTAAAATCGTATGGCTTGGGCTTACCTAATTGCTGCGTTGCTCAAGTTGATTATGATTCGGATACCGACGAGCTGTCTTTTGTTAAGATGATGTGAGAAATATTATTTTTCTTCATCCAATTCAATAATCTTTACGCCTTTATTTTTAGCTTGCTTACAAAATTCATAAGCTCTGCCCTTGTATTTGTTATAAGCAATAATAAAATTAGTATGACTGATAATATAGCGATTTCGATAAACAATTCCGAGTTTTCTGTAACCGACGGCGCACTTATCCGGCATAATAAAATCGTCAATATACTTACCACTGTTAATATATTGGCTTCCATCTATCCCGACAGGATGTAATTCAGTTATTTTGGAGATTACAAGTATAACTTTTATATCCGGATATACTTCCTTTATTTCCAAAACGGCATCGTAAGCATCTTCTTCAAAACCGCCGATTTCGCCGACAAGAAAAGTATCGACATCTTCGTTTTCGATTAAGTTGATAATTTGTTCTTGAATTTTTAATTTTAATTCCGGCTTGGGACGACGAATACGTTTCCGCCCGCTCATAAAATCATAATCATTGCCTAAAAAAGCACAGGTTTTACCCAATCTGAACCACCAATCAGCCCAAACAAATTTACCCACCATGCAAGGTGGGTGGACGTTGACACTATTACCGACACGATGAATAGTCCAGCTATTGGGTATATGCCTTATTCACTGGCATCCACCCGTTACGGTTGGATGCCCAATATGGCAATCATCTTTTGCATTACAATATAATCCAAAAGCTATACTTTGCCCGTGTCGATAAGACTGTCAACGTCCTGTCAGGATTCGGGCTATCCCGACTGTTTGAGTATATAAAATGAAAATTTAAAAATCAATAAGATTGTTTATAAAGCAAAAAGCAGGGATAAACCCTGCTTTTGCTTTTTAATGGTGGAGATAATCGGGATCGAACCGACGACCTAGTGATTGCGAACCACTCGCTCTCCCAACTGAGCTATATCCCCATAAAACACAACATAATCCATAAACTTACCAATATAGCTCTTACGCTCATTAAAATTCGCGTGTTGCTCGGTCACTCGGTTGCGATTTTTTCGCCGCGGGGCGCTTTCGCTACCTTGCTCAAAGGCAACCTTCGCCTGTCGTCATAAAAACGTCCACAGGACGTTTTTCTTTCCTCCAGCCCAACTGAGCTATATCCCCATAATTTTTAATCTGAAATCAGCACTCACGCTACAATAACTACAATTTTCCTTTAATGTCAAATATTTTTACTCGCTTATAAAAAAATCTCAATACGGAACATTAAAATATGAACGCAGATATTCCCCGATTTTCTTGCGGCTTTTCAAAACATCTTCGCTGAGTTTTTCGGGAACTTCCCTACCCTCATTTTTAGCGCTTTCAATCTCCTGACGATTCAGTGCCTTGGCATAATTGCGTAACTCACCGTCGGTGTAATGTTCAAGCATATAGTCAATATTTTTAACCATCGGACGATATTGCCCGACAGTAACCTGCGCCTCATTGCTTTTTTTAAGCGGTTCGGTTCTTCTGATAATCTGAGCATCGGCAATATTGGCAAAAATCATAAACGCTAGAAAAAATACCAGTTTTTTCATCTTCATTCTCCATTATTTGAAAGCATTAACAGATTCGTTAATTACCCGATTTACATCGACACCGGTTGAATTTCTTATAGTCGATAACATTCGCTGATATGAATTATTCAAGATGTTCAAAGAATTATTTTTGGTATTATTATATTTCAGTTGCCATTGGCGCATCATTTGGTCATACGAAAAATTGTTATTTTTGCTCTTATTTTGCGCATTGCCGACAATATTTTTGTAGTTTGAAGGCATTTTATACCCTACCCGATTGAGATTTGACAGCATAGTCAGCAAATTATTACGTTCCTCTGCTTCTTTATTTGCGCTCTGTTCAACATTCGTATTTGCCTGTTGTGGCATTTTCCACTGTTTGAATTCTTTACTGTCGCGCACCTTACTCCAGATATCAGTTGTTGCCTCAATAGCTTGCTTTCCTAATTCATCAACCTTGCTATTTTGTTTTTCGACATCAACCGTATGCTGCCCTTTAGCCCAAGGGTTTGCCGGCAAACCTTCGGCACTGGCCTTAAAAGCAAAAAAGGCGGACAAAACTGTTAAAATCATAAATACCGATTTTTTCATTATTCTACCCTTAAAATTTATTCTCGTCTTACTATAACACGAAAAAAAACAAATTTCCAGTTACAAATATGTTACAATTTATTTTTCTTCGGGTTCAATACCATAGGAGCAAAAATCTTTAGGCGGGACTTCTGATTTTTTGACGATATAAGCAGGCTTGTTTACTACCGTGCAATTATCGGGAATATCATGGATTACAATGGCATTCGAACCGATTTTAACATTATTTCCCAAAGTTATCGGCCCTAAAATCTGCGCTCCCGAACCGATAATGACATTATCTTTAACAGTCGGATGGCGTTTTTTGAGTTTTTTGCCGTGTTCATCATACATTTTTCGCCCGCCGAGCGTAACATCATGATAAAGCGTAACATTATTACCGATTTCGGTAGTTTCTCCGATAACGACGCCCATACCGTGGTCAATCATAAAGCCGGAACCGATTTTCGCTGCCGGATGAATTTCAACGCCGGTCATAAAGCGCCCGAACTGAGAAAATATACGCGCAATCAGATAAAAATGATGCTTCCACAAAAAGTGAGAAAACCGATAAATCATAATTGCATGCAAGCCTGACGAACAAATCAAAGTTTCCAATTTTGAACGGGCAGCCGGATCTCTTGACATCACTGCATCAAGATCTTGTAAAAAACTCTTGTATTTTAAATTCATTTTGTGCTATATTCCCCAAGAATTGACTATTTTTTATAAATAATACGACTAAATGTGTTAAAATATCAATAAGATTGTAGAAAGAGAAAAATGGTGGAAGTTTTATTTAACGGTCATGCCGGCCGATTGGAAGGAAGATATTATCAAAGCGCACGTCAAAATGCACCTGTTGCCTTGATTCTGCACCCTCATCCTCAATATGGCGGCACGATGAACAATAAAGTAGTTTACAGTTTATTCAGTTGTTTTAAGGATTTGGGATTTTCGGTTTTACGCTTCAATTTCAGAGGTGTAGGACGTTCTCAGGGCTCGTTTGAAGACGGCCCCGGAGAGCT
Organism: uncultured Rhodospirillaceae bacterium; assembly: GCA_900318605.1. GTDB lineage: Bacteria > Pseudomonadota > Alphaproteobacteria > RF32 > CAG-239 > RUG410. The sequence continues at coordinate 3,811 of ONLJ01000096.1, read as the reverse complement.
TTCTGATGCCACAATGGCGCTTGACTGGCTTCAAACAATGAACCCTGATGCCAAACAATGTTGGATTGCCGGATATTCATTCGGGGCATGGATTGCTCTGCAACTTTTAATGAGACGTCCGGATATCAATAATTTTATTGCCGTTTCCCCTCCAGCCAATGAAAAAGATTTTTCATTTTTGGCTCCGTGTCCCGCTTCCGGTCTGATTGTTCAAGGCGGAATTGATGAGATTGACAATCCGGTGATGGTCGAAAATATGGCTCGCCGCTTAAATCAACAACGCAATGTCGATATTGATTTTGCCATGATTGAAGAAGGCGACCACATGTATAACAATCACTTAGCCGATTTATATAAAATCAGCGGACAATATGTTATTAGCGCTTTGCAAAGAAAAGCACCTCAAAGAAAACGCCGCGGTCGTCGCAAAAAATCGGAAATTGCAGCACTCGCTTTGGAAAATGCGACTTCCGGCGAACAGACCGATAATTCGGGTACCGAAATTTCTTAAATTGAGGCAAACAAGTGAAAAAACAAGAAAATAAAGAAGAAAATAACAATCCTGAACCGAAAGGAAAAGGATTTAAAGCCGCTTTTTGGGAAAATGTAAAAACTGTTTTCTTAGCAATTTTCCTTGCACTTTTAATTCGCAGTTTTTTATATGAGCCGTTTCGAATCCCGTCCGGTTCGATGTATCCCACGCTTCGTGTCGGCGATTATCTGTTCGTAAGCAAATTTACTTATGGTTATTCGCGCTATTCATTTCCCGGTGGCTTACCGATTTTCAAAGGAAGAATTTTTTACAAACAGCCTGAACGCGGTGATGTCGTTGTCTTCCGTTTTCCACGTAAACCTAACATTGATTATATAAAACGGATTATCGGATTACCGGGAGACAAAATTCAGGTTCAGAAAGGTCGGCTTTATATCAACGGAGAAATGGTTGAACGTATGCCCAAAGAGCGCTACATAATTGATGAGTACGTCAAACTTCCGGAGTATTACCAACAATATGAAGAAACACTGCCGAACGGCCTCAAACACAATATACTCGAGATCTCAGACAGCGAGCGTATGGTTGATAATACCGAAGTTTTTGAAGTACCCGAAGATTCGTTTTTCGTTATGGGCGACAACCGCGACCGCTCTGATGACAGTCGTATCAGTGTCGGCTTTGTACCGAAGGAAAACCTTGTCGGAAAAGCACGTTTCTTGTTTTTCTCTCACAGCGATAAAGGTTCTATACTGGCTCCGTGGACATGGTATAAAGCCATTCGTTGGAACAGATTTTTCAATAGGATTGAATAAATGGCGGATTTCAAGGATTTATACGCCCATATTTGTTATACTTTTAAAAATGAAGAGTTGCTGAAGCAAGCCCTTACCCATTCAAGTGTCAGCTCAAACAAACACAAAAATTACGAAAGACTGGAGTTTTTGGGCGATCGTGTCTTAGGCATGACCGTCGCTCATTTATTGTATAATACATTTCCGAACGATCGTGAGGGCGAATTGTCCCAACGCTTCAACCGACTTGTCTGCGCCGATACCGTAGCTGATACGGCGCGCCGGCTCAAGTTAAACGAGTATATCATCGCCAAAGAAAAAGACATAATTGAAAGTGTCAACGTTCTTTGTGATGTTTGTGAAGCTGTTATCGGCGCAATCTATATCGATTCCGATATTGATACCGCAATTGCTTTTGTTGAAAAGCATTGGAAACCGCTGTTCAATAAGGACCTGACCGCAAAAAAAGATTTCAAAACCGCCTTACAGGAAAAACTGCATAAATTAAAACAGCCATTCCCGATATATGAAGTCGTCAGCAAAACCGGCGAAGAGCATAATCCGCTTTTTGAAATAAAAGTATCCTGCCAAGACGGACATTTTGCTTTCGGCGAGGGACACAGCAAAAAAGAAGCCGAACAGGCAGCGGCGGAAAAACTGCTCAAATTATTGGAAGAAAAACATGACTGATACCAGATGCGGATTTGTAGCGCTTATCGGAGCTCCTAATGCTGGAAAATCGACGATTACCAATAACTTCGTCGGCTCAAAAGTTTCGATTGTTTCGCCTAAAGCTCAAACCACGCGCACAACGATAAAAGGTATCGGAATTTATGATAAAACCCAGATAATTTTTCTTGATACTCCCGGAATTTTCGAACCGAAGCGCCGACTTGATCGTGCCATGGTACATTCGGCATGGAGTGGTTTCGGCGATGCTGATATCAATGTTCTGGTGGTTGATGCCAAGCGCGGAATGAACGAGGAAACCTCGGCGATTATCGATGAGCTGATAAAGCGCGATGCTCACGCGGTTTTAGCCTTCAACAAAATTGATATGGTGCCTCAAGAGCGCCTAGACGAACTCAAAGAAGAGTTTGAAAATCTTTTCTCATTCGATGCGGTGTTTGCTTTTTCAGCTCAATCCGGCGACCATATTACCGACTTTTATCAGTATTTAGCCGACAATCTGCCGGAAAGTCCGTGGTATTATCCCGAGGATCAGATGTCGGATATGCCGTTGAGATTTTTGGCTGCCGAAATTGTAAGAGAAAAATTGTTTTTGAATTTGCGCCAAGAATTGCCTTATGCTTTGACGGTTGAACCGGAGCTGTGGGAACACAAACCCGACGGTTCAATCAGAGCCGAAATGACTATTTATGTCGAGCGTGAGAGCCACAAAACCATTATTATCGGGCATAACGGAGCCATGATTAAGAAAATCGGCCAAAGCGCAAGAGAGGAGTTGGAAGAGCTTTTAGAGGAACGTATTCACCTGTTTTTATTCGTTAAAGTGCGTGAAAATTGGGGAAATGATCCGGCTCGATACAGCGACTGGAATTTGAATTTCAAAGCTTAAATTTTAAATTGATGATGATATAATACCACCGCCCAGAACAATGTCGTCTTGGTATAAAACCACCGATTGACCGGCGGCAATCGCTTTTTGCGGAGCAAAAAACTCTACCTTTATTTTACCATTATCCAATGGTGTAACTTTTGCCGGCGCCGGTTGTTGTGCCGAGCGGATTTTTGCTTCACATTCCAACGGCTCGCTTAAATTTTCAAACGCCGCCCAACAGCAATTATCGGCAATCAAACCCGAGCGCTGACATTCTTCCTCAAACCCGACGATTACTTCGTTTTTCTCTTTATTAAAACCTAAAACATAAAGCGGGCGCTCAGCGGCTATCCCCATACCGCGGCGTTGTCCGACGGTATAATTCCAAATTCCCTGATGTTGCCCCAAAATCTTACCGTCTCTATTTACAAAGTTACCGATTTGCGGCTCATTTTGCAAAATATCATTGATATCTCCGGAATAAAAATCCTGACTATCCGGCTTATCCGAAACGGGTAGTCCGAAATCAACAGCCATTTTACGAACCTGCTGTTTGGTATAAATTCCGAGAGGCATCAAAACATGGCTGAGTTGCCTCTGATTCAAACGATAGAGAAAATACGACTGGTCTTTGGTTTTATCCTCGCCGCGCTTGATAACAAAACGCCCGTTTTCGTTTTTGATAATACTGGCATAATGTCCGGTGGCAAACATATCAAACTCAATTCCGGCTTTTTTCGCCGTTTCCGGCAAAGCATTAAACTTAATAAAAGAATTGCACATAACACAAGGATTTGGTGTCCGACCGGCTTTATATTCGCTTTTGAAATTTTCCAATACCATTTTTTTATAGGTTTCGGCACAATCTAATACCTCATATCTGATACCGAGTTTAGAACAAATTGTTTTTGCCGCTTCTATATCCTGTTCTTCGTGCGGAGAAAAACAAGAATCGGCACTTGT
>ONLJ01000045.1 GCA_900318605.1 uncultured Rhodospirillaceae bacterium | reverse complement strand
GGATTGTAGTTCAGCCTGGTAGAACGCTTCGTTCGGGACGAAGAGGTCGCTGGTTCGAGTCCAGTCAATCCGACCAACACAAGAAAACACCCTTCGGGGTGTTTTTTGTGTTGAATGCGATAGCATAGGACGCGAACCAGCGAGAAGCTGGTTTGACCACAAACGAAAGGCACACGGGAGTGTGCCGGTCGGCAAAGCCGATGAGCGCAGGGGCGACGAAGTAAAACGAAGTCAGTCCAGTCAAAAGGGCCAACACAAGAAAATCCTACCTTTGTGGTGGGATTTTTTTTGTTGAAAGCGAAAGCGTTGGACACGAACCAGCGAGGAGCTGGTTTGACCACAAGCGAAAGGCACACAGGAGTGTGCCGGTCGGCAAAGCCGATGAGCGCAGGGGCGACGAAGTGAAACGAAGTCAGTCCAGTCAAAAGGGCCAACACAAAAAACCGCCCTTGGGACGGTTTTTTAATAGCTGATTTTTTTTGCCTCACAAAAAGAAACAATACAATATCCAAAATTTATTTGAATTATTGAATATTATTTGTATAATAAGCCGTCAACTTAGCGGGATTCCTTAAATGAAGAAAAATGTATCTGAAGAAATAATAAATAAGGCACTTGTTACATATATCGCCAAAAATACGCGCTACTTAACACAAGCGCAAGTTTATGATACCGGCGATGGCATAAGATTGGACGCGCAATTTTCCATAAAAGAATCATGTTACTTATCACCCGGTTCCGGTCATTTTAATGCCGTCGAAGCATTGATGTGCTTCAACCAAATGTTATACGTTGCCGTTTTAGGCGGTATAAACGAACACTTATTCCCTTTTTATGCCGATATAACTCCCGATTATTTCAACCAAAACCGTCGAAAAGTATATCTTCTGGAATTTGAAAAAATAAAGTTCAAAAAGCAAATTAACAACAACTCGTTTTTCGGCTTTACAGAAATAAAACCTTTGCACAAAATCAAAGATAAAATATATATTAACTGCCGTTTAGGCTTTGGCAATACCGAAAAATGCGATGGTTTTGTCGGCGACATTAAAGCATTTATCCCGGCATTGCAATAAAAGAGGAGGAAACAAAGTGGATTATACAATATTGGTTAATAAAGAAAATTTATTGTCCGCTGATTATGTGCCGGAAAAACTGATTGAAATTCATGAACCTACCGGCTTGAAACTCGATAAAACATACGTTAATCGATTGAATATCGTAGCCTATAATGCCTTTAAGCAAATGCAAAAAGATGCCTTAAAATCCGGATTTGAAATTTTTATCGATTCGTCTTATCGAACTTATGAATATCAGGAAAAAATATTTAATCATATCGCCAAAGAAAAAGGTTTTGAACATGCCAAAAATTTCGTAGCTCCGCCGGGAGGAAGCGAACACCAAACCGGATTGGCAATAGATATTATTTTTAAGAGAAACAATAAAATGATAGAAGAACAAAACGAGAATGATCCCGAAATTAAGTGGCTTTTTTCAAACGCGCATAAATACGGATTTATTTTGAGATATCCCAAGGGAAAAGAAAAAGTAACCGGTTTTGAGTTTGAGCCGTGGCATTTCAGGTATGTCGGTAAAAAACTTGCACAAGAGATTTTTTATTCAAGTTTAACTTTAGAAGAATATTATAACACTCTGAAAATATGATGTATTTTATTCAATGCGCAAAATATAGTTGACCGCCGGCATAAAATCGGCATCCGAAAAATTTTCCTCCAAAGTATCGCGATCAACGATGAAATATTTTTGCTGTTGCGAAGCATAAACAAATAAAAAGAAATCACTTTCACCTAAAATCAACCAATCTGCTTTGCCGTTATGAAAATAAGCAATATTAAAATCGGCGATATCTTTATACCAATTATGATTTTTAACATCCGCCCCGAAAACCAGCGCATCTTCATTGGAAAATCCGTTGCATATCTTAAGCAAACCTACATATTCATCGGGAATCTCCGGCAGATTGTTTTGCTTTAATTTGAGATTGCAAATTTTGATTTGAGCTTCAGTTGCCGGATGATTACAACCGACTTGTTCTTTTATTGTATCAATATTTAACATAATCACGTCTCTCCTGTTTCCAGTCTTTGCGCTGAGCATACGGATTGTTCTTCGGATGTCCGTGCCAACCGTTGCGACCGTGAGTTCCGCTTACACGGTTTTTATTGTATTCGGCTTTTTGCTTAATTTCGGTCCTTTCTTTTTCCGGCAAGCCTAAAAACTTGCGGTCATAAATCATATTGTGGAAACCGAGCATACAACGAACACCTTCCGGCGGCTGAATCCGATAAAACGAATTCTTACCTATTTTGCGATTTTTAAATACATCATTACGGTAATGACCTTGTAAATCCTGTTCGAAAGCGTGCATAGCATCGTGTTGCGGATGACGAACAATAATACACATATTTTCATAATCATTTACATTGGTCCAGTTTTTACCCTCTGTTTCATTAACAGCAGCATCTTTGACATTTACAATGTGGTGAACATTCACAACCGGCTGATCAGCCCATTCATCTTTCCATACATCAACACCATTTTCTTTGTACTTTGTTAAATCGGTAAAACCTCTTTTCATCGCACGAATAAGAGTTTCGACATAATCTTTCCTTATTCCCGGCATTGCCATCAATCCGGCACGAAATTCTTCTTCATTCTCGGCAATAAACCGTCTGGTATGCTGAGCTTTAATACTTCTGTTAAAAATTTTTACGGAACCGCCGGTATACGGATCGCGCATTTGTTCATTGATAATTTGGCAAAAATCATTATGATTTAACTCAGCCAATTTTTCAGGATGGACACCGAAATTTGACAATCCTTTTTTGACTTTATCTTCCAAAGCTGCAAATTCCGGTATTTGCTTAAACACATTCCACACGGACGAATACTCTAAATTATAATCTTCCGGCTTTGTTTTTGCTCTTTTTTCTATATTATTTTTTACTTCTCGAAAACCATCAGATAAATTATTTTCCCATGGTCTGTCAACATAACCTCCGAATGCCATACGGGCAACCGCACTTTTGGCATCGGAAGTTTCGGCAGAATAACAGTATAAATGCAAGTTGTGTTTTTCAAGCGTTTTTGCCAATTTCTGCTCATTTTCTTCACTCGGCTCGTTAATGAACTTCTTACATGCTCCCGCAATCTCTTTATAACACTCATCATCTGATTGAACAGCTTCCGGCTGACCGATGAAAAGGCTTGTATTTTCCCTTTTCAGGTTTTCGATACGTTTTTTCAACAATGAAGCGTGTTGAGCAGTAGTCAACTCAACATTGTCGTGTTCAATATCGGTAAAATGAACCCTCGGATCCATCACAAACTCCTTTTGTCTAATTTTAGCTCTGAATTTCAAAAAAATCAAGAACATTTTTTTATGTTTTTATTAAAAACAAAAAAATCTCAATAAAACTGTTGAAATTTTTTATTGGTTTTTATATCATGGCGCAAGTTTTTTAAGTAAAAGAAAGTTTTGCCATGACAGATATAAAAGTCAGATTTGCCCCAAGCCCTACCGGTTTTATGCATATCGGTAATACCCGTACGGCTTTGTTTAACTGGTTGCTCGCCAAAAAACTCGGCGGAAAATTTATGCTCCGTATTGATGATACGGATTTTGTACGCTCAAAAAAAGAGTATGAAGATGCAATGCGTGAAAGCCTGAAATGGCTCGGTTTTGAATGGTGCGAAGAAGCACGTCAATCGGCACGTTTTGCTCGTTATGATGAACTGCGCGACAAGTTGATTGCCGAAGGAAGAATTTATGCTTGTTTTGATACGCCTGAAGAATTGGAATTCAAGCGTAAACGTGCAATGGCAAAAGGTCAGGCTCCGATTTATGACCGTCAGGCATTGCGTTACAGCGCCGAAGATTTGGCAAAATTCAAAGCTGAAGGACGTAAACCGCATTATCGTTTTAAGCTAAACTCCGGAACGATTGAGTGGAACGATATTGTCCGTGGAACTTGCCGATATGATGCCGCAAAATTAAGCGACCCGATTATCATCAGAGAAGACGGAAGTTATTTGTATCATTTTCCATCCTGTGTCGACGATTCGGATTTCGGAATTACCCACATTGTGCGCGGTGAAGATCACGTTACCAATACAGCGGCGCAAATCCAGATGTTTGAAGCTATCGGTGGTAAAGTGCCGACTTTTGCTCATCTGCCACTCTTAACCGGTAAAGAAGGAAAGCTTTCAAAGCGTTTAGGCTCTTTGGGTGTGCGTGAGTTGAAAGCCGAAGGTATTGAAGCTCTGGCAATTTGCTCATTCTTGGCAAAACTCGGAACTTCCGATTCGATTGAGCCGTATTATTCTTTGGAAGATCTGGCAAATTCGCTTGATTTTGAAAAGCTCGGACGTTCGCAACCTAAGTTTGACGAAGAAGAATTGAAGCGTTTCAATACCCATTTTGTGCGCTCAATGCCGTATGATTTGGTTAAAGACCGCATTGATGTAACCGAGGATTTTTGGAATAAAGTCAAGCCGAATTTAGACGTGGTTACCGATGTTGAAATCTGGCACAATATCTGCAACAATGAGGTTAATCCGATTATAGAAGACAAAGAGTTGACCAATTTAGCGGCGGATTTATTACCACCTGAACCATGGAACGGCGACACGTTTAATGCTTGGCTTAATGATGTTAAAACAAAATCCGGTAAAAAAGGCAAGGAACTTTTCCATCCGATCAGAAAAGCTTTAACAGCGCTTGATAACGGTCCGGAACTCAAAACCTTGTTACCGCTTATCGGCTATGACAAAGCATATAAGCGCTTAAAAGGCACAAAAGCATAAAGGAAAATTTAAATGACGACGATATATCTGCACAACACCCTAAAAAACCGCAAACAGGAATTTAAGCCGATTGATGAAAAAAACGTGCGTATGTATGTTTGCGGACCGACAGTTTATGATAAGGCTCACTTGGGAAACGCCAAAACGCCGGTGGTTTATGATGTTTTATATCGTCTGTTATGCCATGTTTACGGGAAAAATCATGTTACTTATGTTTCCAATATTACTGACGTTGATGACAAGATTTTAAACAAGCACAAAGAAACCGGCAAGTCTATCCGTGAAATTACCGAACAGACTTATAACTGGTATATTGAAGACATGGCAAAATTAAATGTTTTGGCACCGAATTATCGTCCGCGTGCCACCGAATATATTGCCGATATGATAAAAATGGTGGAATTACTCCTTAAAAACGGTCACGCTTATGAGGCTCAAGGACACGTGCTGTTTGACGTTGATTCGATGAAAAATTACGGCTATCTTTCCGGTCGTTCAATGAAAGAAATGGTGGCAGGCGCGCGTGTAGAAGTTGCCGATTATAAGAAAAATCCGGCCGATTTTATTTTATGGAAACCGTCTGAAGCCGACCAACCCGGTTGGGACAGTCCGTGGGGTTACGGTCGTCCTGGATGGCATTTGGAATGTTCGGCGATGAGTTCCAAACTTTTGGGAAACGATTTTGATATTCACGGCGGCGGTTCGGACTTGATTTTTCCGCACCACGAAAATGAATGTGCGCAATCAACCTGTGCTTTTCCGGGAACCAAATTTGCTCATTATTGGGTACATACCGGAATGTTGATGATTAACGGCGTCAAGATGAGCAAATCTTTGGGTAATTTTTATACGGTTGATGAAATTTTAGCCAAACATCCGGCAGAAGCCTTGCGCCTGCTCTTTTTAACCACTCATTATCACCAGCCGTTTAACTTTACTTTTGAGGGCTT
>ONLJ01000034.1 GCA_900318605.1 uncultured Rhodospirillaceae bacterium | reverse complement strand
CGGAACAGGTGGTTTTCTCGCAACCGACAATCGAATCCGAGCATGAACTCAGCTTGCCTAAATCCTCGCAAGTCAGCATTGTGCAGGTTGTGCCGTCGCCCGAGTAGCCGGAATCGCATTGACACGAACATTCCGTACCGGTACCGACAACCGAGGCATTGCTATCGCATGTCGGAGTATAATCAACCGTGGCGGAAGTATAACACTTTGTTTCGCCATCAACCAGAGTCCCGACCTCGGTGCAAGTGGTAACCGAACAGCCGGAAATTGAATTTTCACAAGCATCGGTTGAATTTTGATAAACCTCGGCACATGTTAACATCGTACACTCCGTCCCATCGCCGGAATAGCCGGAATTGCATTGACACGAACATTCCGTACCTGTACCGACAACCGAGGCATTGCTACCGCATGTCGGAGTGTGGTCAACCGTGGCGGAAGTATAGCACTTTGTTTCGCCATCAACCAGAGTCCCGACCTCGGTGCAAGTGGTAACCGAACAGCCACTCACAGAACTTTCGCATTGGTTTTCACTTGAATTTGGGTACATCTCGGCACAGGTTTGTGCAACACATAAACCATTTTCTCCTTTATATCCCAAACCGCAGTCAGTTACACACATATTAGCAGAATTCTTATAATGTTCAGAAGAACACTGATCACACTCCTGTGAATTATCGGGAATTAAACACCCTTCCGGCATACTTTCAAAAGTAGAATCAGCTATTTGATTTATCCAACTTCGACAACCATCATCACTGCATAAAGAGTATAAATATTCCTTACATTCTGTTGCACTTTTCTCCAAGCAATAGATTCTACTGTTATCGCTAATCTGGGTTCTGTTAAATAAATTTGGTATAGAATAATCTTGTGTCGATACAATTATGTCTCCGGATATAGTATTACCATTAAAACCCTCTCTTGCTACCTGATCTAAAAATATTTTTCCGTCTTTACCGGTAATTGTCGCTCCCAAATATAAAAAAGCATACCCTCCTATGGTTTTGAATTGACCATCAAGCACAACATTTTGTACCTCCACATCACCATTTTCTGAGGGAAAAGTTTTTTTGGATGTATCAGTTTGGTAAGCAGAGGGTCTAAAAACTCCATTACTAATTACAGCATTTTCATCTGTTGCCGTCACGGTAATTGTTTTGGTGTCAGCATCATAGGTATAAGTACAGCCGTTTCCGCAGTTGTTTTCAACGCCGGGATTCCATTCATAACAAGTAGAACCATAACCTTGATAACATTCTACCGCCCATGATTCGCCTATACCTATCAACATCATGGCAAATATTGAACTCAAAAGATTTACGTTTTTCATATCAAACATCCCTTTAAAAAGTTAATAAAAAAAATCCCACCTGATTGGCGGGCGGATGTTGACAACCGTATAAACCTGAACGGCTCGGCGATTTCGCGCTAAAGCCTTATTGCGCCGACATCCGCTCCATGAAATATAAGAACGAATTATCGGCATACAATTTAAAGTCGCTATGCTTAGGCGACTAGGTTTATAAACGAGTTGTCACGCCCGTAAAATGCCTTATGACATTTCGGAGTCATTATATTATAAACAAACTTAAAAAATCAAGCGGAAAAATTGCAAATTCATTGTTAAAAATTATTGGCTATTGACAATTAAGCCAAAAGATTTATCTTTGAAGCTGATGAGTAAAGAATTCAAAATAGAAAGTCCGTTTTTGCCCTCCGGCGATCAACCGCAGGCAATCAAGGAGTTGTGCGAAGGAATTGAGCGTGGCGAAAAAAATCAAGTTCTGCTCGGTGTAACCGGTTCGGGAAAAACTTTCACCATGGCAAAAATCATCGAACAGTGCAAGCGCCCTGCCCTGATTATGGAGCCGAACAAAATTCTGGCGGCTCAGCTATATGCCGAAATGAAGGAGTTTTTTCCCAATAATTGTGTGGAATATTTCGTCTCCTACTACGATTATTATCAGCCTGAAGCATACATTCCGAAAACCGATACTTATATCGAGAAAGATTCCGCAATCAACGAACAAATTGACCGTATGCGTCACGGCGCAACACGTAATGTTTTGGAAGAGCGTGATGTAATTATCGTTGCATCGGTTTCATGTATTTACGGTTTGGGAAGTATGGAATCATATTCATCAATGACTTTTAAACTATCGGTCGGCGATGAAGTTGATATTCATGAAATCAACCGCCAACTTACGGCTTTATTGTATGAGCGTTGCACCATCAATTTTGTGCGATCGACTTTCCGTGTTAACGGCGACACTTTGGATATCTTTCCGGCACACTATGAAGACCGTGCTTGGCGAGTATGTTTTTTCGGTGATGAAATTGAGGAGATTTATGAGTTCGATGTTTTGACCGGTAAAAAAACACGGCAGCTGGAAGAAATAATTATTTATCCGGCAAACCACTATGTTACGCCTCGTCCGGCACTCTCGCAGGCGATGACACATATCAAAGAAGATTTGGCGATTCGCTTGGCGGAATTTAAAAACCAAAATAAGCTTTTAGAGGCTCAACGTTTGGAGCAACGCACAAATTTCGATTTGGAAATGATGGATACAACCGGCCATTGTAAAGGCATCGAAAATTATTCGCGCTATTTGACGGGCAGAAAACCGGGCGAACCGCCGCCGACATTATTTGAGTATTTTCCCAAAAACGCACTGTTGTTTATTGATGAAAGCCATATTGCCGTGCCGCAAATCGGAGCGATGTATCGCGGTGACTTCAATCGTAAATCCACACTTTCGGATTATGGTTTTCGCTTACCGTCGTGCTTGGATAACCGTCCGCTTAAATTTGAAGAATGGGATAAGATGCGCCCGCAAACGATTTTCGTTTCTGCCACCCCCGGCGATTGGGAATTAGAACAAAGCAAAGGCGTATTTTCTGAGCAAGTGATTCGTCCTACCGGTTTAACCGACCCTTTGTGTATTGTAAGACCGGTTGAAAATCAGATTGATGATTTAATGGAAGAATGTCGCCTAACTGCCAAAAAAGGCGAACGTGTTTTGGTAACAACCTTAACAAAAAAAATGGCGGAAAACTTAACCGAATATCTGCGCGATAATGGTGTTAAAGTACGCTATATGCACTCGGATATTGACACTTTAGAACGTATTGAAATTATTCGTGACTTGCGCCTCGGAGTATTTGATGTTTTAGTCGGAATAAACTTACTGCGCGAGGGTTTGGATATTCCGGAGTGTTCATTAGTGGCGATTTTAGATGCCGACAAGGAAGGATTTTTACGTTCCACCCGTTCGCTGATACAAACAATCGGGCGTGCGGCACGTAATGCTGATGGTCGGGTTATTCTTTATGCTGATAAAATCACCGATTCAATTAAAACAGCGTTGGATGAAACTAACCGCCGCCGCAAAAAACAGCAAGAATACAACCTTGCCAATGGTATCACACCGCAAACCATAAAGAAGAGTATTTCTTCAACCTTAAAAGCGATGACCGAAAGCGATTTTGTGAAAGATGATTCTAAGGATTTGGATAAAATCAAAAACATTGATAAACAAATCAAAGAATATACCAAACTGATGAAAGAAGCGGCACAGAATTTGGAATTTGAACAAGCGATGGTCTATCGCGATAAGCTCAAAGAACTAGAAGCCTTAAGACTTAGAAACGGATAAAAATCGACTATCCGCCGAATTCTTTTGTTACTTCCTCAATCCGCTTTTTCAAATCCGAAATTTTCAACTTCAAGGCGGAAGGTGGATTACTTTTCTCGGCATAAGAAAGCTGCTGCTTGGCACCGCTTAAATTTTCCAAACCGAAATTATACTCGGCAGCCGCATAATATGAATACGCCGGATTATCCGCTTCTCCGTAAGCTCTGGACAACAACTGCCAACCGAGCAGTGTCGGATTTTTGATTTGCTCGGTATTGAGCAGGTTTATTGCTTCATTTAGCTCTGTCCTATTCGGCAAAGCTTCTAAAATTGCCTGAGCCAGTGCAACTTTTATCAACCCTGCATTCGGCAAAATTTTAAGCGCCTGACGATAGGCATTTACACTTTCTTTTACTCTGCCGCTTTCAAACAAAAACTGCCCCTTAAGCTCGTAAAAATAAGGATTTTTAGAATCATTTTTTATCAACTCATCAACCATAGAAAGCGATTGATTTATATTCCCCTCACGAAATAATAAAATTGCATGAGCATATTTGGCATCTTGAGCTGATGAAGATTTCGGATATCTCCGCCAAACTTTGCTTTTATCTCCTAAAAATGCCCAGATTTTGGCCTGAATCATTTTCAACTTAGCATCCAGCGGACTTTGTTCGGGAAAATGATTGTTTTTTGCCGCCTCGGCGAAATGACTGATACGCTCCGAAGTCATCGGGTGGGTACTGAAATATTCGTTTTCCTCGATTCCGCTCATGGCATTGCGCCGCTTGATTTTTGACATAAAGCGCTTTAAGCCGTTGGTTGATTGCTTGGTGGCGTACAACAGTTTAATTGCACTTTCATCGGCGCTTCGCTCTTCCTCAACCTGATGATGAAGCATACTGTGCAGTGCCGATGTTTGTGAGCCGAGAATAATAGCCATCGCCGCATCGCCTCGCCCGCTTCCGACAGCAGCGGCACCGGCAGCCAACATTGATCCAATCATCGCATAGCGTAATTTTTCGATTTTAAGTTTTTGACGTACGATATGCCCGCCGAGAATATGTCCGGTTTCGTGTGCCAAGACTCCGGCCAATTCATTGGTATTGTCAACTTCCAATAAAGTACCGGTATTGATAAACAGATAATTTCCGTCACTGACAAAAGCATTAAGCGAATTATCATTGACAATCATCAGCTTATTTTCATTAAAAGGTAATCCTGCGGCCTTAAACAAAGGTCTTACCACCTTTGCAAGATAGTCCTGCGTTTCGGTATCGTTAATCAAAGCGAGTTCGGCCGAAAAAACCGAAGGTACGGCAAAAAATACCGCACCTAAAAACATCAGTGCAAAAAGAATTAACCGATTAGCTTTTTCCACCACGATTTTTTCTCCGGCTGTACAGGCTCTTGATTTTCCGCCGGCAATTCTTGACTTCTGTCACGGCGATAATTACGGAATCGCCGATTATGCCGATTTCTTTTGAAATCACTGCGATTTTCCCTCAAATCGTCGTTGATATCATCTGCCTCGTCATCATAATCCTCTTCATCGACATTATCGACTTCATAGCAGGTTGTGGCAATATCTTTGGCATTTTCTTTCTTTTGCGTTACTTTTTCCTTTTCTATTTTGAAATCCGAAACATCTTTAAGTTTCATATCACCGGAAATTACGATACTGACACCGTAAACTTCCTCCAATGCCGCCAAATTTTTACGCTTTTGATTTAATAGATAAGCAGCAGTATCAATCGGAGCGCTGACATTGATTTTGGCATTTTTGTTACGAACACATTCGCCTTCCAAAGCGCGCAAAACAAGAGTTGCCCCGGATTCTATCGTGCGAATAACACCATGTCCGTGGCAATAAGGGCAAGTTTCATAATTGCTTTCAACAAACGATGAATGCATTCTTTGACGCGAAATCTCCAAAAGTCCGAAAATACTCATCTTAGCGACTTGGATTCTGGCTCGGTCATCTTTTAAGGCTTCCTTCATGCGGCGTTCAACGGCAACATTATTCTGCTGTTCATACATATCGATAAAATCAACCACAATCAAACCGGCCAAATCGCGCATTTTAAGCTGTTTAGCAATTTCATCAGCCGCCTCGAGATTAGTTTTGAGTGCCGTTTCCTCAATATCTTTTTCTTTAGTTGAGCGGCCGGAGTTAACATCAATCGAAACCAAAGCTTCAGTCGGATTTATCACGAGATAACCGCCTGATGCCAGTTGAACAATCGGATTGTGCAGTTTATCAAGTTGCGCTTCAATTTGAAAGCGCTGAAATACCGGAACATCGCCTGATTTACGACACTTTATATGCTTCAAATTGTGCGGCGAAAGAACTTTCACAAATTCGCGCGCGGTTTTATATGCCTCATCACCGTCAATAATGACCTCAGAAATATCTTTGGTATACATATCTCTCAAAGCGCGCTTAATCAAATTACCTTCTTCATAAACCATTGCCGGCGGATTATTGCGCAAAGCGGTATAGCGGATTGCATTCCACGTACGGATTAAATAGTTGTAATCGCGAACAATATCTGATTTGGTTTTATCTTCTCCGGCAGTACGCACAATCAGCGACATATCGTCAATAATCGGCAAATCACGAAGTATTGCCTTCAAGCGTTTGCGATCGTTTGAACTGGTAATTTTACGCGAAACACCACCGCTTTTAATGCGATTTGGCATCAACACGCAATATCTTCCTGCCAAAGAAACATAAGTTGTGCAGGCAGCGCCCTTATTACCGCGTTCTTCTTTGACGATTTGAATAAGTAATACCTGACCTTCCTTGATAACATCTTGTATAACACTTCTGTGAAAAAGCTTACGAGCGCGAATTAACTTGCGTTGAGCTTCAAAATCAAACACCTTCCCCGAAGCAGCATTTTCCAACTCGTTTTCATCATCATCGTCGTCATCATCAACATCAATTTCTTCATCCAGAAAATCCGGTTCCAAACCGCTGCTTTCGGCCATTGAAGTCGGCTGATTTTTTCTTCTTCTGGAATAAGGACGGCGATGATAATGCCGTTTTCTTTTTTCCGGATTTTCATCATCAGTTTCGGATTCATTTGCATCGCCCTCAGCTTGTGGATTTTCATCTTCGACGATTTCCTCAGACTTTTCATCTTCTTTTTCTTCCGTATCGCTTTCATCTGCCAAAACAGGAGTTATTTCCTCGCTTTGAGCAGAACTTACATCTTCGGTTTCCGGTTCGACATTTTCTTCTTTAAATTCTTCCGGAAAAGCATTTTCGACCGGTTCAAGTTGAGCATCTTCAATTTCCTCGGCATGTTGAGCTTCTAATCGGCGAGCAGCCTCTTTAGCTTCTTTTTCAGCACGATATTTTGCCCTTTGTTCTTCACGCTCTTTAATGCGGTTTATTTTGTTTTGGATAATTTCATCGACTTCGGCATCAACCTGCTGTAAAACCTCATCAGAAACATCATAATAATCCGGATGAATTTCATTAAAAGCCAAAAAACCATGTTTATTGCCGCCATAATCAACGAATGCCGCCTGCAACGACGGTTCAATTCTGATTACTTTAGCAAGATAAATATTTCCTTTGATTTGTTTGCGAGAAGTAGATTCAAACTCCACATCTTCAACTTTATTTCCGTCAACGATAACAACCCGGGTTTCTTCCGGTTGCGTATCATCAATCAACATTCTTTTAGTCATATATAATTTCCTTTTTTTAGTCCGCTTTCACGGACATTTATCCACGGGCGCAGATAAAACGGCAGGAAACATCGCCGAAAGCAGAGAATCTGCTTTTAATATAATCGTTCGCGGTCAAAATTCCGCCATTTGCCCTATGCTGAACGAAAGTCTGTTTATTCTTCTTTATTTTTTATGACTTTGTCCGGCAGGTTATCTCAGCCCAAACCACTTACCGATGACATTGATTTTTGCTTTTTCCTTGTTCTCATCACATACTCTCGCGCAAAAATCAACCGGTAACGTAAAATACCATATAATATAAAAAATAAAATACAACAAAAAAATCATTTTTTTGAAAAAAAATACCGGATTATTTCCAATCAAATAAGCCGATTAAGCGAACAGTAAATCTCACTTTCTTATCAAATCAGATATTATTAGCATTAAAATTTCCTTTAATACAATCCGTTATATCATTATAATCAAGCAACTTATCAACAATATTTTTAACTTGTTGTGCGGTATATTTTTTATAACAAAAATCCATGCGCAGAAAATCCGGTTGCAGATTTTTGGCTTCCGCAGCGATACAATATGGACGTTTATCAAAAATCATCATTTGACAATTTCTGGAAAGTGCCGAAAATTTCGTATTGTTTCGCTCCAATTCAAACCACTTTTCTGTCTGCTTACAATTTTTGCAATCATTATCTCTGATACAACCGACACTGGTAAACAGCGGAATATCCTGATATATTATCAACTCGGTTTTTAACGGCGATTTTTCAATCAACTCGAAAACATTTGATTTGATATCTTCAAGCGACAAAGCTATTTTGTCAGCACCAATTTCCATAGCCGCTGAAATAGCCTGAGTATTAAGCATGTAAATTGTTGAATCAAAAGAAATATCAAGTTTTTTATATGGCAAAATTTCTAAACCCCAATAATTGGCAACCTGCCATTTATGATATCCGCCGTCAAGCAATTTATTGATTATTTTTTCATAAATTTTGGGATGACGACAAACCGCCGGCAAAGCAATTCTGATTTTATTTTTCGGCAGATTTTGCAAACCGCTGATATCATCATCGGGATTTATCAGCCAAACAATTTCCTTAAATTTGCTTAGGTCCGATAAGTTAAGGCACTCAAGCTTATCAACTTTTATTATAAATTGAGGAGATTTATCGTCTTTTTTTCTCAGTTTAATTTCCGGCAAACTGATTTTCGGCTTTTCAATTTTTATATTATCATAAAGCCTACGACGTAACTCATTTGCCGTTGATGCCGGCACAAATAACCCATTAGGATTTTCAAATTCCAAAGATTTGAGCGCAAATTTGGTATCACCGGTTTTATTAAAAGCCTTCTGCACTGCTTCAAAGCTTTTTTGCGGATTTTCGGCCGGTGTAAAAATCCCGTCCACTTCCGCCTTAAATCCTTTGCTTTCAGCCGCAATTTTATCGCCCGAAACGACAACTTTAACATCTATCGGGACAGTATTTTTATAAGCTCCGGCTTTAGGTTTTTTAAAACTATACGCCCCTTTTACTTCACTTGACGAAGCCAGATAAATTTTATCGCCTTTACTTAAATTAGGATATTTTGGCGGCAATTCAATTTCAACAACCGTATTTTTCGGTGCTTCAAAGACACTTTTTTTCGCCACCTTAAGCTTTTGCAGCGAAAATCCGAATGGTTTTTCATCTCCGCTTGCATCTATTTGTAATCCGTCATGACGAGCGATTTTGTGATTGGTCTTAAAGCGCAAATTTCCATGCGAAACACTTTCCACTTCGCCAATCAACAAGCCTCTGTGGCCGACAAATTCGCGGTCAATCACATTTTTATCTTTACCGTTAAAATGAAATTTGCACCACGGTCGGGAAAAAATTTGCTTAATATTTTCTTCCAGATTGATATCAGCACCCTTCCCATCCAAAATCCGCCGATAATAGTCGGTAACGGCCGCAACATAAAGCGCCGATTTTTTACGCCCTTCAATTTTAAGCGAATCTGCCGAAAGCTGCAAAACATCATCTCTTAAAGCCATGTCTTTCATTGAGAATAAATGACGTTCCTTTCCGTCTTCGGTTTTGAAACAAGCCCGACACGGATACAAACATTTACCGCGGTTGGCACTGCGGCCATATTCAAGCGAAGAAAACTGACACAATCCGCTGTATGAATAACAGAGTGCGCCGTGAATAAATACTTCGGTTTCCAAATCAGGGATTGCGGAAATCTCGGCGATTTCGGCTTTTGTCAGTTCACGCGCCAAAACCACGCGCTTAAAACCCATTTTTTTCAAAAACAATGCGCCTTCTTTATTATGAACAGCCATTTGCGTACTGGCGTGCATTTCAAACCACGGATACTTTTCTCTCATTACCCGTGCCACACCCAAATCTTGGATAATCAATCCGTCAACATTACAACGTGTACAGATATCGAGGCTATTTAAAAGTTCCGGTAATTCACTTTCCTGCAAAACAGTATTAAGCGCAACATAAACTTTGCGCTTTAAGCTATGAGCATAAGCCGTAAACTCATCTAATGTCGGCTCATCAAAATTAACGGCGGTAGCCCTTGCCGAAAATTTCGATAATCCCAAATATACAGCATCGGCACCGTAATAAAGTGCGGCATATCCGGCTTCAATATCTCCGGCCGGTGCAAGCAACTCTTGCTTTTTCATCTTTCAAACCTTCTTTAAAATATTTCATAATTTTTAGCCGAGTTTACCTTAAATGTCAAGTCCGGTACAATCGACAACAGCCTTTAATAAATTTTAACTCTTTACGGTCTATTCTTGAAAAAAACAATTACAAAGGTACTCAAATGATTATATCCAACGAAAAAATCGATACAAGAAAATTACAAAAAGCCGAAAAAATCATTACTGCTCTCCAACATGAACTTAAAACCCATATTAAAGAAGGCAGCGGTCCCTTTTTGGCGGCAATTTATGATGAAAACGATAACCTTATTGCTAAAGCCGCTAACAGTGTCGTTTCTCAAAAATGCAGTCACAATCATGCTGAAATGAATACCATAAAAGCAGCCGAACAAGCCTTAAATACTTACGATTTATCATCATACAACCTCAGGATTTATGTAACGGCCGAACCTTGTATCATGTGTTTAGGCGGCATCATGTGGTCGGGGATAAAAGAAGTTTATTACGGAGTATCATCCAAAAAAGTTGAAGAAATTACCGGTTTTGATGAAGGATTTAAACCTGATTGGCTGGAAGAATTTGCTCGCCGAGGAATAACGGTTTACGGTCAAATAGCCGAGCATGAAGGCGAGGAAGTACTGAAAGAATATGTAACTTCCGGCAAAACGATTTATAAACTCGAACGTTAAACTACTACTTTTTATGATGTAAAAAATACAGTAATTTAATTTTATTGATAAGCGACAATCCCTCAAATCCGATTAAGTTTGCCTCATAAAGCTCTTTTAGAGTATAGGCTGTTTCTCTGATTATATTCTCATCATGAGAGCGCATGCTCGCATTCATCAGCATTTTGACCGTTCTGGATATACGGGTTCGGCGAACTTTCTGCCATTTATCAGGTAAATTATCGCTAAAATATTTATAAACAGCTTTAATACCTGTGGCATAATCATTGATTTTTTTATAACTGAACGGGCTGCGCATAATCGAATTTTCACTCAAACGATACCCATACAATTTATCATCAATCCAACAAAATTTCTCAGCCTTAGAGAACACACAGCAATTAAAAATCCAATCTTCAAAATAGATTCCTTCAATAAACCGGATATCTCCGATGATTTCTCTTGTATAAAGCTTATTCCAAACATTAAAATGAATAAAATTGTGCCGATTAAGCAGCACATCAAGCGCATTATCATAAACCTTTTTTTTGGGTTTACCATTATTTTTGATATATCCGCATTCATCCTTAATTTTTTGAAAATCACATCCGCTGATGCGGCATTTGCTTTCGTTCAATGCCGTAAAAAGTTTTTTCAAAAAGCTATCGGCGACAAAGTCATCGCTGTCAATAAAGGAAACATACTTACCTTTGGCTTTTTCGAGTGCCGCATTACGGGCAGCGGAAAGTCCGTTATTTTTTTGAGTAATAATTTTAATGCGCTTATCAGTCTTTGCATATTGTTTCAAAATCTCGGCACTGTTATCGGTTGAACCGTCATCAACACAAATTATTTCAATATCGGTAAAAGTTTGAGCAATAATGCTGTCCAGACATCTCGGCAAATATTTTTCGGTATTGTAAACCGGAACGATTACTGATATCAAAGGCATTGATTTTTTCTCATTTTTTACCATTTTCAAAACCTTTGAAACAAATTACAATTCTCGCCACTCTATATTGCATCGGGCAAGTTCGTTTTCTACGTTTTCATCGGTTATCGAATGAACGGTTGTTTGATTTTCGGTTTTGGTTAACACTTTTATCAGCTGACCGAACAAAGCTTCCTTTTTGAACCAAATTTCAATTTTTGACGGCGTATGATTTTCGCGCCAGCTCGGTTTAACACTTTCGCTTGCCCAGAGCGGATAAACGGCATTATTAACGTGATTATTGATATCAATATCATCAAAACGTACTTTATAACTGTATTCTTCTTGCGGATTTTCAAATACTTCAGGACGAGAAAATTCGACTGCTATTGCACGTTCCTCCAGAGCCTTATATTCGGTAAAATATTTTGATAAAGGAACCGAACGTTTGCGCTCAATATCTATCAAAACCCATTGGCTGCTGGCTTTCAGTAAAATATCATTATTTTCGCCGTAAACAATAAAATCACGTATTGCACCCCATAATTTTGCCTCTGCCGGCCATGTTTCTACCTTGAATTTCTCGTGCATTTTAGGCAATCGGTTAATTTCCAACAGATAATTTGAACCAACCCAAGACACACCTTTGCTCCAGCATTTTTCAAATCCGAATCCAAGTTCAATAGCGCTACCGTCAGCCGCATCTTGTAAAATATTCATCAATGCAATTAAACGCAAAAAGCCATGGGCATCAGCCTCATAGCTCTTAACAACATATTCTTTCAAGAATTTTCTGAGAGGCATATCTTTTACCTAAAACAATGTTTCTCCATGGGTTAGGCCGGCCATTTTATATGAAGCGAATTTTTTCTCCAAAAGCTTGGAATAAATTTCACCGCGCTCGAAATTACCGGAATGATAACGCTTAGCGGCTTTTTTCCAGTCATATCCGTTACGATTGTAAAGATTGCGCAAAAATTTGGCGCTGTAACGAACATTATTTTCCGGATTTAACGCATCCTCAATTGAAGCGAAAGCTTCACCATGATACTTAAGATTTATTTGCATGCACCCGACATCAATGCTGTCAATTCCCTGACGTTTAAAGTTTTTAACGGCAGCAACAGCTTCTTCTTTGGTTGAATAGTAATAACCTCTACCATTGGCATTAACCGTCCACGGCCATGAAACAAACTGATTATGCAACTTATCAAAACGACCGCTTTCAACAACTGCTATTGTTTGCAATAAATCTTTTCTTACTCCATATTCGGCTCCGGCCTTATCAACCGCAACACGACAAAGAGTACCCTCAGTTAAGAACTCTCTTTGCGGTAAAGCTTCGGTATTGGCACTGGCGTATATTGCACTGTTTATCATCACACATATAGCGACCAGCAAAAAACTTAACTTATTAAACACCTTTTACGGTTACCTTTTTCTTCTTCGAGTCTCACAACAAACATTCCTTCTTAAATCAAGAATTTCAGTCTGCTTGCAATTATAAGCGGCGACACTCGAAGTGTTAACAATTTTAACGCCTTATTAAAAAAGATTAACAAAGAGTTAAACAACAGACATATAGCACCGCTTTTTTAAAAAATCCAGTAAAAAATTCATTTTACCGGAAATTTAAATGGATAAATCAGATATTTTATGTAAAAACAAGGTATTATAAATACACTTTATATGTATAAAATTAACTCATTTTTTCAAAATTTATACGCGGATCCACGAGAGAATAAGTCAAGTCGCTGATTAGTTTTAAGATCAATCCTAAAAGACCGAAGATGTATAGTGTTCCGAACACAACCGGATAATCACGAGTGGTAATGGCTTCATATCCCAAAAGTCCAAGACCGTTAAGTGAAAAAATCACTTCAATCAACAGTGAACCGGTAAACAGCATTTTAATCAAAAGTGACGGGAAACCGGCAATAATAATCAGCATGGCATTTCTGAAAACGTGACCGTACAAAATGCGTTTTTCCGAAGCTCCTTTGGCACGAGCGGTTAAAACATATTGCTTGTTTATTTCATCTAAAAACGAGTTCTTAGTCAGCATTGTAAGACTAGCAAATCCACCGATTACCATAGTCAAAACCGGAAGCGTTATGTGATGAAAATAATCGCCGATTTTGGCCATCGTGCCGAGTGTTTCCCAATTATCCGACACCAGTCCCCGAAGCGGAAACCACTGCCAATAAACACCGCCGGCAAAAAAAACAATAAAAAATACCGCTAATAAAAACACCGGCATTGCCGAGCCGACCACCACCAAAAATGAGGTAATCATATCAAATTTCGAGCCGTCTTTTTGCGCTTTTTTAATTCCCAACGGAATAGCGATTAAATAAATTATCAGCGTTGACCACAGCCCGAGCGAGATTGAAACCGGCAGTCGCTCCTTTATCAACTCGGTAATCGATTTATCGCGATAATAGCTCTTACCGAAATCAAAACATAAATAATCTTTGAGCATTTTTCCATAGCGATAATACCACGGCTTATCAAAACCGAATTGCTTTTCGAGTGCTTTAACCAAATCTTCCGGAACACCTTGCGCACCTACGTATTTTGATTCTGCAGTACTTGAATTTACCTCGCTCATAGCAGTAAATTGCGACTTGCTGTCGGTATTCATTCCCCGATATTGCGCCAACATATAATCAACCGGACCGCCGGGCGCAAGCTGAATAATCGCAAAATTAACAGTGATTATGCCCCATAAAGTAAGAGGAATCAGAAGAAGTCTTTTTAAGATATAGTTTCGCATTTTATTTATCCTTCATCCACCATAAATACGGCTGAAAACCGATTTTCAGATTAGTTTGAGGCTGTCCGAACTTATCGGCATAACCAATGCGTGAATGTGGCGAATACCACTGAAAAATCATATAATTTTGATAAGTCAAAACCCGATCGAGAGCCTTGACATACGCAACATAATCTTCCTTTTCGTCAGCACCGACAACTCCCTTTATCAGTTCATCGACAATCGGATTTTTAATACCTATGATGTTATTACTTCCTTTAATATCCGCCGCCTGACTGCCGAAATACTCGCGCAGTTCATTTCCCGGCAAATTGCTGACCGGATATGAGATAATCGCCATATCAAAATCAAAGTTATCCAACCGGTTTTTGAAGATATTGACCTCTAAATTACGAAACACTGCTTTAATGCCGATTTTGCTCAAGTTTTTGATAAACGGCAACATAACTTTAGTGAAACTCGCACCATTTGCCGAGTTGCTTAAAACTTCCAATTCGAGCGCTTCTCCGGTTTTAAGATTGGTCATTTTACCGTCAACAAAATCATAACCGGCTTCTTTTAACAGCACCACCGCTTTTTTCAAATTTTCACGCGAATCATAAATATTTTCGTTTACGGTCGGCTGATAAGGCTTATCAAAAATCTCGTTCGGCAAATCGGTGCGGAACTTCTCCAAAATTTCCAATTCCCGACCTTGCGGAATACCTGTTGCTTCCATACCCGTGTTGGTAAAATAGCTGTATAAACGTTTGTATTGATTATAAAAAAGCTTCTCGTTTGCCCATTCAAAATTGAACGCCAAATCAATCGCTTTACGCACTCTCCGATCCTGAAACTTCGTTTTACGCAGATTAAAGGCAAAATTCTGCAGTGTTGCCGGATTATTATGCTTTACGTTTTCTTTTTTGATTTTACCGGACTTTACCAAATCATTATCATAACCGGTCATCCAGATTTTAGCGATATATTCCTCACGTGCATCGATATTACCGGAAAACAGGGCCTGCAAGGTTACTGTAGTGTCTTGATAATAATCATAACGAATGGTATCAAAATTAAAGAATCCTTGTCGTACCGGTAAATTCTTGCCCCAATAATCCGGATTTTTTTGCAGTTCAACATATTTATTGATTTGAAAATCTTTCACAATATACGGACCGCTGCCGAGCGGAACTTGCGGAATTGGTTTATCAAACTCTTTTCCTTGCCAATCTTTGGCCGAAAAAATCACGAACTGCGCCAATATCATTGGCAATTCCTTATTTTGCGTACCTTCGCGAAAATAAAATCGCACATGTAAATCATCGACTTTTTCCACCCTCTCCACATCGGAATAATACATTTTATAAATCGGTGAACCTTTTTCGGTTATGGCCTTAAAGGAAAAAACAACATCATCAGCCGTAACTTTTGAACCGTCGGAAAAACGTGCATTTTCATTTAAGATAAAGCCGATGTAAGATTTATCTTCCGGCATCTCAAACTTTTTTGCCAAGAGCGGATAAACCGTAAAAGGATCATCGGTCGGCGAAAATCCGAGTGTTTCAAAACTCAAACCGGCGACAAATGAAGCGGCTACACCTTTGAAAATGTAAGGATTAAAATTATCAAATGTACCATAAGCCGGCAGAACGATTTTTCCGCCCTGAGGAGCCTTGGGATTAACATATTCCAAATGCTTAAAATTCGGCGCGTATTTTGAGGTGCCGTAAAGAGCGATATTATCGGTAATTTCGGCTTGTGACAAGCCGGCAAAACAGATGGAAGCAAAAAAGGTACTAATTGCGATAATTTTCTTCATCGCTCCACCCGCCGAACGGATACACAAAATCTCCCTCATCATCGGCATCTGCCGCTTTCG
Organism: uncultured Rhodospirillaceae bacterium; assembly: GCA_900318605.1. Taxonomy (GTDB): domain Bacteria; phylum Pseudomonadota; class Alphaproteobacteria; order RF32; family CAG-239; genus RUG410. The sequence continues at coordinate 13,710 of ONLJ01000034.1, read as the reverse complement.
GGCTTTCATCGGAATCATTGACATCGGAATTACCTAATACTGGCTCACTTCTGGCTAAATCTTCCTCTATCATTTCATTAGTGGAACGTAAGTTTTGCAATGTCTCCTCAACACTTGAAAATCTTATTTCGGGAGCCGGCTCATTTTCCTGTTCTTTCGGCTCGCTTTTCAAACTCGGAGCAAAATCATCATAATGCGGTTGATCTTCTTCATTATTATCGCTAAAGCTGTTGTGAAGCGCCTTAAAGAAAGGATCATCGGCAGTATCATGTTCAAAATCATCATTAGATTTTTTGAACGGATTTAAACGGCTGAAAAAAGATTCTTTCGGTGCATAAGCACTCAGATTATCCACATTTTCTTCTTCCAAATCTTTATCAACGTTAACGATACTTTCAGGCGCCTTAGGCTCCTCCATGGTGGCAATTTTCAAAACTGATGAATAGTCCTGTTCTGAAGTTTGTTCCTGATTTACCGAAGCATTAAGAACCGGATGTAATCCTTCGCTTATCGGAGCTATAATCGAATAAACCTTACCGAAAACACCGGTTTCGATTACTCTCAAAAAAACTCTGTCGCGATCGTGCTTTTCCAAGAGTTGCAACAGATTTTGATAACGCGAACAAAATTCCAAAAGACTTCCTCTAAAAACCTTATCACGCCCGACCTTTTCTTCCATCCAAGCATTAAATGTGCTTTGATTTTTAGTTGCCTCGATTATTGCTTTTCCGAGCGCCCATTTTTCTCCGCGCTGAACTTTCAACCAAAGCTGCTCTAATTGCGCCGAAGAAGCAATATTACAACGCTGAATAATATCACTCAAAGATTCATTCATATCGGCAATAAACGTATCGAATTTATTGATAACGAAACCATCTTTAATCTCATGTTCAGCCTCCAACATAACCCTTACTACCAAATCGGTATAATCCTGATTTTTTTGTAATTGGCGCAACAATTCGGTTTGCTTTTTATTTACCGAACGACTTCCGAGATACTGATTGATAAAACCGAAAATCAGCCATATCAGCAATATCGGTACCAACGCTATTGCCAGATACTTAATCATTACATCCGGCGATTGCGAAAACAATCCGCTGTCAAGGAGCTGAGATTTAATATATAAAAACGCATAAATCAACCAGCTTGCGGAACTGAAAACGGCACAAAAAAAAGCAAAACTGAGCATATTATATCCTTCTGATTGCGATTGATAGCAAAATCTAACAAATTTAGGCTACTATATCAATATTTTTTTATTAAATTGTTAATATTGCGGAATATATAAAAAAAAAGCTAAACATTTAAAATTATTGTGTTAAACTTGCGCTGAATTTTTTAATAAAACGAGGTAAAAAAATGAGCGATAACGAGAGTTTGGTGCTGGACTTTGAAAAAACCGTTGTTGAGGTTGAAGAAAAAATAAATCACTTAAAGCAAATTGCACCGGATAAGGATTTGGATATCGGCAAAGAGATTAAGCGTTTGGAGAAAAAGCTGAAAACTCACATGGAGGAGATATATCGCAACTTAACTCCGTGGCAAAAAGCTCAGATTGCGCGCCACCCATCGCGTCCTCACTGCTTAGATTATATTAAAGCATTGATTGAAGATTTCACTCTTTTGTGCGGTGATCGTCGTTTTGCCGATGACAAAGCTTTAGTAGGCGGAATCGGAAAATTTGAAAAGATTCCGGTAGTTGTCATCGGTTTGGAGAAAGGCAATGATTTGGAAAGCCGCATAAAATATAATTTCGGCATGGCAAAACCGGAAGGATACCGTAAAGCACAGCGCCTAATGGATATGGCTGAACGCTTTAAGTTGCCGATAATATCCTTTGTTGATACTGCAGGAGCATATCCGGGAGTTGATGCCGAAGCCAGAGGTCAAGCCGAAGCGATTGCCTCGTCCATTGAAAAATGTTTGAAAGTAAAAACTCCGATTATTGCAACAATTATCGGCGAAGGCGGATCGGGCGGAGCGATTGCTTTGGCAGTCGCCGACAAAGTCATAATGTTAGAACACTCGATATATTCGGTAATTTCGCCGGAAGGATGTGCTTCTATTCTTTGGCGCTCAGCTGAAAAGACCAAGGAAGCAACCGAAGCTTTACATTTAACGGCACAAGATTTGAAACGCTTGGGAATTATTGATGAAATTGTCGCTGAACCTTTGGGAGGTGCTCATCGCAATCCGCAACAAACTTTTGAAAATCTGCGTGCGGCAATCAAAAAAGATTTGCACGAACTGATGGGAATCGATTATAAAAAGCTCAAAACACAGCGCACGGAAAAGTTTTTAAAAATCGGCTCGCAGTTTTTGCAAACACCTGAAGAAGAAAAGGCTCCTAAAAAGAGTAAAAAATAGAGATGATTAAAGGATTTTTAGCACTCTTTACTTCCGGAATAATTTTCCGCCTGCCGATTTTAACCGGCATAATGATTGGCATTTTCATGATGTTCAATCTTTCTGATGACCAGATTTTTGAGGTTTTTTACAATCCGTTGTTTTATATTTTCGGACTTATTGTCAGCTTTATTTACGCTTTCACCCTAAAGCGTATATATCATAAAGGCGGAACGACCGTCGATTGGCGCGCCACGACTTATTCGATATTCGGCCACTTTGTTTCATACGTTGCGGCGGTAATTTTCAGCTGTTTATTTATCTTTACCATATCTTTTGGCGGCTTTGATAACAACAATGACGATGCCGATTATGATATTGATAATGCTCAGGCTCAAGAATTGTTGCGCCGACTGCAAAAAGAAATGTAATTATTGATTTTTATTTGCAATTTAAGCGCTGATTATATTTTAATTTTTGAATCATTTAACTATAAAAAAATCAATCCCTGCTCATTCAAGCAGGGATTGCAATTTCACTTTGAAGCGAAAAGCGCCGCCTCCTTGCGCCGGACTTCTGCCCAAGCAGCCATAATGTGCTTGTAGAAATTCGGGGTAAGCGGTGCAAAGCGCTTCAGTACGTAAAGTTCTCCTGTTCCCCAGACCTTGGCCAGATTGTCCAATATCTCCTTGCGAACAGAATCCTGTGTCGAGATATCAAGGTCAGAACCACGATGAGAAATAGTTTGTAACTCATCAACCATATAAGAGAACTTTCCGTTCTCATTCATGAACAACGTTACGACAGTCTGACCGCCGTTAACGTAAACTGAGTTAAACTGAATTTTCATAATTTCCATATATTAAAAATTTATATTTGTCCTACATTTACCATATTTGGCAAAATTTGTCAAGTATTTTTTCAAAGAAAATTCGCACTTTCAGCAATTTTTCTTTTTTCGTTCTCGTTTATAAACATCGGAAACCTGTTCAATCCTTGATAAAATCTCAGAATCACGCCACAATTTTTCCGCTTCAGGCGGATAAATTTTTGGCGCTTCTTTTATCTTTTTGGCCGCATTTTCAACCGCAACCCCTCGCCAAAAAGAAAAAACTTCGGCTTCTTTCTTAATAATATTAGACCGTACATCAATTTTTTGCGGCATAAATCTCATAGTAAAAGCATAAAGCGCCGCCGTTTCATCTGTAACATTATACCCGATAATTTTAAGCATTTGCACAGCCTTTGTCCGTTCAAAGCTCTTTACACTAACGCAATTTTTAACTTCCGGCCAAATTCCTATTCCTTTTTTTGCCAACTCTCGCCACGGAAAAAATTTCCCAGGATCCGGCTTGCGATACGGTGCAATATCGGAGTGTCCGACAATATTACAAGCTTTTATTCCGTGCCTTTTAATTATTTCTTTGGCAAGTTTGATAAGGCTTTTTACTTGTATGGCAGTATATCTTTGATTTCCCATCTGTGAGTTTTGAAGTTCGATTCCGATGCTTTTGGCGTTAATCGAATCGGGAAATTCTGCCCATGATGCCAATCCGGCATGACGAGCAACCTTATCTTCCTCAACCAATGACAAAATTTTACCGTTACGTTGGATGATATAATGAACGCCCGTACCGGTTTCTTTAAAAATCTTTATCATTTGCGGTGTCGGCAAAGCAAAACAATGAAAAACCAACAGTGATACTTTTCTTTTAATACTATTTTCCGCAGTCTTTTGCATTTCCCTACCCTTTCAGCTGTTCTGCTTTAATTATATACTCAAACCTTTGATTTTTTATTAAGCCGATAAAAAAAGCCTGCTCTTTTTAAGGGCAAGCTTTTATCTTAAGATGAATTTAATTATTTTATCCGGCTAAGATATCGGTAATTTTCTTATTGGCATCTTCATAAGAGCAATTTGAATAAACCGAAACTTCGCTTGCCAGACGTCCGAACGCCTGCTCATAAATCTGGCGCTCACTGTACGACTGCTCAGCGATATTTTCGCGGCGATATAAATCTCTGATAACTTCGGCGATGGCAATCGGATTTCCGGAATTTATTTTATTTTCATATTCCTGAGCGCGACGCGACCACATAACTTTCCGAACCTTAGCTTTGGTTTTAAGGGTTGCCAAAGCCTCATTCATTGTTTTATCATCGGATATTTTGCGCAAACCGACATTCTTTAATTTCGAGGTCGGAATACGTAAAGTCATTTTATCCTTATCGAAATTGACCACCAACAATTCCAGTTCCGTACCGGCGATAGTTTGTTTGGTAACGTCGGAAATTTTCCCCACTCCGTGAGTCGGATAAACGACGTACTCACCGGTATCAAAAGTCAGCGAAGGTAATTTTTTTATACTCATATTTGCTCCTGATATATAAGTTTTTGTTTCACAGCAAATCGGAGTATATCACATTTTTAAGTCCGAATCCAGTCAAAAAATGAAAAAATTTGATTTTTTTATTTCAAGCGAGATTTCAAATCGGCAATCAACCCGTCAATTCCTTTCGGCGAATTTTTGATATAAGCCGTATATTCACTGCGAGAAGTCTGGGCCAAACTGACATTCTCGATTACAATATCGACGACTTTCATCCGTCCGTTGGTTTCTTTCACGCGCCATTTAACAACAGCCGGAGCACCTTCTTCCATCGGTACTTTAGTATTAACAAAAACCTGATCCGGCGATTTTGAATTTTCAACCCCGTCAAATTCAAAGTGCCTGCCTTTAAATTCATCAAAACGGGCCGACCAAGTTTGAATATTGAGTTTACGATAAACATCAATAAACTCACTGCGCTGCTTGGCATTTGCCGTGCGCCAATAACGTCCCAAAACAAACTTTCCGATGAAATCCAAATCCAAATCTTCATTAAAAAGTTTGGTGAAACGTGCTTGTTTTTCCGAAGCTGAAACATTAGAGTTAATCAGCTCTTCAATTCCCTGATTGGTAATTTTCCTCACAAAGTTTTCAGCTGCCTGATGGTCAACCGCCGCATTAGCTGCAAAGCTGAACAATAAAGCAAAGGCAAACAAGAAAGACAATATTTTTTTCATAAGTCAGCTCCTTTAATTAAAAGTTACTCATCATCGTCAAAATCTTCATCATCAAAATCAAAATCATAACTCGGCACCTGTCCGGTTTCCGCTTTAGTCCCGCAAACGTGCATTTTCAAACGATTCTGCATATATGCCGACTTAATAACACTGTACGAATCAACCGAATTTAAGGTCAATTTATCCAACATATCCAAATTTTCCTCGCGGACACTGACAAATCCGAGCGCAGTTAAGCCATAATAAAAGGTATATTTTTTCCAATCATCGCTGAAATGAATATAATCTTCAGACCAATAAAGCGGATTAGCCACCGCATCTCCGGCAAAACCGACGGCAGCGCGCGGCGTACTCGGTCCGACAAACGGCAATACGATAAACGGTCCGTCCGGAACACACCATTTTGCCAAAGTTTCATCAAGTCCGGTTTTATTTTTCGCAATACCCCAACCGGAAGCAACATCAAAAGTTCCCAAAAGTCCGAGAGTTGAGTTAATCAAAAAACGACCGCCGGATTTTCCGGTATCGGCAAAATTTCCCTGTAGTGTATGGTTAATCATCGTTGCCGGCTCTTTTAAGTTAGCAAAAAAATTTCGCACGCGTTCACGAACAAAATCATTAGTAACAGCGCGATATCCCTTTGCCACCGGCTTCATCAAATAATCATCGAACATGGTATTAAAATTAAACATCGAACGATTATAGGTTTCAAGCATACCTTCATCGGCAGCAATCGCAGCCGTTGACGATATGCAGATACTTAAAGCCGTAACAAAGTTCAAAAACACTTTTTTCATCATATAAAAATCCTCTTTACATCTGCCAATATATATTTTTTGCTCAAATAATCAATAAAAAAGTTCGCCAAAGATGAAAAAACGGTATGTAAAAAAAAGACGGGACAATCAGCCCCGCCTTAATACTTTTTCTGTTTGGATTAGAAGTTGTATCTAGCACCAAACATAATTTCATGGTCACGAACCTTGAATTTCTTAACTTCGTCACCGGTGTTCTTACGAATACGACCTAAGTCAGCATAACGATAGCCGGCATCAAGTGTCCAGTTGGCGTTGATATCATAGCCGATACCAGCCATAACTTGCCATGCCAAGTTATATACAGACTTCTTCTCTTCGCCACCGTTGATGTTGTACTTCAAATAAGAAGTTCCAATACCGGCACCGACATAAGGTGTCCACGGTGTGCATGTCAAATAATCAAAATAAGCATTAGCCATCAAAGAGTGCTTATAAAGTTTAATGTGAGTATTCTCATCTCCATCTCTAAGAGTTTTTTTCAAGTTCAGAGAATTGTTCAATTCCAACTCACCACGAACATAACCGGCTCTTACACCATAAGCAATATGAGTGCTGCCCAAGTTCTTGTTCAATCTTTCCACACCTTTTTCATTGTCTTCAAAGTTGTTGTATTCAACTTTAGCTTTATTGAAGTCATAAGAAAGTTTACCTGATACATATTGATTTACTTCAGCCTGAGCATTTACAGCAAACAAGCTTGCAACACCGGCTAACAACAAAAATTTTTTCATATTAAATTCCTTTTAAAAGTTATATTACTTGTTGAACAACAATATACTTTGGTACAAAACCAAAAGTATTGTAACGAGCTAACTTTAGGACAAATAATTAAATTAGTCAAGTATTTTTTATTTTCCACGGTTCATTCATAGTAATACAATGATTTTCCGTGTTTTTTTAGCCAATTATGTCCGATTTTCCAGTCGGAATTTAAAAAATTTACACAGCTCCAAAACTCATCAGAGTGGTCCTGAAAGCTCAAATGAGCCACCTCATGAGCCAATAAATAAGCTATAACATAATCCGGAGCAAGAGCAATTCTCCAATTATAATTGATGTGATTAAGGCTGGAACAACTGCCCCAACGAGACTTCGTGTCCTTTATACTGACACCGATTATCTTTTTGCCGATTCTTTTGGCCAATTTTTGCGACTCGGAATAAAAGACTCTCTGCGCTTCCTTTTTTATGTAATCTTTAACACGACGATGCAAAAATTCCTCTCCGCCGGAAACAATCAGTTTATCCTCCGCCAAACGCACGCCGCAGCGAGCATCAGCCTGATGAAAAATCTCGACTTTTTTACCGAAAAGCAAAAATTTGTCGCCGTTTTCAAACTTTTTGGCTTTAGGAATTTTCGCCAGTTCGGTCATAATCCAACCCATATGGTCGTTCACAAATTTAACGGCTTTACGGCGCGAGCAAAAGCGCGGCACCGACAGAACCGGGACACGTTCCTTGCTGTCGATTTTCAAAATCAAGCGCCTAACTGACCGCGACGGCACAACCTTAATATCAAACCCAAGTTCATCTTTAATATCATAAATCTTGCCAGTCAACAATGTAATCTTCATAATTTTTGACCTCAGTTTCGTTGACCAATTTGCGCCCTTTAAGACTTACTCCGGCCTCATTTACACTTGCCGCTCTTTTGGTTATCAGCGGATGCCAATCAGGCAAATCATGGCCGTTATCAAGAAGCCAATAAGCACAGGTTTTCGGCATCCACCGCGGTTTTTCCCGTATAGCTTCAAGAGTAATGTCGCGACAATCCGGCACAACTTTAAAACGATGCTCATAGATTTTGCACAAACAACTCTTGCAATCAAAAAATCGGCAATAAGTATTGGTAAACTTGATTTTACCTTTTATTTCAAGCTTATTCAAGCAACATTTTCCGCAACCGTCGCATAAGGCTTCCCACTCGGATTTACTCATTTCTTCGAGTTTTTTATGCTTCCAGAATTCCGGCTCCAACGAAGAAAACTCATCGACTCTTTTTTGAGGATTATATTCCGATTCAAGTTCTAAATCGCTCACAGTTCGTCCTCATCAATAATATAATCTTCCCAGTCATCTTCATTTACCTCGGCCTCCGAGATTACTCTGCCTTTAAGCGGAATACAATTCCCGCACGGCTTAAAATCCGGTTCAAAAAGCTTACGATAAGCGCAGGTCTTAGGCATCCATTCAAGTTTATCGACATTTTCTTTGGTTAAAATCAGGCAGCCATCGCGCATTTTATCACGTTTTTCATAAACCGAACAACGCTGATTTTCCAAATCATAGTAACGGCAAATAATGTTGGTATAATAATTTTCGTTTGTATCTTCGTCCTGCAGTTTTATCAGACAGCACTTTCCGCAATTATCACAAATATTTTCCCATTCTTCCTTGGTTATTTTACTTAAATCTTTCATTCTTAACCTCGCTGTTCCGGGAGTTTATCTTCCTCTGCCAGATTACCGAACTGAGCGTATTCGCCGTTCCAAAAAAGTTTAACCGTACCGGTCGGACCGTGACGTTGTTTTCCGATAATCACTTCCGCCAAATTCAAGGTTTCGCGGTCGCGCTTTTCCCAATCGGCATGCTTTTTGGTAAATTTATCCGGCGCTTCTCCGTCCTGAGGTTTCGGCTCGGAATTATGAATATAATAGTTTTCACGATATACGAACATCACGATATCGGCATCTTGCTCAATAGAACCGGATTCGCGCAAATCCGACATCAACGGACGCTTATCATCACGGGCTTCAACACCGCGGTTTAACTGCGAAAGAGCTATAACCGGCACTTTCAACTCCTTGGCCAAAATTTTAAGTCCGCGCGAAATTTCGGAGAGTTCCTGCACACGATTGCCCTCACTGCGTTTATTATTGGAGCCGCTGATAAGTTGAATATAGTCAATCACGACCAGTCCCAAACCTTTAGAGCGTTTCAAACGGCGCGCTCTGGTACGGATTGCACTGATACTCACTCCCGGAGTATCATCAATATACAGCGGAATTTTTTGCAGTTCACGCACCGCCGCGGTAATCCTCATAAATTCCGGCTCGCTGATTTCGCCGTTACGCATTTTTTGGATTTGAGTTTGGGTAACGGTTGATAAAATACGTGAAGCCAGCTGGTCAGCCGACATTTCGAGCGAGAAAAAAGCGACTCCTTTATTTTCCGGCGGTGTTTCTTTATCTCTGAGCAGATAATCGGCAACGTTATAAGCAATATTGGTAGCAAGCGCAGTTTTTCCCATACCCGGACGACCGGCGATAATAATTAAATCCGAGTCGTTTAAGCCGCCGATACGATAATCGAGCTTGTTCAATCCGGTCGGAAGTCCCGAAATTCTCCCCTCTCTCTGATATGCTTTTTGAATCATACCCATAGACGAATCGAGAGCAGCTGAAAAATCCAGAAATCCGCCTTGAGGATTTCCCTGATCGGCAAGGTTATAAAGAGCCTTTTCCGCCTCCTCAATTTGGTCGGCGGCGCTGACATCGACATTTTCCTCTACTGCGGCATTAACGATTTCATAACCGGTATTGATAAGCTCTCTGCGCAGATATTTATCATAGATGAACTGAGCATAATTTTCGACATTGGTCAAAGGCGAGGCACTGTCGGCAAGTTTCATTAAATACGGGACACCTCCGACATTTTTCAAGATTCCCTCTTGTTCCATATAGTCTTTCATTGTCGTAACATCGGCGGTATGGCCGTTGGTAATGAGTTTACTCATAATCTCATAAATTTTCTGATGTGTAGAATCGGCAAAATGCTCCGGCAATAAAAATTCACTGATTTTTTCCAAAGCTTTATTGTTTTGCAGAACAGCACCGATTAAAGCCTGTTCGGCTTCAATATTTTTCGGCAGTTTTCGCACGTCGATGTTTTCCATTTTGGATATAGTCCTCACATTTATTATTGTATTTTTAACTTTATTATTCTATAACTTCTTTTGAAATAAAATTTCAGCGAAAAAGATTTAAGGCTTGTGGATTATGTGCATAAGTACCTAAAAGCTGAATAATACTACAGGGATAAATAAAAAATGGATAATTTAAGCAGTCTTTTTTCAACTCACGCATTGATGTCGCCGTTTTGGCTTTGGACGATTTTCGGAATCGTTGTTGTATTACTGTTGGCGGCCGACTTGTTCTGGTTTAACCGCAAGAACGAGGAGCCGCATTTCTGGCACACTTTGTGGATTTGCGTAGCTTATGTTGCGGTAGCATTGCTCTTCGGTGTATTTGTAATGTATGAAGACGGTGTCAATAAAGGTATGGACTACTTTACCGGTTATTTATTGGAAAAAAGCTTGTCCATGGATAATATTTTTGTAATGTCAATGATTTTTGCCGCACTCGGTGTACCAAGAAAGTATCAGCATCGTGTTTTATTCTGGGGTATTTTAGGCGCTCTTATTATGCGCGGAATTTTAATCGGTATCGGTGATGTATTGGTATTAAAATTCCACTGGATTTTATATTTATTTTCCGCCTTTTTAATTTACACCGGCGCCAAGATGTTATTCACCAAAGAAGATGAACAGATTGACCTGCGTGAAAGCAAAATTTATCAGTTCTTGTCAAAAATTTTCCATGTTACCCACGAGATTCGCGGCGAACATTTTTTCGTGAAGGAAAACGGCAAGCATTATATTACCCCGCTGTTTTTTGCCCTGATGATTATCGAAACAATGGACGTTGTGTTCGCGCTTGACAGTATTCCGGCAATTTTCCTCGTTACCACCGATGTTTATGTTATTTACACCAGTAATATTTTCGCAATTTTAGGTTTGCGTGCGCTTTACTTCTTGCTCGCGGCGATTATCAGCAAGTTTGCTTATTTAAAACCGGCAATTTCGATTATTTTAATTTTCATCGGCTGCAAGATATTCCTGCCGCACTTTGGTATTGAAGTTCAGGAGTGGCAATCTTTGGCGGTAACTTTAGGACTTTTGACCGGCGGAATTTTGGTTTCGATTATCAAAAAACCTAACACTAAAGAAGCATCTGAAATTGAAAAACAATAAAGTATATTTGAGTTTTGCTCGCCACGGTCGCTACGGCCGTGACACTGCCATTGAGCGTTTGAGCATGCTTGAGGCATATTTAAGCGGTTTGCACTTAAAAGAAAAATATCCCTTATGCGATACTCTTTATTATTCGCCGATAGCAAGAGCCGTACAAACTGCTGAATTTATGGCGCTCGGCATGCGGTGTTCGCACACGATTGAAGCCTTGAGGCTTTCCGAAGATACTCCGACTTTTGAAATCCGCAAGTTTATCAATAAATTACTGGAATTTTGCAATTCCGAGCAACATCTTATTTTTGTAACTCATCTTCCGGTAATTGAAAAATTGGGGTTAGGCGAACTTGGATGCGGTGAAATAATTGTTTTGGAAGCAGATAATTGGCAAGAAATGCTTTCCGAAAATTTCAGTCTTAAAATTATACCTGTCCCCGATATCGAGGAAAGTGCGAAATTATTGCAAAGAATCGGCATCAGAGCCACAGAATTCAACGATTTACCGGCAGAAGATATATTTGGATTACTAAGAAAAATTTAAGATTGTTAATTCTTATTGTATTGATTTGACAACTTCACCGCATTAAAATATAAAACTAAGTAGAAATTTTTAATTAAGGAGATAAAACATGAAAAAAATTTTATTGGGATTGATTTTGATTTCATCGGTTTGCGCCTGCGAGAGCATTTCGCAATATGCCGGTAGCGGCGATGCTTCAACCAAAGCCAAATTACATTCTTGTTTGGTCAACGAAGCAACTGCCAAATATCAGGCCGGAACATTGTTCACCCAAGGCGTTGTAGCTACATCAAAAGAACTGGCCGGCACTTGTATTAAAAAACTTGCTTTACAATCTGCCGGAATCAGCGAAGAAACACAATCGATGGCATCTACGATTATTCAAAATTTCCAGAGTTTCGGTGCCGCTCAATAAGCATATTAGAATCTCCTCGATATCATTATGAGGAGGACGAATGTCCGACGTGGTAATCTTCCCGACGTCATTACGAGGAGGACGAATGTCCGACGTGGTAATCTCCTCGAACAAGTGACTCGCTATCTGAGATTGCCACGTCGCTTTGCTCATCGCAATCACGGATAAGAGAATCGCCCCGCAATGACGGTATTTTTCTATCGTCATCATGAGGAGGCGCTTTGGCGCCGACGTGATGATCTCCTTGAACAAGTGACTCATGTGATATTGCTTCTTTATTGTTATAAAAAAAACAAAGTCATCCCTATTTTTTGCGAATGCAAAAAATAGGGATGACTTTTTTATTAAATAATAAATGCCTCCATTGTATCCAAAACAAAAACGGCGGGGATAATTCCACCCCGCCGGTTTGATTCCAAAAATCTGGTACTTTAATTTATAATTTGGTCATCGACCATGATTTTCCAGTAGATTTTCTTTCCACTATCTGTTGAATAATGACCCAGACCATCGCTACTAAAGCCAGAACCAAAGGTAGCACTAACAGAATCTTGGTTATAGTAACACGTTTGTGCATTTCCGTCACAAGCATAATCTGTTTGCATGTTTATTCCGCAGCTATTTGTGCAGCACCACCATCTTGCCTGATGAAGATAGTTAAACGCGCATTCATCATAGTCAGGTCTTCCACTTTGGAATATATCATAAACCGTGCCACTAGGGTAATTATATACCTTTCCATCCATTGTAACATTGCTGGTATTATGAGCTGTAGATCCGGCTGGTAATTTAATATCCAACTGGGCTCTTAATCCTGTTTCGTGGTCATTACCGTTTGCTTGAAGAATGTGTCTTGTCAGATTGTATTTAAAAGTCACATCACCCGGAGTAGCTCTTGATTTACCATCATCACAGTCAATACCATCCATATGGAATTCACCTAAGTATCCATCAATATCAAACTCATCAGCATCGACGTAACACTTTATATAATCACACTTATAGCAACTGTCAGCGTAATCAGTCTGAATTTGGTCAGATGAACAAGCCGTCTCTTTCCAACCTGCCGGACAAGCTACATCTAACTTCAAAGTAATTTTTTTACCTGAACCATTCTGCGTAAATGTACAAACAGCTGTGTCTCCTCTCGTCGGTGTGGTTTTTGTAACAAACTGAAATTCATTATTAGATGTGTCCCAATGAGTTTGAGATCTGTCTAAATCAAAATCACCCGTGCAAGAATAAGTAAATTCTATATTATTACTGTATGTATCAGCATATGACTCAACTTCTACGTAACTGCTTGATGACCTTAAAGTTACTTTGCTTGTGGTATAGTCATCATCACCATCTCCGTCGTCGTTAAAGAGAAAATGATATTCGGTATTAGATTTCACGCATGCACCACCTTGGAGGCTGTAGCCGTTGGCGGTGTCGCATTCGTTTTTGTAATAGGTACCAGAGCAATCTGTGCAAGATGTTGATTTCCACCCTGCGCCGGTTTTAGCCGCAGTAT
>ONLJ01000046.1 GCA_900318605.1 uncultured Rhodospirillaceae bacterium | reverse complement strand
TGGTCGGGGCGACATGATTCGAACACGCGACATCTTGGTCCCAAACCAAGCGCTCTACCAGCCTGAGCTACGCCCCGAAAACCGAGTCATATACTTACACTATATTTTTTATTTTGCAAGCTTTTTTTAAAAATATTTTGTTCTACACAAAAAAAACACCGGTATCAGCCGGTGCTTTTTTCACTTTAAAGTTATCAATCTCTACCAAGTGCAGCATTTTTTGCTCGTCTTAGCAAATCCTCTTCAATGCTATAAACCTTGTTTTTTGCCTCGCTAGCAAGACCTTTGCCAGCCTGAATGGCTATTTCCTCGACTTTGCCTCTCCTCTTCTTGCTGCTTTGTTTAGAGTTGCTTGCTATCTCGCTTAATATACCGCTCATGTCGGCTCCATCATCAATCGCTCGGGCATAGGCTTTGAGTATCTTCTTGCCTTGTTTCTTATCGCAACCGTAATAGTTGGCAAAATCTTCGGCTTTGAGTTTTTTCTTAACCCCATTATCATTAGTTACGGTTATACTGATGTCGCTGCTGGTAACACCAGCCATCGCCAATCCCTGATTAACAATAGTCTTATTGGTCTTTGAAAAACTCCATTGACCTTTTTGGATTTCCGGTAATATCGGTGATGGTTTTTCACCTCTGAAATATGAACCTACTGCTTGCTCCAAACCTTTCGGAGTTGGGCGGATAGCTAATGCTTCGCTCAATTTTTTCATCGTGCCTTTGGCTGTTGATTTCTTTACACCACAGGATACAAGATATGCCTCATTAAGCTCAAATTCCTGCCCTACGGAATCTTTCAAAACTATGGTATTGCCTTTAAGCGCAAGCTCAGGTTCTTGGCGCGCTCTGGTATCGGTTTGATTCGCTTCTTGAACACCAATAATCGTTTTGGCCGCAGTTTTAAAGTCTTTCTTCTCTAATGCCTGCTCAATATCTTTCGGATTGGTTCCGGCTTTTTCAAACTGCTCTTTGCCGGCAATATATGGCTCTTTCATGCCATCAGCCTGGAATGAAATTGAAGTTATATCTTGTCCGGACTTTTCTACCTTGAATACCAAATCGTTTTCTTTGTATTCTTTGGTAGTTCCGGCAATTTGATAGTTGTTCTGCTTCGATACCAATGCCGCTAATAGCAGTTCAAGGGCTTTTCTTAAATCGCCGCTTTCAAGGGCTGCCTTAATGTCGTCAATATTAACGTTGGCTTTTTTGATTTCATCTGCTTTGAGTTTTTGGTCTTTGCCTTCTTGGTCCTTGAACTGAACTTCTTGCATTTGATTGTTTCTGTCATAGGTTGCCGTTACCATGTTGCCGTCTTTATCCTGATATGGTGTTGTGGTATAGCCGTCGCTATAACTGCCGCCGTTGCTGTAACCATCACTATAACCGCCGCCGGCAGAATATCCGTTGCTCCCGTTAGCTTCGAGTTTTTTCAAAGTTGCTTTTGCCGATTTTATCCCGGCTTTGTAATTGTTGATGTCTTTTACTAATTTGTTACGTTTTTTAATTTCTTCATTGTATTGGCGCTTAAGATTGTTAATATAACTCTTTTTATCAACGCTTTGCATTTCCGTGCGCACTTTTGCAACATCCGCTTCAGAAAATTTCAAATGTGGAAATTTTTGATTCAACTTATTGGCTAATGATACATTAAAGCCTCCCTGCATGCCGATAGGTTCACTTGCTAATGCTTCGGCAATTTTTCTTTGTTTATCAAGCTTGGAGTATTTGTCCCGTACTTTAGCCAAATCTTTTTGCGCTTCTGCTAATTTTTCGGTATTCCACTTTATCAGCTTTTCTTGATAATCTTTTCCCTGAGCCGCATTGTATGCTGCAATTTTAGCTGCAGCCGCTTTTCTAGCATCGGCTGTTATTGCATTCTTAAATTCTTCTCTGGCAGTTGCAATGTCAATATCACTGTTGTTATAAACAGGAGCTTGTGTATTTGTTACTTGTTCGTTTGGTGCAACATCACTCATGACTTTTCTCCTACATAAATATGTTGTCTTTCTTAATTATAAACATTTTTTTGGCACAAACGCAAGTGTTTTTCATACAACCATTAAAAAATGTAACCGAATTGTCATAAATAAAAGAAAAATTTCGGGCGGAAATTATTTCAACAGCTCGTCGATGAATTTCGGTAAAGTGGTGCCGGCTTTTCCTATAATATGCTCGGAAAACATATAGTTGTTGGAGGTTTGTTCCATATTAAATTCAATGGTTTTTGCGCCGTTTAAATAAGCGATTTGTACAAATCCCGCCGCCGGATATACCACACCCGAAGTGCCGACGGAAATGAATAAATCGCACTTATTTAAAAGGTAATCAACCTCATTCATATAAAGCAAGTTCTCGCCAAAAAATACAATATTCGGTTTGAGCATGCCGGCTACTTTGCAATTTGGGCAGGCATCATCGGTATGTGTTTCGCCCCAAGTTTCAAAAATATGACCGCAATTCAAGCAGACAATCTGATTTATTTGACCGTGAATATGGTAAATGTTTTTGCTTTTCGCTTTTTCATGTAAAGTATCGACGTTTTGAGTAATGATGCTGATGTTTTCCGCCTTGTAATTTTCCTGTAATTTCGTAATAGCTAAGTGTGCCGAATTCGGCTCGGCTTTAAACAGCAAGGGGCGGAGTTCGTTATAAAATTCATGAACATATTCCGGATTGCGTGCAAAACCTTCAACGCTTGCAACGTCCTCAACTCGGTGATTGTTCCATAAGCCGTTTTCGCTTCTGAAAGTCGATAAGCCCGATTCTGCCGAAATTCCGGCACCGGTCAAAATTACAATGTTTTTATACCTCTCAGCCATTGATTATTTCCGTAAATAATTCTTCTGCGCTGGTGTATTTTAACTCGGAATTTTCCATATTTTGAGCCATCAAATCGCGTTCTTCATAAACTCTGTCTATTGCACGAAGCAGTAAACCGGACTTATCCAAATCCCTATCTTGTAAAACTTCGGCAAAACCCTGTTTTTCAAATGAGCGGGCATTTAAGCTTTGTTCGCCGCGGCTTGAGGTTGATGGTAATGGTATCAAAAGCATCGGTTTTCTTAAACTCCAAAGTTCAAAAATCGCGTTCGAACCGGAGCGGGATACAACCACATCTGAAGCTGCCATAAAGTCTTTGAGTTCAGTATCAACAAATTCAAATTGCTTATAACCTTGAGCCATAATAAATGTGCGCTGACCTTTGCCGCAAATGTGAATTACTTGATATTTTTCCAAGAGTTGCTCAATGTTTTTTTCAACCGCACGATTTATGCTTTTGGCGCCGAGCGAACCGCCGACAAACATTACAATCGGTTTTTCAGCTGAAAAATCAAGGCGTTCAAGCGCGCGATTTTTATCACCGTTATAAAGCCGGTCGGAAAGTACCGGTCCGATGTATTTGACTTTGTTTTTGTTTTTGACATGATCTTTGGTTTCGATAAAGGTGGTAAAAAATTTATGCACAAACGGTAAGGAAAGTTTGTTAGCTAATCCCGGTGTAACATCGGATTCGTGCATAAAAATTTTGCGTCGGTTTAAAAATCCGCCGATGACTACCGGTAAAGAAACAAAACCTCCTTTAGAAAAAATTATATCCGGTTTTTCGTTGAAAATTATCTTTGTTGCTTGCCAGATTCCAACCGGAACTTTAAACATATCTTTTAAGTTTTCTATTGACAGATAGCGACGTAATTTTCCGGTTTCAATCGCATAATATCTGACACCGGAAATTTTGCAGACCAGTTCTTTTTCTATACCGGTTTTTGAGCCGATATAGACTACTTGCCAGCCGTTTTGAATAAATAGCGGAATCAAACTTAAATTAAGGGTTACGTGTCCGCCGGATCCGCCGCCGGTAAATAAAATTTTTTTCATTTTACGATGCCTTTCCTTTTGTTGTCGTATCATCAATTCTTAAAATTTCGTTTTCGGAATCGTCAAATTCGACACCGATAACTTTGTTTGCTTTTGCGCCGTATTCTACCAAACGCTGCGCAATCGAAAGTGCATTCCCTCGACCGTCTTTAAGCTTAGAAAACGCATTATCATAGCTTTGTTTTGCGCTCAAAAGTGCCTTGTCGATTTTTTGCATATCATCAACGAAATTCGCCAGTTTATCATATAAAAGTCCGCCGGATTCGGCAATCTTCTGTACGTATTTATTTTGATTTTCTATCCGCCAAAGATTTTCAATTGTTCGCAAAATCGGCAGCAAAGATGACGGTGTTGTTAGAGCCACATGCTTTTTGTAAGCATAGTCATACAGTTTATCATCATTTTTGATTGCTTCAACAAATGCACTTTCAATCGGTACAAAAATCACAACGTAATCAAGCGAATCTTCTTTCATCAATTTTTGATATTCTTTTGCCGAAAGTTCATCAATATGATTTCTCAAGCATTGAATATGTTTTTGTAAACATACACTCTTCTTTGCTTCGTCTTCGGCATTTACATAATCAATATAGTCATTCATTGAAACTTTTGAATCCACTACAACGCAACGATTATTCGGCAAGCGCACAACCACGTCGGGGCGCAGATTTTGGTTTTCTTCATTTTTGAAATTTTCTTGAGTATAAAAGTCGATGTTTTTCTGTAATCCGGCAACTTCTAAAATGCGATTAAGTTCAATCTCTCCCCAGTCGCCTTGCATTTTTTTGTTGCCGCGCAAAGCGTTGGTCAGGTCTTTGGCATCTTGGCTGAGTGTTTGATTTAAGTTCAACAAATCCTTAAATTTATTATCAAAATCCAACTTGTTTTTCATGTTTTCGCTGTTGGCCTTGTTGACCTCGTTCTTAAATGTTTCCAGCTGCTCTTTGAACGGGTTAAGCACCATAGAAAGTGTCTGTTTTTGGTTTTCGTTCATCTGCTGAGATTGAAGGCGGATAATCTCGCCGGATATCTCCTTAAATTTTGCCGTTTGCTCGTTTTTGGTCTGTTCGATATACTGCATTTTTTCTTCCCAAAAACGCTGGTGATTCTGATAGTCCGATTTAAGGCGGGTATTCTCATTTGAAAGACGATAATTTTCCTCGTCCAAAAGCTGTTTTTTTGCGCTCAATTCATTAAGCTGAGAACGCAAAATTTCCGCCAGAGTTTTGTAGCGGGAGTTCTTAAACAACAATATGCCGAAAACAATCAGCACAATCAGTGCGCCGCCGGAGATGGCAGCAATCAGATAAATATTTTGCAAAATAAATTCCGGCATATACTTTCCCTTTTATTTCATGGAAAAAAGTATATTCCTTATCGGCTAATTTAGCAACGATAATTTGAAATTTTAAACAGCAATTTTTTAAGAATGGTAGCGTTCTCTTTGATATTCACGGCGACGGGAACGGGTGTGAGTTTGTTCGTTTTGACGTTCTTTTTCTTTTTCTAAAATCCGCTCGCGGACGTTGTCTTGACGGCGCTCGTTGTTTCCGAATTTTTGCCCTTGAAGTTCAAGCTTGTGAGCATAATATTCACTTTTTACTTCCGCATAAAGAGAGCGAAGTTCATCTAAAGGCATACCGTTTTGTAAAGCCTTGAAACGAATATCCGGCGGAAGTTCGTTAAGAATATCAAGCTTTTGAGCCTCTAATTCGGCAGCCTTCTTTTTATCCGTTTCGGAATGCTTGATAAAGCCCGATATTTCATCCAAGCGGTTGTTTATCATGTCATCACGTTTGTTGCTCATAAGCTCAGCTCCTTTTTAATATTTGACTTGATTATAGCATATTTTTATGTTAAATTCAACCCGAATTTAAACAAATGTGAAATAAATTTTTATCTGTTTTAAGGAGGATTAAGATGGGAGGTTTTTCGCTTTTATTGATAATTGTTATTGCGTTGGCGGTTTTGGCTTACGGATTGTATGTCCGCTTAATCAGAATCCGCAACAAAGTCAAAGAATCGGCATCCGACATTGATGTTCAGCTCAAAAAACGTTATGATTTGATTCCGAATATTCTGCGCACCGCCGCAAAATTTATGGAGCATGAAAAATCGTTGATGACCGAACTGACCGAATTGCGCGCAAAGGCTATGAACACTACTTTTGCCGGTTCACCGAAAGAAAAAATGGAACTCGAAAATATGCTCAATCAAAAGCTCGGAGAGTTTAAGATTTCGCTCGAAAACTATCCGGATTTGAAATCAAATCAGACAATGATTACCGCTATGCAGAGCATGAATGAAGTCGAAGAACATATTTCCGCCGCACGCAGATTCTACAACACCAATGTTACGGCGCTTAAAAATGCGGTTGAAATTTTTCCGAGCAGTATTATTGCAAAAATGCTTGCCATTACTTATGAAGAAAATCCGTTTTTTGAGATTGCCGAAACCGAGCGCAAACCGATTGATACCCGCGATTTCTTCTAATTTTATAAACGGAGCCGGTAATGGATTATAAAGCCGATAAAGATTATCTGGCGCTTAAACACCGCTTTGATTCGTATTATGAAGAAAAGCTGTTGCCGCTGTTGGAAAAAAGCGATAAATTCCGTACCCGATATCTGCGTAATTTCTGGCTGTTATTTTTGTTTGCCGCGGTTTTGTATCCGATAATCATAATCACGATTTTTAGGATAAACTGGTCGGAAGAATCGCCGGCAATCGGTTTGACACTGACAATTTCGGCTGTTGTTGCCGCAATCGTTTCCGGTCCGATATATGCCTATAAAAAACGAGCAAAATCCGGCGGAATAATGAAAGAATTTGCTTCTTTTTTCGGGACGTTCGAATATGAATTTGAGCGTAATCTGCCTGATGATTTGTTGGAATATTCTCATATTTTTCCGAATTTCAAATATAATTCCGGCGATGACTTCTTTTACGGAACATATAAAGATGTCGGAATTACGATTGCAGAAGAAAAATTGCAAAAAGAGATTTATGTAAACAAACGCCGCAAAAAAGTTGATGTGTTTAAGGGAATCTGCGTTCTGCTTGATATGAATAAGCCGTTTGAAGGGCGTACCGTGGTTTTGAAAGACAGCGGTATGCTTAATGTTTTCAAAAAAATTTCCGGTTTGCAAAGAGTGCAACTGGAAGATTTGTTGTTTGAAAAAATATTCGAAGTTTATTCCGATAACCAAATTGAGGCTCGTTATCTTTTAACGACCGCATTTATGGAACGAGTGCTTAAACTTCGGGATTTGTTCGGCGGAAAGTCGATTCAATTCAGTTTTTTTAAGGATAAACTTTTGTTTTGTATCCCGACTTCTCAAGATATGTTTGAGCCGTGTTCATTTTTTAAAAGTGCGGTCAATAAACCTAAAGTGGATTTGGTCTTCGATCAGTTTTATACAGTTTTTTCAATAATCGATATCTTGAAACTTAATCAAAAAATCGGAATGTAATTTTTAGTATCTGCGGAGCGGAAAAATGAAAATATATAAAGTCGGCGGTTGTGTTCGGGATATGGTGTTAAATAAAGCGCCTCATGATATTGATTATTTGGTTGTCGGCGGAACTGTCGAAGAAATGATTGCGAAAGGGTTTCAGCAGGTCGGAAAAGATTTTCCCGTGTTTTTGCATCCTATAACTAAAGAAGAATATGCACTGGCTCGTAAAGAATTAAAAAACGGAGATAAACATACTGATTTTGAGTTTGAGTTTTCTCCTGATATAACGCTTGCCGAGGATATGCAGCGTCGGGATTTTACGATTAACGCACTGGCTCAAGATGTTGAAACCGGAGAAATCGTTGATACAGTCGGTGGAATAAAAGACTTAAAACAAAAAATAATCCGTCATGTTAATTCTGAACACTTTGGCGAGGATCCGCTGAGAGTTTTGAGAATGTGTCGTTTTGCCGCAAAATTGAATTTTGAAGTGGCACCGGAAACAATGAATATTGCAAAAGATATGGTCGATGCCGGTATGCTTTCCCATTTGACATCCGAGCGTGTTTGGAAAGAAATCGAAAAGGCCTTGGAAACCCAACATTTCGAAAAGTTTATTCGTGTTGCAAGAGATTGCGGGGCGCTGAAAGTTATTCTTCCCGAAGTTGATAAATTGTGGGATATTCCGGAAAAAGAACAATATCATCCCGAAAAAAACAGCGGTGAACATACAATGCTGGTAATAAGAAAAGGTGAGCATTTAAATCCTAAAGTGAAATTTGCTTTGTTGCTTCATGATATCGGTAAAATCCATACCCCTCAGGATATATTGCCCGCACACCATGGACACGAAATCAGAGGAGTATCCGTAATTGAAAAAATATGTCAAAGATTGCTTGTGCCGAACGAATATAAAAAAATTGCAATTTTGGGATGTCAAAATCATATGAAATTCAGATTGTTGCCGCAAATGAAATCCGGAAAAAAACTTGATTTTCTTAAAAACATCAGCGCTAATTTCAAAGATGAAAAGCAAATGAACGATATAATCGAAATGTGCCGCTGCGATATGCTCGGACGGGCAAAAAATATTACAACGGAGGAAAAAGAAGACTTTGATGAAGCCGTAAAATTGTGCCACTTTATTTTTGATAAAGTGAAAAATATTAGAGCTACGGATATGCCTAAATTTAATGACTTGCCTAAGGGGCCGCAATTTTCGGAACTTTATCGGGAATTTCGAATAAAGCAGGTTTTCGGTAAGTAGTTTTTTTGTTTTAATTAAGGGCTCCGACTTCACGGGAAATTTTGCGGATAGAGTTCAATTCAATTTGCCGTACCCGTTCTTTCGAAATGTGATAAAATTGGCTTAAATCTTCAAGAGTTGTCGAATTGTCTGCCAGTCTTCGTTTATATAAAATATCGCGCTCCCGGTCGTTAAGAAGCAAAATCGCTTGTTTGAAGAGTTTGCGGCGATAACCCATGGTTTCCTGATAAGCCAAAGTATCTTCCTGATTTGGTTTGTTGTCGGAAATAAAATCAAGCCATTCATTCGGAGAATCGGAATCATTATCAACAACGGCATTAAGCGAACCGTCATGGGCTTGTAGGCGATTATTCATGTCTTTAACATCCTGAACACTGACATCCAGCATTTCGGAAATTTCTATCAGCAAAGGATCGCTCAAATCTCTGTCGTCAATCAGTCCAAGCTGATTCTTGATTTTGCGTAAATTGAAAAACAATTTTTTCTGTGCTGCAGTCGTTCCCATCTTAACAAGTGACCACGAATTTAAGATGTATTTCTGTACCGAAGCTTTTATCCACCACAAAGCATAAGTCGAAAACCGAAAACCTTTTTCCGGATCAAACTTATCTAAAGCATACAAAAGTCCCATATTACCTTCGGCAATAAGCTCGTTCATCGGTAGTCCGTATCCGCGGTATTTTGATACCACTGTAACAACCAATCTTAAATGAGAAGTAATAAGTTTGTAAGCAACTTCTTCGGTTTTATTTTTTTTGTATTCTACCGTAAGTTCATATTCTTCATCTTGGCTCAAAATCGGGTAGCGGCGAATTTTTTGCAAGTATCTTGCCAGATTGATTTCCGGCGAAAAGTCCAGTCCGGTGAGAGTCGCAGTTTCCATAACTTTCTCCTTTCCTTGTTTTCAAAAGCGGATAATAAAGAAGAAAGATAAATTATCAACATGGATTTTTTATTATGTTTACACGATACTAAAGTTTATATCTCTTTTAATACTTGGTACAGCTCTTCCAAATCGGACGGAAGCTGAGAGGAAAACTGCATAAACTCTTTGGTGCGCGGGTGAATAAAACCTAAACTTTTGGCATGAAGTGCCTGTCTGGGAAAATAGTTGACGGAAGTTTTTAAGTATTCGGGTATCGGCAATGCGCTTTTGTGGCTTTTTACATACAGTTGATCGCCGATGAGCGGATTGCCGGCAGAGCTTAAATGAACGCGGATTTGATGAGTGCGTCCGGTTTCTAAATTGCACTGAACAAGCGAGGCCGCACGTTTGAATAACTCCAGAGTTTTGTAATTCGTAACCGCATGTTTTCCGCCGGTCGGGACAATCGCCATTTTTTTTCGGTCAGACGGACTACGACCAATGTTGCCTTCAATTCTGCCTTGAAGCGGATTGAGATTGCCGTAAACAAATGCCAGATATGTGCGCTCAATCGAATGAGCTGCAAATTGTTCGCCTAAAAAATTGTGAGCAAAATCGTTTTTTGCCACCACCAGAAGGCCGCTGGTATCCTTATCAATGCGATGAACAATGCCTGGGCGCTTTACTCCGTTGATACCGGAAAGATTGTCATGACAATGGAATAAAAGAGCATTAACCAAAGTCCCGTTATATGAACCGGCAGCCGGGTGAACGGTCATACCCGCCGGTTTATTGACCACTAACAAGTCATCATCTTCATAGACAATATCAAGCGGAATATCTTCCGGTTCGGGATCGGCTTCTTCGGCCGGAGGAATAACGATTCGATACTCATCTCCCGTTTTGATTTTGCGTGAAATATTGGATACCGTTTCATTAAACAAAAAAACATTGCCGTCTTCAATGAGTTGTTGCAATCTGGAACGGGAAATTTCCTCCAATTGTTGTGATAAAAATTTATCGAGTCGTAAACCTTCGTTAGGACTTTCAACCTTAGGTACATACAGCTCGTTTTCATTGTCAGACATATTGCTTCCCGTTAAACAATTTTTATTGATTATTATTATATTATCTGATAATGTGATTTTTATCAAAAAGCAAGTCTTTTTGCGAGAGAAAGGGTAAATTATGGATGGCGATAACGATATCTTAAATGATGATGATTTTGAAAAACTGCTCAATGATTTTATAAGTAGCGACAAAGACTTGGAGCCGGATGAAAAAGAACAGAAAAAATCTGAGATTGATAAAAAACTTGAAGTTGAAAAACGAGCGGCTGCAGCCATCAGCGAGGATTATGTCAATGTTTCCGAACCTGATGATGAGAAAAGGCAAAATATCGAGTTTGAAGAAACTCAATCGATTCTGGCCCAGGCCAAGGCAGATTATGAGGAACAGGAAAATCAGCCGATGCTCGGAACAGATGAATCGGAGTTGGCTCAGGCTTTTGTTAATTTTTCCAGCTCAGTCAATAATTTATGCAAAAATCGCTTGCAACTGGAATTCAGACCGAAATTTCAAATCGACAGGCTTTACCCGAATTATAAGCCCAGTACCGGTTTGGTGCTTTCCGATGACTTGGTTGACGGGTGGCTGTATTTATGCAAAATGTTTCCGCAAGATGTCGGTACTTTTCCGCTTAAATCAACCGACGAGCAGTTTTTGAACTTTGCCGAAAAACTCTCAAATCAAGATTTGCAACTGGCTGTGATTTCGTATGTCGAAATAATGATTGATTTGGAGGCTTGTGAGCTTTCTTATATGGCTAAACTTTTAAGATATCAGGAAAAACACGTTAAAAAAATCCTTTATGAGGAATATCTGGCCAGAAAAGAACGTCAACGTAAATTCGTGGCGGAAATCCAAAAACAGGATTTTCCGATTGATGCAGAATTGCTGGTTGCTAACTATTTCAGAGTGTCTCAAAAAGACGTTGACGGTGCATTTAAGGCTCTTACGACAAATCCGGCTATTTTTGCCCCGATTGATTTCAAAAAACTTAAACCGCATTTTTTCGGGTTGATTAAAGTTTCGCCTCGTGACGGTATCAAAATGAATATTAAAATCGGTAATTTTTTACGAAATCTTAGGGTATAAAAATATCTGGACAAAAATATTTTTTTGTGATAAAATGTGAAAAACGAACGAAAAATGGAGGCAAAAATGGCTGAAGAGAATGAAGAATTAAAACCGGTCGAAGTCGAAGAAGAAACCGTGAATGTCGGCGGGCAGGAAGAAGAACTTAAAATAAAAGAACAGCTGAAGCAGAATGATGAATTAAGGCTTAAAGAACAAGCAGAAAAGGCCGAAGACAATGAAAAAAAGGAAGCTTCAGTTGAGAATTATCCCAAAGAGCCTGATGATAAATATAATCATGGTGAGTATGAGCCTATTAAAGAGCAAGATATATCTCAGTATTTATGGGACACTTTGCTCAAATATATCAATAAGGGATTGCAAAAAGGTTACAATTGGTGGATGGACAGTGTCGATCATGCTTTGAGCAAACGCGACCGCGGTCCGGCTAAACCGGAATCATCAAAAGAAGAAAGTATAACTCACTCTAAAGAACGCGGTAAGGAACTTTATAAGGCGCGTGAAGATGTTACCAAGGAATTTCAAAATCGTGTTACCAGTGAGTATCTGAATTCCGTAAAGTTCAATAGGGAATCTGATAAAAATGCATTGAGTAATACTTTGGTTCGTTGCCAAGGGATTGCCTATGATGTTGCGGTTTCCGAAGTGCTCAATGAAAAAATGAGCAAGGATAAAGACGGCAAATTTGCCAAGATGAATAAAACTGCACTTATCGGTGAAATTAAAGAACGTGTCAGAGAAAAGCAGGAAAAGCTGATGAGCGGCGTTTTGGCAACTGCTTATTATGCTCAGAATATTGAAAATATGGAACCTTCTGAGGTATATAAAGCATGTAAAGAGTATCTCGATATTCGTGAAAACGAATCAAAGGCTATTAAAGAGTTGATAACTAAGGATTTGGAAAACGGTAATTTTGTTGCCAATGATAAAAAACCTAACAAGGATATAGCTGTTAAATTGAATGCTTTTAATCGTTCTTTTGCAAGCGATGCCGGCTTGGTTCACAGCTCACTAAAAGAGGCAATAAGTTTGGTGGAAACGTCAACTCTTTCGCCTGACGAAAAAGTCAGCTTAGCCGAATTTCAAAAAACCGCAAACCTGTTTCAAACATTTGAAAACGGTGCAGCACTTGATTTACAAAGGCAAATAAAACTTGTTGATGAAGCATATAAAGCCAATAAAGGTAATTCGGTGCGAGACAGAATAGCAGCAATGAAGCAAAATCTCGGTATAAATCCGGTGGCTTCAAAAATGGCACAAAAGTATGCCGATAATACGGTTTTACGTGCAGTGGCGAAAAATCAGGGCGGCAGAAAGTAAGCGATGATAAAAAAACTGTTGCATATTATCTGTGTTTTGGCTTTCGGAAGTGCTGTTTGTGCTTTGATTTGGCTGTTGTATGTTTTGTTTTTTGCTATTGTTTATAAAATTGACATTCTTTCAGCTCAGACATATCTGCGTATATCAAGATTTTGGAACAGCGGCGGCACTTTGAACGGACATGACACGCTTATGATTTTTGCCTTGTTTTCGTATTTTCCGATTTGCCTGTTCGTTTTTTATAAATTGAGCAAATATAAGTTTTTGAACCTGATTATAAAGCCTTATGAGTGGTTGCAAAATCGTACTTTGCGTAATTATAAAGAGGTTTCGGTCAATATCAAAAATCTTAAAATCGAAGATAAAAAAACAATAGAACAGGTAGTACACGAACGCTTGGAAAAAGAACGCGGAAAGGTAAAGCAACCAAATAAAGATGAATTGCGTAAAAATATTATTGAAAAAATCAATGAACAGAAGTAAACTTTAGCAAAATGTAATCATTTTATTAACACTTTGTGATTATACTTTGAAAAAACGGAGTAAAACAGTTGAAGCCTTTATTGGTATTTGCCAGAATTATAATCGTCGGGTGCCTGTGGAGCATTGTCTTCATTGAGGGCATACGCGTGATTATGCTTTGTAACTGGCATTTTGATATTTTTTGGGGAGA
>ONLJ01000082.1 GCA_900318605.1 uncultured Rhodospirillaceae bacterium | reverse complement strand
GTCGTGCCATGCGCCATGCCTATCTTTTGGGTGTAAAAGAGCCGATGATTTATAAACTCCTTCCGACTTTACAGAAAGAAATGGGAGATGCTTATCCGGAACTTTATGCTCGTGAAAAACTAATTGAAGAAACAATCAAAATCGAAGAAGAGCGTTTCGGTCGCACGCTTGATAAGGGCATGAAACTTTTAGATGAAGAAATTTCGCACCTCGGTCGCGGGGATAAACTCAAAGGAGAAGTTGCGTTCAAACTTTATGATACTTACGGCTTCCCGCTTGACTTAACCCAAGATGCCTTAAAAGCCAAAAATATGGAAGTTGATGTCGAGGGCTTTAACGCGGCGATGCAAAAGCAAAAAGAAGAAGCACGTAAAAATTGGGCCGGTTCCGGCGATGAAGGTGTGGCAAAAGTCTGGTACGGTGTTAAGGATAAATGTTCTGCCAGCGAATTTTTGGGTTATAATACCTTAAAAACCGATGCTGAAATTCAGGCTTTGGTACAAAATGATAAGGAAGTCTCAGAAGTTACCGGCGGCAAGTTTGAACTCGTTGCCAATCAAACCCCTTTTTATGGCGAACGCGGCGGTCAAATCGGCGATGTCGGAACTATCAGTTGCAAAGATTTTGAGGCTGAAGTTATTGATACCAAGCATAAACTCGACAGCCTAACCGTTCATGTTTGCGAACTCAAAAGAGGTACGGTTAAAATCGGGATGTTCGCTAATTTTGCCGTAAATGAAGAAAATCGTAAAAAGATTTGTGCAAACCACTCGGTTACGCACTTGGCTCATAAAGCATTGCGAATGATTCTGGGCGATCATGTTGAGCAAAAAGGCTCATTTGTCGGACCTGACGGAATGCGCTTTGATGTTTCGCACCCGAAGCTGATTAGCAAAGAACAAATCCGAGCGGTTGAGGATATCGTCAATCAGCAAATCCGCAATAATCTGCCGGTTAACACTGTGATTATGAACAAAGATGAAGCGGTAAAACTCGGAGCGATGGCGCTGTTTGATGAAAAATACAGCGATGATGTGCGTGTGGTAACAATGGGCGATGAAAAAGCTCCGTTCTCGCGTGAGCTCTGCGGCGGTACGCATGTTTCGAATACCGGTAATATCGGATATTTTCATATTTTGAGCGAGTCGGCGGTGGCCGCCGGTGTGCGCCGTTTGGAATGTGTAACCGGTGTGGGTGCGGAAAATTATATTCGCTCGGTTGAAGACAAATTGCACAATGTGGCAAACAGCTTAAAAATCGGTGTCGGCGAACTGGAAAGCCGGATAAATTCTTTGCTTGAAGAACGTAAAAAGCTTGAAAACGAAGTATTTTCTTTGAAGAAAAGTTTGGCTTCCGGCGGAAAATCTGCTGACGAAACGCAAACCGTAAACGGTGTAAAATTTGTCGGCAAAGTCGTACCGGATACGCACCCGAAAGAACTGAAAGCTTTTGTTGATGACATCAGCCAAAACATCGGCTCCGGTGTTGTAGTCCTTTGCTCGGATAAAGACGGCAAAGCCTCGGTTGTAGTCGGTGTTACCAAGGATTTGACCGATAAGTACAATGCGGTTGATTTAGTGCGCGCCGCCGCTTTGGTTTTGGGCGGACAAGGCGGAGGCGGCAGAGCCGATATGGCTCAAGCCGGCGGAACCGATGTTTCTAAAATCAGTAAAGCAATCGAAAAAGTTAAATCAATGATTGCGGCTTAAAACCAATAAGTCAGGAAAACAAAACTCCCCGAAACTTCAGTGTTTTCGAGGAGTTTTTTCATGGATAGAAATTTATTCAATTGTGAAGCTAACTCTTCCTAACGTATTTGGAGAAACGCTTGTTTGGCGAGTTGTTTCAGTTTTAGATTTTGTTAATCCACGTTGTATATTTATCTCTAACTTTTCTGCGTATATATGAGCTGGTTTATTATACTGGCTTTCAGGACATTTTTCATATTCCAGAACACCATATTTGCAACGATTGAGACCATATTTTTTCAACGATTCTTCATGATCTTTCATAAATTCTTTTTCAGCTTTATTTAAGCTATCTTTGGCTTCCTTGCGTTTCAAGTCATTGTATACTATGTTGCGGCGTACAATTTCTTTTAAATTTTTTCTCTCCATATCAGTTGCTGCATGAGCATTATTTCCTACACTATTACCGCAACGATATTGGTTACCATCTTTGTATGCGGCATTAGATGATTTTGAATCGTATATTTGTTTATTTCCGTCATATTTTGGCACAAGATGGTCTATATGTCGTTCATACACCGGAGAAAGAGCAGAATATGGTTTCTGAAAAGATATTTTACCAGAATCAAAAGAGTATGACACATTATCTGGAGTTGTTACCCAAGTTTGAGCTTGAGTTTTCTTTTGGTCAGGTACAATACCGCCGGTTTGCGGTTGATCCGTGACTTTTTGTGCAGGTACCTCAGCTTCGACTTTAGTTTCTTTAACGGCAAAATGATTACCTAAATCTTTGGCTCCGTTGTCTGTTTGCGCTTTTACCTCAGTTTCTTTAACGGCAAAATGATTACCTAAACTCTTAGCCCCATTGTCTTGCTGAGCCACTAAAGGCTGTCTGTCGTTTTTTACAACAGGTTGCGTATTTGTTTTCAACTCTTCAACAATTTTATTTTTAGCTTCTTGTACTTGGGCTTTGAATTCGTTGCTTTCAGGTACATGAATGTTAATATTATTTATATCAGGAAATTCCGGTTGTTTATTAGTATTTAAACCTTTTGCAAGATCGGATATATTTACTTTTGCGGTTTTATTTTCTTCTGTGCTTGTCAATATCGGCATATCACCTTCTTGCAAAGTAATTTCCGGCATTTTTTTCGTAGTATTTTTTTCGAGGTTTTTAACTGTTTCAACCTTAACACCCGGCAATACTTCCTTTAGTTTACCGGCAATATCCTTCATGCGTTCGTTGATGGATTTGATTGCTTGGTTTGATTTTGTTTCATCGTTTGTTTGGTTTTCGCCCAAATCAACCTGATTGTTGAAGAATGAAGCAACTGTTTCCGGCTTGAGTTGACCTTTTTTTGCCGCCTCTACGTAGTTGTCCCAAGAATAGCCAACCATCTCATTGCGAGTAGCTCCGATACGGTCATGCTTAATATAATCTTGGAACATTTTCTTAGTGAGTCTGAAAACTTTGCCATCAGCATCAGTCAATTCAATCGCTTCAAAGTGACGTTTACTTGGCTCACCGTTATGTCTTGTCTTAGGAATTAAACGAATGGTAGGTGTTAATTTAATTTTGCGGAATTCCGACATTTCCGGAGCTCTGGTAAACTTATCGGTAAATTCGGCCGAACTGTTTCGCAATTCTTCCATCGCTTTGTTGGCCATAGCGAGGCGATTTTCTCTATCCTGTTTGAGCTGTCTGTCAAGCTCGTGTTGTTTGCTCATTGCATCAATAATCGGCTCAAAATCTGATTTTTTCTTTGCTTCTTCCGCGACAGCCTGCTTGATTAAATCTTGCATTTCCTTGGATTCGGCTTCCATATAATCACCTAAGGATTGACTTTTTTTGGCGGTCATTACACCAAGGTATTTTTCTTCCTGATTATCTTTCTTGGAAAATGTGAAAATACGATTGCCTTTGGAATCTCGCAGTTCTTTCCACTCAACATCATTTCCCAACTCAGCAGCTTTTTTGCTTGCCGCTACGTGCATTTCGGCAATACGATTTTTTTCTGCCTGATTTCGTTTTGCTATATTTTTCTGTCTTTGTTTGAGAGCATTGCCGTTTGCCGAATCTTCTTTTACTTGAAAGGAAGCTTCTTTAAAAGCTTGTCTGTAACTATTAAATTCTGCTTTAAGTCTTCTGGTTTCCTGATTTTGTTTTCTGAGCTGAGCTTGAAGATTTTTGAGTTTTTCTCTTGCTTCGCCGACATTCTTAAAACCAGACTCTTTATTGTATTTACTAATTTCTTTTGAGGAATTAGCATAATTTTCATATTGCTTTAAAATCGCCTTAAGTGTACTAATTTGCTCCTTTATAGTTTCTGCTTTCCCTTGAGATTCTTTAGCTTCTTTATATTTTTTCTCTTTTAATTCATTTGCGCTCATATTGATTCTATTGTTTTCAGCCATGGCACTTCTCCTAAAAATGAAACAGTTACGGATAACTTTTATGAATTTAGTATAAATTTTTTTTCGACAAATGTAAAGAACATTTCGGCTACGAAACGCAAAATGTCATAAAATTGTAACAAAAACGGAAGTAGGGTAAAAATTACCGGACTATTCGACTGTTACGTCAGATAAAGTGAACGAATAAAATTCTACGTCAGAATGAATATTAAGTTTTGTTCTGGTCATCGGTTTAACGTTTTTGGCATCAATATTGCCTTCAGCTAAAACGTTGCGTTGACGGTCATCAAAAGTTACCGAAATAATCACGCGATTGAAAGTTTTATCCGATGAATTTTCCATCAATCCGCAAATTCCCTGGTTGCATTTTTCGAAATTATAGATTTTCAAACCGTCTTTATCATAGGTGTTGGCTTCTTGTTCAACCGATTCCTGATCCTGCTCCAAAAATCCGTCGTTTGCGGTAGTATCGGTTTTTGCTTCATTATTTGATGACGGTATAATCAGATAAAAAGCAAGCACGGCGATAATTATTGCCGTAAATGAGATTTTATGCCCCTTGACGGTAACGAATTTTCCCTTGATATATTTTTTATATAATTGCCACGTTCCACCTAAACAACCTTTGAAAAATGCAAAATATTTACGTTCTTTCAGAAGGTTAAATAATGTAACAATTTTATCTTTATCAAGAGTTTCAGCGATCTCTTTTGCCTTTTTTATATCCATTTTATAATCCTTGAACATTTTATTTGGATTAAATATAAGCGGAAAATCTTGAAAAATAGTAAATAATAACAAAAAAAACTCTGCTCCAAATCGGAACAGAGTGTTTTTAATTGTTTTACAGACCAGTCAGCCTACAGACGTCCCATACGGCGAATCTTGGCGCGATGGTTGGCATCATAGTAGCTGAACTCGAGCTGTTTGCGGAAGTCAAAGCGTGCCATGTAGTAGCCGCATCCGCTCAGTTCATGAGCATAGCCCCAGTAGTCTCCGGTCAGTTCAGGCTTGCCTAGTTGACGCAGGCGAGCATTGAGTTCCGGACGAACGTCATACAGCAGTGCCGAGAAGTTTTCGGTCAGGAGCTGGCGACGATCCTCAAGGCGAGCCGGACACGTTGTTTCAGGCTCTTCATCAAGATTGAGGAATGACGTCAGGTCCTTGCGCGGGAAAATGGCAATAGGATTCTTGTCCTTGCCCTCATCAAAAGGCACACGCATCTTTGTTCCGTCAACCTCAATGAGCAAATCAAAGGCTCGGGGGTTCTTCGGCCTGCGAATGTTCTCTTCTTCTTCCTTAATGTCGGCAATGGTAATGCCATACTTCTGCATAATGCCGATAATCTTCAACGTTTCGGTTTTTTTAATTGTTCCCATAATTATTGGTTTTAAGGGTTTAACATATAATAACTAACTCACAACCGCCAGATTATGATTTTTTATGTCGAATGTCAAGTATTTTTTTATAGATTTGTCAAATTTATTTTATATGGTCTTTAATATTTTTAACCAGTGCCTTAAAGTGAATACTTTCATTTAAGCAGTTATTATGCTTGCCGATGTCTCTAAGGCAGGCATATTCATTGGCTAAATCGCCGTAAATCATTGATTTTGTTTGAAATTTTTGCATACGCTTAAAGGCGCACTTATCAATAAGACTAAGTTGTTCTTCCATAAGCGCAACTCTCTCTTGAGTTGTATGCGGCTCTTTGAGCTCTTGGCTTATTTCATTAAATCGCGCTTGAGCCTGTTCAACTTTCTTAGGGTCTTTCCCTTTAAGTTTAAGGTCGATTTTTTTGTTAAGCTCTTTATATAGAACAGGTGAACCGTATTGATAGCGCAACGCTACTTTTTTCAATTGCTCCAATTTAAAGCGATCATTATTGCTCAGATTGTTGGCAATTTTATTTAAAATATACAAAGAACGTGTGTTGCTCGGTGCAAATTTATCAGTTCCAACCAGCACATTCTCGTACATCTTAACTTTATAGCGCGGAGCAATGTTCAAATTATCGGCATATTTTTCATATTCTTCAAGTAGGGCAAATTGCTTACTGGGAATAAACTCATTTTCATCAAGGGAAATAAATTCAATCATGTCCTTGTGCAATTTATCAAACGATTTGATTTGCTCAAAATCGGCATAAGAAAGAAAACTCTGCAATGCCATCAGTTCATCTTTGGAATTTCCCATTTTTCCGATTACAAACAAGGCATCGAAATAATTATTCAGTCTTTTATCAGAGTAATCCAAGCTCATTTCACACCTCACAAATCTTTAACCACTTTCATAAAGGTAATGCCTTGCTCATCAAAAGCTTCGCCCTCAATCCGATAGCCCATTTTTTCATAAAAACCGACCACCGAAAGCATAGCATGCATGACAATTTGAGAATAACCGGCTTCTTTGGCACGTTTTTCGGCATATTTTACCAGTTCTCTACCGATTCCTTCGCCTTGATAAATAGTATCAACCGCGACCTGCATCATTCGGATTTTTTCGTTGTCGAGCGGAACCAAAAGCAGACCGCCGACCAGTTTATCGTCAAGCATTTCAACGCATCCGATATGGAGATAATTTGCTTCTTCGGGGCGAAAAGAATCCAAAAACTTTAATCCGAGCGGTTCAAGCAGAATCTTATAGCGCAGTTCCACCAACTCATCATAGCGCGACGAGCCGAAATCTATGTCTATCATCTTACGCATCGTCATACTCCTCTTTATTGAACATGACTTATTAAAACATATTTTTTCTTAATTTACAATAGCAAAAAATGTTTGACATTATTATCAAAAAAGCTTAAAATTTACGGCAGTTTGTAATTAAATATATAGGCATTATGATTAAAGAAAATTTTAATCCTGTTTACAACAATGTCGAGCAGGTAAAAGAGTGCGCATCCTATATGC
>ONLJ01000035.1 GCA_900318605.1 uncultured Rhodospirillaceae bacterium | reverse complement strand
TTTGCTATCGGCATTTTGGAAACGATTTTTTATGTGTTGGAAACGTTCAGCTTTATCAACGACACGCCGACCATCGTTATGGCGATTAAACAAATGGGCATTTTTGTGATGTTCTTCCTCTCGGTGCTGTTTAAAACGGATAAATTCACACCGCAGAAACTCCTCGCGCTTATCCTCGGCTTTATTGCCATTACGGAGCTGTATTTTAATTAAAATCAAGAGTCATCTATCCAAACCGTAAGCCATCCCATTAGCGTCATCCCTCGATTTTGCACCGCAAAATCGTCAAGGGATCTTCAAATTATAAAAAAAGCGGAAGATGCCATGACGATTCCTGCCGGAATCGAGGCATGACTTTCTTTTTTTTCGACCTGTATTTTAATTAAAATTCACATTACCAAAAATTTATTCTTGACAAAACTTGCGAAAAGTTATACAGTTTTTTGTAGAAATAAAATTATGTTGTATATATTAGAACCTCACGAAAAGGCGTGAGTAATTTTAGAGTTATGTTAGGTTTTTTATTAACAATTGCTTTTTGTGAAGTGTGCTATGTCTTCTACGTAATCATCAGCGCACTTAATTGTACCTAAACTACTTTAACATTAATCCCTCGCAGTTTAACCGCTGCGAGGGATTTTTTTAATGTCCGGTCAAGCCGGTAACGACATAGTCACTAGTACTTCGGCGCGGACTTCCGTCAAGACTGTCCTGAAAGAGATTCCACAACAGGATGAAGCGGTAACCGCAAATCAGGAACACAATCACCAAAGCGATTACCATACTCACAAGGTTCTTTCAATTTTTATAAAAAAACAAAAAACAGCCAACAAAAAAGCAAACCATGCCCAACTTTTGAGCATTTGCTTCAAGCCCTCTTTAGGATAAGCAACGGCATTATCGCTCAAATTATCCTTATAAGCGCCTGTATCATACTGTTCCCAGCTGCAAATCACGAAAGCAATCGCAACCAGTCCCCAGAGTGTTCCAAAAAGACACCACACCATGCCGGCAAACACAAAAGCCGCCATCACAATCAGGTTTAGCACTCTTTCATAGCGCTTTTCCTTTTCCTTATGCAACATCAGATGCTGCGGTTTTTTCTTGTTTTCCATACTTTTTATATTAAAAATTAACTCATTACTCCTGACTTTAGACAAAATTTAACAAAAAGTCAAGAAAAATTTATACTTTTTTTCAATTATTTTTTCAGCTTGAGAAAATTCCCAAAAATCAGCTTGAAAAAATTTTTTCCCAAACCTGTTGAATATTTTTTTTATTTTTTTGAAAAATTTAAGTTGTTGTTTTTACTTGATTTTCACAGTTTCACAATAAAAAAATCCGAACAAAATACGAACAGTAAAAAAAATACTAAAAATTTCCATTGAATCCCATAAAATACCATGTTATACCATAAAACATAAACTTAACCCTGATTTAGGATTCGTCATGCGCAAAGTGTTTCTTTTTATGGACACAACAGTCAACAAGGTAGATGCCAAAGGGCGTGTATCTCTGCCTGCCGACTATCGCGCGATGGTCAAAGAATTAAACTCCGAAATTGTTTGTTACCGCAGTCTTACTTCGCCTTGTATTGAAGGCTGTTTGGAAGACTTATTGGATAAGCTCGCCAAAGAAATTGAAGATTCCACCGATTTCTTTTCGGAAACACAGGACAATTTAACGAATCTGATTTTCGGTGATGCCAAGCGCTATACTTTTGACAGCACGGGGCGGATAAATTTAAGCGAAAAACTCCTTAAACACGCTGAAATTACCGATACGGCAGTATTTGTCGGTAAAGGGCGCAAGTTTCAGATTTGGAATCTTGAAAATTGGGAAAAAGAGGAAGCACGTATCAGAGCCGAGGTCATGAAAAACCGTCCGGTTTTAAGAAAGGATAATGAGGCAAAATGAGCTTAAACGGGCAGAAACATATACCGGTTATGTTAGCTGAGGTTTTACAAAGCCTCAACCCTCAGGACCACAAAGTATATGTTGACGCCACATTCGGTTTCGGCGGATACAGCGAAGCGATTTTGAATGCTGCGGACTGCAAAGTCATTGCCCTTGACCGAGATCCGACAGTAAAACCTCGTGCTGAAGAAATAAAATCAAGATACAAAAATCGTTTTGAATTCCGTGCCGGAAAATTCGGCGATTTTGCTTCCATTATTAACGAAGACATTGACGGTGCGGTTTTTGACATTGGTGTTTCTTCCATGCAGATTGACGATGCAAAAAGAGGATTCTCACATTCAAAAGAAGCCCCTTTGGATATGCGCATGTCTTGTGAAGGGATTTCGGCAAAAGATATTGTAAACAGCTATTCTGAACAAGAATTAGCCGATTTGATTTATAACTACGGCGAAGACCGCAAATCGCGTGTTATCGCTCGCAAAATCATTGAATACCGTAAGAACAAAGCAATTGAAACCACCACTGAGTTAGCGGAGATAATCTATTCGGCAATATATCGCCCGAAATTCGGTGAATTAAATCCGGCAACCCGCACTTTCCAAGCGCTGCGTATTGCCGTCAACGATGAGTTGGAACAGCTCCGTCTGGGATTAAAAGGAGCAGCCTCACGCTTAAAACAAGGCGCACCGCTGGTAGTTGTCGATTTTCATTCTTTAGAAGACAGAATAGTTAAATTATTTTTCAAAGAGAACAGCGCAAAAAAGGTCAAAATTTCAAAGTATGCGGAAGAAAAATCCGAGCCGCAAAATACGGAAAACCACCTTTTTTCATTTGTATCAAAAATTATTGTGCCGACTAAATCCGAGTGCGAACAAAATCCGCGCGCTCATTGTGCTAAACTGCGTTATGCCATAAGGGGATAAAACATGGGAAATATTAAAACGGCGATGTTAATTCTTTGGCTCACATTGACTTTGGTGGTAGCCGTCGGTTCATCGATTTTAAAAAACAAAGTGCAGATTTTAGAGCGCCGTTTAGGCACAATCAACGAAAACATTCAGAAAGATATTCAAGATATCCATGTATTGAATGCCCAATGGAGTCAATACAATAATCCGGAGCGCTTGCGCAAACTGGCGATGGATCAATTATCGCTTGATAAAGCACGACCTGAACAAATTATTAACTATTCTGCGTTACACTTCAATTATGAGGATGAGAACCAACTGCCGAAAGCGGTTGCCAACAAAAAAGAATTAACAACTTTGGTAAAGGCTAAAGCAAAGAGTAACTGAGATGGCTTTAAAGGTAAATTTTTCAAAGCGTAACAAGGAGAGATTTTATCTTCCGGGGCAGGAAATTCGAATTTCCCGCGGCATTGTTTCGCAAAGAAATTATACCACTGAAAGCGATAATGTTTTGACCTGTAAAAATCGCACAATTTTTGCACTTATTTGTTTTGCCGCTATTTACTGCGTTTTAGCTTTACGCGTCACTTATGTTTGTTTAAGCGGAGGAATCAATATTGATACGGCGATTGCGGGCGACAACTTGGGCAACAGAGAATTTATCCGCCTTAAAAATCCGGTAAAACGTGCCGATATTTTAGACAGGAACGGCGAAATTATTGCCACTTCGCTACCGACGGTTAATCTCCATGCCAACACCAAAAAGATAAAAAATCCTAAAGAAGTAGCCGAAAAACTGAGCTATATTTTTCCGGAAATTCCTTATGAACGACTGGTAGCGCTTCTCAGCCGCAAGAGTACCTTTACTTACATTAAGCGCGGACTTTCGCCGGCGCAACAATCCCAAGTCAACGCGCTCGGCATTCCGGAATTTGAATTTGAAAATTGCGAAACTCGGATTTATCCGCACAACAATCTGTTTTCCCATGTTTTGGGGAAGACCGACATCGACAACATAGGAATTGTCGGACTTGAAAAATATATGAACGAACGTTTAACAACATCCACCAAACCCCTGCAGGTTTCATTGGATTTAGGAATTCAAAACACTATAAGAGAAGAGCTTGAAGCCGGTGTTAAACAGTTTAGTGCCGATGGGGCTGCTGCTATCTTGATGGATGTCAACAGCGGACAAGTTCTATCATTAGTGTCGTTGCCAGACTTTAATCCGAATGAAAATTTAAAACCTGATGATTCGTCGATGTTCAACTTTGCCACCAAAGGCGTTTATGAAGCCGGTTCAGTATTTAAGGTATTCAACACCGCGCTTTGTCTTGAGAGCGGAAAAATCGATATAAATGATAAGTTTGATACCACTAAAGCGATTTATTTCGGACGCCACAAAATTTCCGATCCGCACGGTTCTCACAGTTGGCTGACACCTGAAGATATTTTAGTTGAATCATCTAATGTCGGCTCGGTACAGGAAATTTTGCGTGTCGGCAAAAAATATCAACGCCACTTCTTACAAGAAATAAATTTAGATAAGGAATTAAACGAGTTTGAGTTGGCGGAAAAAGCCCGTCCGCTGTTTAACTCCGAAAAACGTTGGAATGATGATATGATGGCGACCATCAGTTACGGATACAGTGTTTCTGCAACTCCTTTACATATTATC
>ONLJ01000016.1 GCA_900318605.1 uncultured Rhodospirillaceae bacterium | reverse complement strand
GTTTTTGGTGGGCGCTGTAGGACTCGAACCTACGACCAGACCGTTATGAGCGGCCGGCTCTAACCAACTGAGCTAAGCGCCCGACACCGACACACATTATGCTAACTAATGCCGATAGTCAAGAGTTTTTTTATTTTTCCTTTGCAAAATTTATTTTCTGTGTTTTGAATTGCAAAGCTTACCTGATTTGTTTCGGTATTTCTACTTTTAAAATCAGATATCCAAGGCTTTGCGGTATGTCTCGACCACCAGTTCCTGCTCATCTCTATCAGCGGCATTCATCTTACGCAATTTCAAAACCGTGCGCATTGCTTTAACATCAAAACCTGCCGATTTTGCTTCGGCAAAAATATCTCTGATATCGGAAGCAATACCGCTTTTTTCTTCTTCTAAGCGCTCAATTCTCTCAATTAAAGAACGTAGTCTTTCAACGGCAATTCCGCCGATTTCGTTTTTTACATCTTTTTCGTCAGCCATTATTTTTCTCCTTTATATAAAAATGTGAAAATGTTCTAACAAATAAATTTTATTTTTACAAGTTTTTTGTTGCTTCTTTATTTAAAAATAATAAGTTTTTAACATATATGAATTACAATCAAAAAGAATTTATTTTTTTAATAGAGGGGAAAATTATGCCGATAGATACTCATACTAAGATTTTGGCCACCGTAGGACCGGCAACCGCCAGTGCGGAAATGCTTGAAAAATTGGTGCAAAACGGTGTCGATGCTTTTCGTTTTAACTTCAGTCATGGGACCAAAGAAGAACATGCAGAACGTTATAACATAGTGCGTAATCTTTCAAAAAAGTATGATCGACATTTAACTGTTATTGCCGATTTACAAGGACCAAAACTTAGAATTGGTACTTTTGTTACACAGAAAATAACTTTGGAAAAGGGCAACGAGTTTGTGCTTGATATGAATCCTGAACCGGGAAATAAAACTCGTGTTTGTCTACCCCATCAAGAAATATTTAATGCTGTTCAAACCGGTGATATTTTACTATTAAATGATGGTAATATTCGTCTTAAGATAAAACAAAAATCTGAAGATAAATTGGTTACAGAGGTAATTGTCGGTGGCGATTTATCAGCTCACAAAGGAGTTAATTTGCCAAACGTTAAATTACCAATATCGGCGATTACTCCGAAAGATAAGGAAGATTTGGAATTTGCACTTGAACTAGGTGTTGATTGGGTTTGCTTATCATTTGTTCAATCGGTAAATGACGTAAAAGAAGCAAAAAAACTCATCAATGGAAAGGCCTGGATAATTTCGAAACTAGAAAAACCGAGTGCAATTGAAGAACTTGATGAAATTGTTCGTGAATCTGACGGCATAATGGTAGCGCGCGGTGATTTAGGTGTTGAGTGTCCTATACAAAATCTTCCGGTTATGCAAAAAGATATCGTAAAATCGTGTCGTCAGTTTGCTAAGCCGGTGATTGTAGCAACTCAAATGTTGGAATCAATGATACAAAATCCGACTCCTACTCGTGCCGAGGTTTCCGATGTTGCCACAGCGGTTTATGATGGTGCCGATACGGTAATGCTGTCAGCAGAAACGGCTGCGGGAAATTATCCGGCTGAAACGGTGAAAATGATGCACAATATAATCGCTCAAGTTGAGCAAGATGACGATTATTACGAATTGGTTCAACGTGATCGCAAAGTTATGTGTGTTGATAATATGGCAGATGCCATAACTTATGCCGCTTGCGATATGACTTATGTCCTACCTAAGACGGCAGCTGTAATAACCTATACAGCTTCGGGATTTACAACATTTTTGATGGCACGAGAACGACCAAATCTGCCGATTTTATCAATTACCGATTCCGAAGAAGTCGCTTGCAAACTCGGAATTGTTTGGGGAGTACGTGCTGTTGTTAATCGGGAAATATTCAACGATTTTTCAAAAATTGATGAGGCTTCCAAAGCCATGGCGGCAAAATACAATATCGGGCAAAAGGGCGATTTTCTGATTATTACCGCCGGATATCCTCTAGGACAAAAAGGTATGACTAATTTGCTCCATACTTTAGAAATCTGAAAATTATCTGATAAAAAATTAAGGCGGTATCAAGCCGCCTTTTTTATTTTATGATTTTTCGCTCAAAGCGCGGATTTTTACCGATACGCGATAAAATTTCATAGCTGATTGTTCCGGCATCTCTGGCAATATCATCAAGCGTATAATCGTCGCAAACAAAAAATCCGAAATCCCCGACTTTTAAATTGTCAATCGAACTGACATCGCAAATGATATTATCCATCGATACACGCCCGATTATACGAGCTTCCGCCATACTCTTACCGATATTAAAAAACACCTTTCCGACGTTTGAAAGCGAGCGCGGTAAACCATCTCCGTAACCGGCAGAAACAATCGCAATTTTTTTATCAGTTCCGGCACGATAAGTCGCAGAATAACCGACAAATTCACCTTTAGGTAAGTATTTAACTTGTAGTACCGGTGCTTTCAACGTAATGATATTCTTCATCTGATTCGGGCGATAAGGAGCGGTATTTATGCCATACATCGCCGCACCCAAACGCACCATATCGCAACAAAAGTCAGGCCCTAAAAATGCTCCGTCGGAAGCAGATAAACATGCCGGAAGATGCGGAAAATATTTATGACGGATAAACTTAAAATTCTCAAGCTGATGAGAGTTCATAAAATGGTCTTTTTCATCAGCACAAGCCAGATGGCTCATCACAAGAGAAAAATCATTTTTACATTCATCACTAAGCTTATCAAGATCTTCTGTTCTAAAACCTAAACGGTTAAGTCCGGTTTCAACATGAATGACCGGTTTTATGCCCGATATTTTATGATTAAGCCAAAAATCAAGCATTTCCGGAGAACTGATAACCGGAATAAAACGGTATTTTTTAAACAATTCCAGACTGTCTTCGCCGATACCTTGCAAAACATAAATATTAGCGCCGGAAACAAAATCTGCGATTTTTACTCCTTCAACAGCATGAGCAACCCAAAAGTCGCGACAATCGGCTTTATCGAATAAAGCCTTTGCCACAACATCGGCACCAAGCCCATAAGCATCATCTTTAACAACGGCAGACGGTTTTGCCGGAGCAATTATTTTTTGCAATCTCAAATAATTATCAACCATATTATTAAGATTGATTTCCAAAACCGGTCTTGTATAAATTCCCATCAGTTCAAACTCCGATTAAGCCGATTTTTTGGTGCTGGCGGAAACTTTAACCAGCTTAGGCTTTGCGCCGTTTTTTACCACATTTTCATCAATGATAATCTCGGCAATATCCTTTTTATCCGGCAATTCATACATCCATTCCATCAAAATTTCTTCCATGATGGCGCGGAGGCCTCTGGCACCGGTTTTACGCTCAATCGCCTTTTCGGCAATCGCTCGTAAAGCTTTTTTATCGATATTGAGCTTGACATCGTCCATTCCGAAAAGCGAGGTATATTGGCTGACAAGCGCATTTTTCGGTTCGGTCAAAACCTTAATCAAAGCATCTTCATTCAAATCATCCAAGGTAGCAATAACCGGCATGCGTCCGGCAAATTCCGGAATAAGCCCGTATTTTATTAAATCTTCCGGACGAACATCTTTTAATATCTGCCCTATTGTTTTGGTATCTTTTTCAACATTTGCTCCAAATCCGATGGAGTTCGAGCTTTCCGTGCCATGTTGTTCGACGATTTTTTCCAGACCGGCGAATGCACCACCGCAGATAAATAAAATATTGGTGGTATCAACGTGCAAAAATTCCTGCTGCGGATGTTTGCGACCGCCTTGAGGCGGAACATTTGCTACTGTACCCTCAACAATTTTTAACAAAGCCTGTTGAACGCCTTCACCAGATACATCGCGAGTAATCGACGGGCCGTCGCCTTTTCTCGAAATTTTATCAATCTCATCAATATAAATAATGCCACGCTGAGCCTTTTCGATATCGTAATTGGCATTTTGTACCAGTTTTAAGACAATATTTTCAACATCTTCGCCGACATAACCGGCTTCAGTTAAAGTGGTAGCATCGGCAATGGCAAACGGAACATTCAAAATTTTTGCCAAAGTTTGGGCAAGAAGCGTTTTTCCGCAACCTGTTGAACCGATTAAAATTACATTTGATTTAGCGATTTCCACTTCATCTTTTTTCGGATTATTAAGGCGCTTGTAGTGGTTATAGACGGCAACTGAAAGCACTTTTTTGGCATAATCCTGACCGATTACGTATTCATCAAGAAATTCTTTGATTTTCGACGGAGTCGGCAACGAGTTCATCAATGGTGTATCGGTTGTGGCAGTATTTTGCTCTTGCCCTAAAATATCCTCTTCCATAATAGTGTGGCATACATCAATACACTCGTTACAGATATAAACTCCACGACCTGCCACCAGTTTTTTCACTTCCTTTTGGCTTTTGCCGCAAAAGGAACAGTGCAAAATATCATCGTCTCTCTCACTCATTTTTATTTTCCTTTAACTTGACTGCGGTTAGCAATTATGTGGTCGATAAGACCAAATTTCAAAGCTTCTTCCGGTGTCATAAAATTATCTCTGTCCATCGCTTTTTCAATCACGGCAATTTTCTGACCGGTGTTTTGAGCATAAATCGCATTCAAGCGTTTTCTCAAATCTAAAATAAGTTTGGCTTGAATTTCGATATCGGCGGCCTGTCCTCTGGCACCGCCCGACGGCTGATGAATCATAATCTGTGAGTTCGGCAATGAATAACGCTTACCCTTTGTGCCGCCGGCTAGCAAGAACGAACCCATTGAACATGCCTGACCGATGCAAATTGTGGCAACATCGCAGGAAATATAT
Organism: uncultured Rhodospirillaceae bacterium; assembly: GCA_900318605.1. Classification (GTDB taxonomy): domain Bacteria; phylum Pseudomonadota; class Alphaproteobacteria; order RF32; family CAG-239; genus RUG410. The sequence goes on along the minus strand of ONLJ01000016.1, from coordinate 9,516 downwards.
TGCATGGTATCATACATTGCCATACCGGAGGTAATCACTCCGCCCGGCGAATTGATATAAAGCGAAATATCTTTTTTCGGATTTTCGGCTTCCAAAAACAAAAGCTGAGCGCACACAAGCGCCGAAGTTTCATCATTAACTTCACCGTTTAAGAAAATAATGCGTTCTTTCAAAAGTCTGGAGAAGATATCAAACGAGCGTTCGCCTTTCGGAGTTTGCTCAATTACCATCGGCACAAGAGAGGCCAAATTCGGTTCATAATCACGTGTCATGTCTAACAATCCTTTATAATAAAATTATTTTTTCTAAGATTATTTTAATTAGGTTTATTATTTATTAAAATATACGTTTTTACAGCAAAAATTCATAAAAGAAAAACACCTTTGCACCGCTTAAGGTACAAAGATGTTTTTTTATCATATTCGACAAAGATTATTTCTTTTCCAAATCTTCGCCGGTTTCCTGATTTACACGCTTAGCTGAAAGCTTGATTTTTCCACGGTTATCAGAGCCCATATATTTAACCCAAATCGAATCTCCTTCCTTATAGAAGTCACCGACCGAAGCTATGCGCTCGTTTTTAATCTCGGAAATATGAACCAAACCTTCGGTTTGTCCCAAGAAACGTACGAAAGCACCGAATTCCATAATCTTAATGATTGTACCGTGATAAATTTTTCCTTCTTCCGGAACGGCTACTATTTCATTTATGATATCAATAGCTTTCTGGCAATTTTCGTTATTGTTGGAAGCAATCTGGACAACACCGTCATCGGATATTTCGATTTTGGTATTGGTTTTTTCGATAATTTCTCTGATGACCTTACCGCCAGAACCGATAACCTCACGGATTTTATCTACCGGAATCTTCATCGTATGAATACGCGGAGCTTTCGGCGAAACTTCCGGACGCGGTTCAGCAATAGCTTTTGCCATTTCACCTAAAATATGAATACGTCCTTCATGAGCCTGAGCCAAAGCGTTTTTCATAATCTCTTTGGTAATCGATGTGATTTTAATATCCATTTGCAAAGCGGTTACACCGTCTTTAGTGCCGGCAACCTTGAAATCCATATCGCCCAAGTGATCTTCATCGCCCAAGATATCGGTCAAAATTGCCACACGACCATCATCTTCCTTAATCAAGCCCATCGCAATACCGGCAACCGGCTTTTTCATCGGAACACCGGCATCCATTAAGGAAAGACATGTTCCGCAAACGGTAGCCATTGAAGATGAACCGTTCGATTCCATAATATCGGAAACTACGCGCAAGGTATAAGGGAATTTTTCCTTATCTGTCGGCAACATCGGATGAATAGCTCTCCACGCAAGTTTTCCGTGTCCGATTTCGCGACGTCCCGGAGTTCCCAAACGACCGCATTCTCCAACCGAAAACGGCGGGAAGTTGTAATAAAGCATAAAGTCTTGTTTATACTCAGCCAATAGTCCGTCAACAATCTGTGCGTCATCGGCAACACCCAAGGTGGTAACAACCATTGCTTGTGTTTCGCCACGGGTAAACAAGGCAGAACCGTGAGCCTCAGGCAAAATTCCGACCTCACAACTTATCGGACGAACCGTTTTGGTATCACGACCGTCAATACGATGACCGGTTGATAAAACCTTTTCTCTCATCGTGTGATGCATAACATTTTCGATAGCATCGCCGACATAACGCATTTCAACTTCATTTTCCGGATCAATGGTAGCTTTGATTTCCTCAGCTAAAGCGCCCAAAACATCGCCTCTTTCTTGCTTATTGATAATGGAAAAGGCTTGAGCATAGCGAGCGCCGTATTCTTTTTCAATTCTGGCGCTTAAATCATCATATTCTTGAGGGAAAGACGGAGCTTCCCATTTTTCTTTACCGGCTTCGGCGGCCAATTCCTCAATCATATCAATAATCGGCTGGAATTTTTCAAATCCGAACATAACGGCACCGAGCATAACTTCTTCCGAAAGCTCGTGAGCCTCGGATTCAACCATCAGCACACCCTCTTTAGTTCCGGCAACGGTAAGTTCCAATTCTGAGTCTGCTTTTTCTTCAATCGACGGGTTCAAAATGTATTCACCGTTTTTATAACCGACCTGAGCCGCGCCGATAGGTCCCATAAACGGAATGCCTGAAATAGCTAATGCGGCAGAAGCGGCAACCATTGACAGCACGTCGGAATCATGTTTTTGATCATGAGAAACAACCGTGCAAATAATTTGCACTTCATTTTTGAAAGCATCAGGGAAAAGCGGACGAATAGGTCTGTCAATAAGGCGAGAAATCAAAACTTCACGCTCTGAAGGTTTTCCCTCACGCTTAACAAATCCCCCCGGAATTTTTCCGGTTGCGTAATATTTTTCCTGATAATTTACTGTCAATGGAAAGAAATCTTGATCCGCTTTCGGTTCTTTTGCGGCTACAACCGTTGCAACAACTTCTGTATCGCCGTAACTTGCGACAACTGCTCCGGTTGCCTGACGGGCAATTTTACCCGTTTCCAAAACCAATTTAGCACTACCCCATACCATTTCCTTGCGGCATACCTTAAAATCAATCATATATCTTTCCTTTCATCTTTTAACATCTTTTTAAACCTCACCTAATGCAAAAACACTAGGATTTTGAAGGGTTGCAAGAGAAAAATCCCAAAGCAACCCTTGTATTTTTTCAATTTGAAATTACTTACGAAGATCCAACTTCTTGATAATTGCCTGATATCTCTCTTCGCTGTTGGCTTTCAAGTGATCCAACAAGTGACGACGACGGCTGACCATCTTCATCAAACCCAAACGAGAGTGCAAATCTTTTTTATGAACATTGAAGTGTTCAATCAAAGCGTTGATTCTGTAAGTCCAAATAGCAATCTGAACTTCCGGGGAACCGGTATCATTGGCAGATGTGCCGTATTTGGCAACTATTTCTTTTTTTACTTCACTAGTAATCGACATCTTTATTTTCCTTTTTAAAATTTGAGTTAAAAACACGAATCGGTGAAATTTTATTTTCATCAATTCTGACCAGTGCAACCAAACAATTATCAAGCATTGCTGCCACCGGTTTTTCCGAAGCGCAAACTCCGTATTTTTCGGCGGGCAAACATTGTCCTATACTTAATTTGGCAGCATCATCTGCCGAAACAGCGAACTCCGCGATGTCGCGCAGAGCCGTTTCTATCGGCAGAAGAAACTTTCGTCGCTCATCTATATACTCCACTTTTTCTAAAGAATCCAGCAAAATTTTATCTTTTAATGAAAAAATTCCGCATTTTGTTCTTCTCAGCTCTTGTAAATGACCTCTTGAACCTAAATATAACGCCAAATCTTTGCCTAAAGTGCGAACATAAGTACCCTTTGAACAGGCAACCTTAAATTTTGCTAAATTTCCGGAATACTCAATAAGTTTAAGCGAATAAATGTGTACTTTGCGCTTGGGAATTTCGACCATTTCTCCCTTGCGAACTCGTTTATATGCCGGTTTACCGTCTATTTTAATGGCCGAATAGACCGGCGGAATTTGCGTTATTTCGCCGATAAAATGAGCAAGAGCGCTTTCGATTTCTTCTTTGCTCGGAATTTTATCGCTTGTTGCAATTATCTCTCCTTCGGTATCGTCGGTAGATGTTTGCTCGCCGAATTTCAAAACAAACTCATACTCTTTATCTCCGTCGGTAATAAAAGAAATCAGCTTGGTTGCTTCGCCGAAAGCAATTGGCAAAATTCCGGTGGCAAAAGGATCAAGCGTTCCGGTATGACCGTTTTTATTGGCATGCATAAGCCAGCGGGTTTTTCCCACAACTTGAGTTGAACTCATATCGCACGGTTTATCAATAATCAGCCAACCGCTTACATCATCACCATTTTTATGCTTCAAAATTTTCTCCGTTAAAACAGTATTTTCAGCGGCATATTGCCGATTTTAGCGACCGATGTCAATATTTTTCTATGATATTTTTTTAAATTCAAAATTTTTATTCTGATAAAGAGTTTAAATTTCCATCAACGTAATTATTTAGTAAGATGTAATTTTTTTATTAAAGGAGAAAAAATATGGAAATTTTGAGAAGATTATGTTTATGGTTGACAATTATCGGTGGCTTAAACTGGGGTTTAGTCGGCGCATTCGACTTTAATTTGCTGACATTTTTGTTTGGCTTTGCCCCGCTTTTAGTGGCGATATTGGAAATTATTGTCGGTATTTGCGCTTGTTATACCGCCTTTGAATATTATAACAGATAACTATCTATAATTTACGAACAGCCGATTAACTTCCGTCGGCTGTTTTTTTATTGATAATATCGCAAATTTTAACAATTTCAGCTTCGCACATTTTGTGAGAAAGTTCAGGATATGTGAATACATCATGAGGGATATTATGTCTTGTCAGCCAATTATCACTGAACGCAAGAGTTTTGTATTGTACTTTCATATCGTTTTCGCCGTGAAACATATAAACATGCGGAAATGCCGATATTTTCTGTGAAAGTTGTTTTTCAGCGGCAACAATCCCCGAAAGCATAAACACTCCGCCTGAAATATTTTTATCGCTTAAAGCAGCATAAAGCGCCAGCATCGCCCCTTGAGAAAATCCCATAATATAAGTAGTTTCCGCCGAAAAACCGTACTGTTGTTGAAGCTCATGGATTAAGTCATTTATCTCCGCTGCACGAGCTGACATTTCATCTTGAGTTTGATTATAAATCTCAAAAATCTCACTTGTATTGGTGTCAGCCGAAAAACGACGGTTCTGTCCGTCATATTTAAGCATACCGAACCATTGTTTTTTTTGAGGATTTTTATCACAGGTTTCCGGTGCCAGAGGAACACAAAACACTGAATTTTCAAGATATTGTTTTATCCAATTTATAGCATAAGCATGATCATCAAGATTGCCATTATAACCATGCAAAAACACAACCAATTTTTGAGGATTTTCTCCGATAATTTCAGATTCGTATTTTAACATGACTTTCTCACTCAGATTTATGCCTTTTTATAATATTATTTTTTAAAAAATCAAGAAAAAAGCCGAACTTGTGGTCCGGCTCTGACAGTTATTATATCAATCAATTAAAATTCATATCTCAAACCGAGCAAAAATTCGTGTGCTCGTGGTTTGTATTCGACTTTTTCATAAGCAAAACCCGGAATTCGATATTCCTTATCGAAATCACCGTAGGTTATAAAGCGATAACCAAAGTCGATATTGGTGCGTTCGGCAATTTGATAGCTCAAACCTGTACCGATTTGCATAGCTACACCATTATCTTTAACTTTACTTCTACCGGACTTAAATTCTGAGTGTCCCCAACCCATACCGGCGCTGACATAAGGTTTTACCGGAACATAAGTACCCAAGTTAAAGTCGTAGTAAACATTAAATAATAAACCTCTGGTTCTGATTTTTACATTATTTTTTTCGGCATCGCCGTTTTGTGTATATTCGAGTTCGATACGGAAATCGCCGTTCATAACACCATAAGTATTACCGACAGCCAGCGAACCGCCCCATACATCGTCATTATATTTGACTTTGTCTTCGAATACTCCTGTTGTTTTAATATTATTGCGGGAGAAGGCATACTTTGCTCTTGCGGCAATATACGGATTAAAATCAAAAGCTGAAGCCTGAGTTGCTGCAAAGCAGGCAACACCTGCAAGTAATAAAATTTTTCTCATAATCATTGTCCTCTGTAAGTTAAAACTAAAGAAAGATAAATCCTTCGGCTACAATTAAACAAACATTTAGGATAATTGTCAAATCAAAAAGTTTTACAAAATGTAACAAAAAAATCCATTGGATTTAAATTATAACATTATTTTATATAGGGCAGGGCGTTAGCCAAATCTTCTTCAGTGTTGATATCGGCAGGGGCTTCTTGAACGAGCTTGATGTTGTCAACAATCATTGCCCGCACACTCATGCCGTTTTCAAGTGCGCGCAGTTGTTCCAAGGCCTCACGCTGTTCCAAAACACCGGTTGGCAATGATACCATTTTTTGTAAGGAGTTTGCTTTGAAAACATAAATACCGATGTGATAATATAAGTCCTGATTGGCACATTTTTCCGGATTCCTGGTATAAGGCGCGGTGGCACGGGTAAAATATAAGCAACGTCCTTCTTTTTCGCCCTCACGCAAGCCCATTACGATTTTTACAACATTCGGATTGTTTTTATCTTCTTCGGATTTAATCAACATACCGCAAGTGGCAATATCGCAGTCTGTGCGCTCAATCATTTTAACCAAAGGAATGGTAACTTTCGGGTCAACATTGATGTTATCGCCCTGAAAATCAACCACAATATCATATTTTGAGCCGTCAGGGTCCAAAACTTTTAAAGCGGCGGCAATACGATCAGTTCCGCTCGGTAAATTCGGATCGGTTAAAATAGCAGTTGCACCGAACTTTTGGCACTCGTCAACAATCGCCTGATCGCCGGCGGCAATCGCAATATCGGTATCAAGCGCATTTTTTACATTTTCATAAACGCGCTGAACCATAGTTTTGCCGTTAATCACACGAAGCGGCTTGTTCGGTAATCTGGTGGCGGCTAAGCGTACCGGCATTAAAGTTATAACTCTGCTCATATTTTTCTCCCTTAATTTAAATTTCATTCATTTTTTCAGTAAAAGCTCGTCTGATTTTGGCGATAATTTCTTGTTTTTCTTGCTCGTCATATTTGGCACTATGCGAGTTCCACACTGTCCCCGGCCAATCGGGATCTCCCTTTTTTCGGCAGACGATATGCACGTGAAGTTGCGGTGTCATGTTACCGATCATTGCCACATTATCCTGATCACACGGAAAAAGCGAAAACATAATTTCTTCAGCCAAAGCGATTTCTTTCATCAGTTGAAAACGCTCATTCATCGTCAGGTTTGTCATGTTTTTGGTATTTTCTTTTTGCGGAACCAGAAAAATCCACGGGTAATATTTATTATCTTCAAACAAAACTTTGCATAGTTTTAAGTCAATTACAAAATCCTTTTGAGCCAATCCCGGCACAAGTTCAAAAGCCATTATTTTCCTCCGACGCTTTTAATTTGTATAACCTGTTCTAGCGCAATATTTTCTTTTTTGCAAAGGTTTTCTAATGTATTTCCTCTGCTTATTTCTTCCGCCGTTACACCGGTTTCAACACATAAAATCGGTGCAATGCCGATATTTATGGCACCCTTAATATCGGTGCGAATAGTATCTCCTATCATGCAAGTCCTTGATTTATCAATCTTTATGCCGGCATTTTGTAAAAGATTAAAAGCGTAATCATAAATGTTTTTATGTGGTTTGCCGAACTCCAAAACTTCGGCACCGCCTTTTCTCAGCATTTCGGCAATAGTACCGTTACGCACCACAAATTGCGCCGGTAACTCGGGAACGAGCGGGTGTCCTTCTTTGGCGGTAAAATCCGGATTTGCATTTAATGCCGGCAGACCGCTTTTGATAGCTTGATTAACAATATCTTCAAAAGGTTCGGCGGTTAGAGTATCCCAAATGGTAATATTACCGGTTGCATCATTTTTTGCCGGTAGAAATTGCGAAACGAGGTGAGGGTATTTTGCTATATCTTCTGCAAAAACAAACGGTATTCCGCAATATACGAAATCGGCTTCATCAATAGTTTTGACCTCTTCATAATCCGTATCGGCAAAAGCTTTGCTATGCGGCTGTCCGATTACAAAATATTTTTTCGGATTTTTATTGTTTACAAATGCAAGGCTTTTTTCTTTTAAGGATTTTCGGAGTAAATCTCCGGAGGAAATAAAAAAATTATAATCCTTGCCATAGCTGATTCCGCGCTTTTCATAGCTTTTAACCATGTCGGCGCATAATGCGGTGGTGTTTGAAATAATAACGACGTTTTTGCCTTTGTTTACCAATTCGCGCATAGTTTCACGGCTGTTTTGATAAAATCCCGAGCCTTCCCAGAATACACCGTAAGCATCAAACAAAAACAAGTCGTAATTGTCGTTTATTTCAGCCAAGCTGTTATACATTATTATTTTTCCTTATATATAAGATTGCTAATCTGGCTTTATGGGGAATTTTTTGGTTCTTATATACCGGATTTTGCGCCAAAAAATCTTTCCACTCTTTGCGGCTTGATTTATGTTTTGCCGACAATTCCGGTACAATCCAAATTCTACCGTAATTCAAAAAGATTTCTTTTCCGCCTAAAGTTGCACCATTAAATGGAAGATTTTGCAAAGCTTTTATAAGATTGAGGATACTGTCGGCGCGCGGGATATATTCTTTTTTCAGCAGTTTAGCTAAAATTCGGAATTTCAACTCTTTGTGCCAAGCCAAAAAATCCGTATATTTAATGCTGAAAACATTGTTGAAATCATTACGGATTTTGGCGGAAATTTCATGTTTTGTTTGCTCCTCGATAAAGCTTTCCGCGCTTTGCAAATTGGTAATTGCTTCATCAAATTTTGCTAAATCAATGCCTGTTTTTTTCTGTAATTCCGGTAGAAATTTGCGCATTTTTACGCGCAGAAAATCATCATTATCATTCGATTTATCATGCACCCAATCAATATTTTTTGTGCGCAGATAATTTTCCATAACTTGCGGTTCGGTATGCAACAATGGGCGCAAAATTTTAATGCCTTTATACTCGGTAATTTCACGCATTGAACACAGGCCTTCAAGACCGCTTCCGCGCTCCAAACGCATTAAAAAAGTTTCGGCCTGATCACGCAGATGATGAGCAACTAAAAGGCAGGCAACGTCGTTATTTTTGCACCAATCGCAAAGCAAATCATAACGGGCGAGGCGAGCCGCTTCTTCCACACCGGTTTGAGGCTTTTCGCCAATCCACGTTAAGATATGATGTTCGATATTGTGCTTTTTCATAACATCGGCAACGTATTTTGCTTCGGTGTCTGCTTCTGAGCGAAGTTTATGATTTACGGTAAGTGCGATGACTTTAATGCCGTAAACTTTAAGCTCATCATTGGCCATAAGCGCGAGCGCCAAAGAATCGGCACCGCCGGAAACCCCGACGGCAACACGGTTTGTTCTGATGTTATGTTTATAAAAAAAATCCAGCACGTCATTTCCTCAAAATTTAAGGGAAGACTACAATATTAAAATATAAAAGTCCATAGAAAAATCAGGGTAGTCGATTACTTAACAAATTTATTTTTTCTGCTTTACAAAGTTTGTTTTATTTGCTATCATTACCGTATGATGAAGATATTTCATCATAAATGAGCCTTTTAAAGAGGTTCGGGAGCTGTCGTAGGCTCTTTGTTGAGAGATACCGGATTGGTGTCTTTTTGTACTTATCCGAACTTTTGGATATAGTCGATTAAAAGGCGCTTTTTTGGTTTTAAATCCCCGTATAGAGGACGGGGAGATTATGACGTATGTACAAGTTTTAAAAACTAAAGGTCATAATAGTCATTACTCTCAACATGATTTACGAACTCCCCGCCGCCTTTAAAAGTCTGGCGGTTTTTAGTTTTAAAAATTAAAGGAGAACGTAAAATGAAGAAAATATTTTTTAATTTG
>ONLJ01000113.1 GCA_900318605.1 uncultured Rhodospirillaceae bacterium | reverse complement strand
GTAGGGCCGGAGAGAATCGAACTCTCACTCCCGAGGGAACCAGATTTTGAGTCTGACGCGTCTACCAATTCCGCCACAACCCCATCGCTGGGAAGAACTAATACATCATTTATTTTTATCAGTCAATACTTTTTTTATACAATTCTACACAAAACAAACCGAGCAGAAAAATTTTAGCCTCAAGCGATTAAATTTGAGCGAGCGAACTCGAGCAATTCATCGCGGGTTAAATTAAAATTACTGTCAATCCACCGCTGTTCGAGAATTTCAAGAATTTTACCGATTTGCCTGTTTTTCCCGTCAACTCCGAAATTAACAATATCCCTACCTTTAATCGGAAAGACCGGCACAACAGCATTTTCAACCTCATTTAGCACTGCAGTAAGCTGCTTGGTCTTAAAATCGGCAACGGCGCAAGTAATCAATATTTTATCGCGGCAAAAATCCTTTCCGTAGCGATAAATAAATTTCAGGCGCTTTTCTTTAGTCATGATATTATCTTGGGTTACCTCGATTTTAGCCCAGTTTACAAAATTTTCCTTTTGTTTTTTGGTTAATCTTAAAGCATTGGCAATATTTTCGGCTTTTGCCGCATTCGGCTGATATAAAACAAACAACCGGCGTAAAAAACTCGGCTCGATATCGGCAATCTCAACGATATCTGCCAGATTTTTGAAGGCTTTGATGTTTTTCGGCTTAGGCAGGAAAAAACCCAAAATATCATTATCGAAAATCAAAGTCAGAGCATTATAGGCATTTTTTGCAACCAATATTTTGAAAAACTCATCACGCACCGTCTCAATCGCCACTGTCCTTAGACCGTCTTTAAGCTTAATACAGGCATCTAAAGAATTTTTATCCGGTTTACCCTTTCCGAAAATGGCATAAAAGCGGAAGAATCTCAAGATTCTCAAATAGTCGCTCTTAATTTTTTCCTCCGGATTTCCGATAAAGCGCACGATTCCTTTCTCCAAATCATCAACACCGTTATAATAGTCGAAAACGTTACCGCGCAAATCGGCATAAACAGCGTTAATCGTCAAATCTCGGCGCGAAGCATCAACATTCCAATCATCACTGAAAGTAACAATCTGCTCACCGGATTGATTTATAACATTTTTGCGCAAAGTAGCAACTTCCAAGATCTGATTATTGAGAATCACGCCGATAGTATCGAGTTTTAATCCGACCGGAACGGTTTTCAGACCACTATCTTCACAAGCTTCAACTAACTCATCTGGCGACAAATCTGTTGCCAAGTCGTATCCAAATCCGCTTAAACCTTTGAGCGCATCACGCACTGTACCGCCGACAAATCGCAAGCTTCCGCCATGATCTTCCACAGCCCTGAAAAGCCAAGCAATATGTTTGTCATACAATATTTTTGACATATCCAAAAATTCCGGCCGCATCATGTTTTGCATATCCTTTGGTTAATTTTTACCTTTTATTAACTCTTTATATATAATTTTTACTTATTATGCAAGCAATGTAAACTGCAAAAGGAAAAAATCAATGAAAAAATACTTATTGACTATCTGCGCTTTAATTTTTTCGGCCGGCATTGCAAATTGCGCCGAAACACCTAAGGTTTTGGGCGAATACGGCGACTGGACCGCATGGACATACGGCAGCGGCAAAAATTTGATTTGCTATATGTCGTCGACCCCGAAAAAAGATGAAGGAAAATACACCAAGCGCGGTGATATTTATGCGGTTGTAACCCACAGACCGGCAGAAAAATCTTTTGATGAAGTAAGTTTTGTTGCCGGCTATGTATTCAAGCCGCAGGCAAATTTCACGGTTAAAATCGGCAACCAGATATTCAATAAAACCTTTACCGAAGGCGATAAGGCGTGGACCGTCAGCGCCGATGAAGATAAAAGATTGATTACGGCAATGAAACGCGGCGACAGAATGATTGCCGACGGTGTATCATCGCGCGGAACCGCCACCAAAGATACTTATTCACTCAAAGGTTTTACTTCCGCATATCAGGCAATTTCTTCAAAATGCAATAAAAAATAATGCCTGAAAAGATTGAACTTATAGGATTAAGCAAAGAAGAACTCGCCGAGCAGATTACAAGGCTCGGCGAAAAATCTTTTCGTGCCAAACAATTATGGCAATGGCTGTATTTTCACGGCGAAACCGATTTTGAAAAAATGAGCAGTTTTTCGCTTGATTTGCGCCGTAAATTGGCGGAAAATTTCACGATTATGCGCCCGAAAATCGTTGCCGAGCAATTATCACAGGATAAGACCCGCAAATGGCTTTTGGAATTTGCCGACGGACAACGGGTGGAGATGGTCTATATTCCTGAAGAAGACCGCGGAGCGGTTTGCATTTCCACACAGGTCGGATGTGCCATGGGGTGCAAATTCTGTCACACCGGCAGCCAAAAATTAACACGCAATTTAAGTGCGGGAGAGATTGTCAGCCAATTTATGGTTGCCCGCGATACTTATGGCGAATGGCCGAGTCCCACGAATGAAACCCGTTATCTTTCAAACATTGTTGTAATGGGCATGGGTGAACCTTTACAAAATCCCGAAAACACGATAAAAGCCTTAAAGATATTAACAGACGGCGATGGAATCGCCATTTCCCGTCGTCGGGTTACCATGTCAACCTCAGGCATTGCTCCGCGAATTGTAAGCACCTTAAAAGAAACCGGAGTACGTTTAGCAGTATCACTGCATGCACCAAATAATGAGTTGCGCTCAATGATTATGCCGATTAACAAGCGCTACCCGATAGAAGAAGTTTTAAGCGCCTGTCAGGAATATCAGGGAAACGACGGAAGTCGCTACATTACATTTGAATATTTATTGCTTGACGGCATAAATGACAGTTTAGCTCAAGCGCATCAGCTGATAGCTTTAATGAAAAAATACAAATTGAGAGCAACATTTAATCTGATACCTTTTAATCCGTGGCCGGGATGTGATTTTAGACCGAGTCCGACAAATAAAGTAACCGCATTTGCCAAAGAGCTGGAAAATGCCGGATTTGCCGCACCGGTACGAGTAGCAAGGGGCCAAGATATCTTAGCAGCCTGCGGACAACTCAAATCCAAAAAAGAACAATAATTAAAAGCCACCTTTTTCCGTCATCATGAGCCTCGAGCGAAGAATCCAGAAAAAAACTACCTTCCGCTGTCATTGCGAGGAGCGAAGCGACGTGGCAATCTCCCTCGTCTTTTTTCCTGTCATCCCTTTCGCGGTGCGGCGCATCCGCGAATCAAGGGATCTTTGCTCCGGCGGTTGCGCTTTT
>ONLJ01000042.1 GCA_900318605.1 uncultured Rhodospirillaceae bacterium | reverse complement strand
TGCCAAAGCTGTTGACCAAAGCTTATCAGACCGGTAAAAAAATTAAAATAACCGTCGGAACACCGGAGCGCGTTGAGTTCATCAACTCTCATCTTTGGACATTCGATGACGAGAGCTTTTTACCCCACGGCACAAAAAAGGACGGATTTTCCTCGGCTCAACCGATATATATTTCCTCCGAAGATGACAATCCGAACAATGCCGAGTTTTTGTTTTTGGTTGACGGGGCGGAAGAGAAAATTGAAAAATTGAACGGATTTGAGCGAGTATTTAATATTTTCGACGGAAACATTGAGGATTCACTTAACTTTGCACGCAAATACTGGAAACATCTGAAAGACAGCGGCGCCGAAGTACACTATTGGCAACAAGATGCTTTAGGTAAATGGGAACAAAAGAGTTAAGTTGCCATCAAAATGAAAAAATCAAAAATAATTCTTGCAATCTGAAACAAATTAGTATATCTCTGATTCAGCTTTGCGCCGGTTTAGCTCAGTTGGTAGAGCAACGCATTCGTAATGCGTGGGTCGAGTGTTCAAGTCACTTAACCGGCACCACTCCAAAAACTCTCCATCTAACGGAGAGCTTTTTCTTTTCAAAAGACATTTACTTAAAACTCGAATTTATCAACATTGCCGTTAAATCGTCCGGCGAAAAAATTTCCGGCAACACAATTCCATCGCGCAAAATCGGTGTAAACAGAACATAAAACGGTAATCCTTTTCGCCCGTATTTTTCCATAAAATCCAGCACCTGTTTGTTATAATTACTCCAGTCAACAGTAACAACTTCGAGATTATAATTTTTCTGCCAATTTTCCAAATTTAAGCCGGTCAGCACCATTGCCTGATTATACTGGCAAGTCAGACACCAATCAGCCTTTATCACGAGCAAAACACTTTTTCCCTTAGCTAATTTCTGAGAAATCAGCTGCTCGTCAACGACCTGCGAAGATTTAAATTTCAAGTTATTCCGATAAGCTCCCTGCGCGTGATACATATTAAAAATCAGCAATATGATAAAAATAGCTCCCATTATCAGCGAAAATACATTTTTTGCCCTTTTAAGAGCAATCTCACTTACACTTTCATCAATAATCCGCCCGAGATAATCGATAATCTGCAAATAAAATTTGAAACACACCATAAAAGCAATAATTGAAACGGCCAAAATTATCGGTGTCTGCCAATCGGTTTGCCGCCACAGCAATACCATAAACCAGATAAGCGTAATATATAAAAGTAAAGAAGTAATTGCCTGCAATATTAAAAGCCAAGGACCTGATTTCGGGAATAAATCCTCCGGCTTTGACAGACAGTATATCAACAGATAAGGCGCACTTAATCCCAGAGCCAGAAAGCTCAAAATGATAATTAAATCAAAATAACTTCCGGTCAGCGCAAAACCGACAGCAGTTGCCATATAAGGACCGGTGCAAGGCGTAGCAAGCAACACGGTTAAAAATCCGATACCGTAATTCAGCCATTTTGCCGGCACATTGACCGTATAACGGTATAAGCGGTCAAGATTGAGATATGGCAAAACAATAATAAATGCTGATATAACAAAAATCATCGCCACCAAAAATCCCATATTTTGAAACTGCATTCCCCAACCGAGAGATTGCCCGAGATATTTAAGCGCACACAACAGAATAATTATCAGTATAAATCCGCTCCAAATACCGTAAACCGTATGAATAATCGCGCGCTTCATACTTTTCCGCTTACGAGCGGTAACTCTGCTCAGCGCCATTATTTTGAGCGACAAAACCGGAAAAACACATGGCATAAAATTAAGGATTATTCCGCCGATAAACGCTAAAAAGACAATCGCCAATGACAATGATTTACGCTCCGAATCGAAAGGCGAACTTTCTTTTGCTGTAGAAACTACCCGTATTGAATCTTTATTATTGAGTTCAGCGGTTATAACAAATTCCTTATCACGCAAATCTATTTGATTACCGTCATCAAATTGCTTAAATATCGCATAAATTACACCATCGCGCACACTAATTAGCGGCGCATCAAATTTTGCATATCCATCTTTTTGCTCTACAAAAACCTTAAAATTACGGACTTTTTTATTGGTTTTAAACTCCAAACGCAGAACCTGCCCGTTGTCATCTTCATCAACTGCCGCCTTACTAAGAGAAAATTCTCTTGAGCTTTCTTGCGGTACGGTTTGCATAGCCATATTGAAAAAGTTTTCCAATCCGTTAGGCAGAATTTCTCTCCCTTTAGGGTCAATTTTAAGTTCCAAGTTCAAATATTCCGGATTACATTGCATAAACGAATCACAAGCAACAAGGTTGATACCGGCATTGATATTAAGTGGCTCTTTAGGATTTTCGAGTTCTATTTTCAAAGGAATCACGAAATCGCCGAAATATTTATGGGCAAAATCCAATATGTTGCTTTTCAAAGGTATCGGATACAAAATCTCATAATTTTTCACATTTTCCGAGCCGTCCAAAGCAATCAGCGGACGGTGTAAAACTCTGCTTAAATCATTTGCCAGAATAAAATAATTAGGATTAGTCAGCAAGTGAACACCGAGATAAACACTTTCCTTTTTGTTGGTATAAATTTCAGGTGAAAACAAACGGGCATCAACATTTTGGCCGTTAACCCACTCGCCCACTCCCAAATCCGAAAGCAACGGATTTTTATAAATGCGCCCATAAGCCGGAAGTTTTCTCCACTCGATTTTGCGATACATATAATCGATTTTATCGAATACCGACATATCATCGCCGGTCTTTTGTTCAAACTCGCGAATAGCAGCCCTTTCTTCCGGATTATCGCTGTAACTCAAAAACTTTTTGAAATTATAAATTTTTGCGAACTCGCCTTCTTGGGTATTGATATAAGAAAATTCGCCGTCATGGTCATAATCGGTACCGGCATGGACTTTGCGAAAATCATGCGGAACAATTTTTTGCTCGACGTAATTACCATAGATTTTTTTTCCGGCACGATAAATCTTAACGCTGTTGCGTAAAAGTCCGAGCCGACCTCTTAATTGTTCATTGCTTTCATTGGGCAGAAAAAGGTGCAAATCACTGATAATTTGCTCCTCATAGTCATCTGAAAAAATCTCATCATCAGGATATTTTTGATTAAAATATCGTCCGAGTTCAAACATAATTCCGCCGGTTTGCGCCATACTCGGCACATAATTTTCATCATCTTTTAATTGATCAACATAATTTTCGGTATTGATACCGCTGAAATCATCGGGAAGATTCGGAACAAGTGCCTGCACGTACGCAGTCTTGAAAATCAAAAAAAATAAAACTATATGAAAAAATAACTGTTGCATTTTAGTTTTAATCGGCGTTAAAATTATTTATCATCGGTTAATAATATAACCCATCGAACAAATAAAGCAATATTTTTTTAAAACAAAACATGACTGAAAACTTTGATAATAAATTGAGCCTTGCCGGCAAATTTTTGATTGCGCTTCCGAGCTTATCTGAAAGCGAATCGTTTTCACGTTCCGTTGTTTATGTTTGCTCTCATAATAAAAACGGTGCGATGGGGCTGATTATAAACAAACGTTTAAACGAGTTTACTTTTTCCGATTTAATGTTTCAAATTCCGATTAAAAATTACGAGCGCCTAAACGAGATTATGCTTTATAACGGCGGACCTTTGGAAAAAGTTCGCGGAATGGTTTTACATAGTGATGATTATATCAAAGACGGCACGCTAATCATCGGTAAGGGAATTGCGGTTTCATCAACTACCGAAATAATCTCCGATATAGCTTTTGACCGCGGTCCCGAAGATAAATTGGTGGCCTTAGGTTATTCTTTCTGGCAACCTCGCCAGTTGGAAGCCGAAATATATGAAAATTACTGGTTGGTTACAAATTCCGATAAAGAAATTCTTTTTCACACCAGCGACGAAGACAAATGGCAACGAGCCATTGATGAAACAAAGATTGACTTATCACATCTGGTTTCGATAACCGGACGAGCATAAGTTTTTTTCATAAATGAAGTTTCCATTAAGCAAAAATTAAACGCTTATGCGTTACCCTCAACGAAGTAATTTCGGGAGAATAATTTTCGATAATGGCGAGCGGAAATCTGAAATATATTTTTTCAACTATAAAGAGTTCGTTTCTACCGGCTCTTTGTTTTGCTTTGGGGCTGATTTTCTTCTACACTTATCAGCCTTATGAAATCAGAGTTGAATACTATCTTCATTATGCCTTCTACATTATATCGTTTTTAAGTTTGAGCGCTTTGTTTTTTGTTAATCGTTCAAAACCGTTTTTGACTCTTCTGACCGGAAGCGCCTGTTATTTATTGCTCAATAACTTAAAAATATCATTGGGTGAAGACTTTATTTTTTCCTCCGAATATCTATGGATGTGCTTTTTACTGCCGATAAATTTAGCGGTATTTTATTTTTTACCTCCGACAAAATTGAAAAACATACGCAACTATTATTTACTGCTTACCACACTTGCGGAAATGGCCTTTGCCCAGAAATTAGGCGGTTTTATCACAAATATCCCTTACGTTGACATCAACATCGGAGCAATGCCTATGTGGGCAGCGGTTGTCTGGATTTTAATTTTAGTCCCGCTGGCTTTTGACATCAGTTTTCGCAACACCATAGTCAACACCGGATTATTTTATGCCGACAGCAGCTTGTTTTTAGGACTTTTATACGCCGGTTCATCATCGGCTTGCACCACCTTTTTCTTTGTTTTTGCTTTGATTTTATGCTTGACCGCGATTTTGGATTTACGCCATTTATACCGCTATGATTATCTTGACGGTGTCGGCAGTTACCAATCCTATCTGGCACAAGCAAACAGCAAATTTCCGTTCAAATACACCATCGGACTGATTTGCATAGACAATCGGGAAAAGATTTTTCAAAAACTCGGAAGCCACAAAATTAAAGTTTTGGAACAAATGATAATTGATCGGATAAAAGAATTCCCGTATGAAACGGAAGTTTTCCGCCATGAACGCAATGAATGGATTTTAGTATTCAAAAATGAAACCGCCAAACAGGTAATGGATTATGCCGAAGACATCCGCCGAACTTTTGCCGGCTCCGAATTTATCTTTAACGACTCGGAACCCTTAAAATTAACCGTTTCGATTTGCGTATCGGAAAAAACCCGAAAAGACTTAAACGCTGCCGAAGTTATTAACCGCGCACATAACACCTTGCAAAAGGCAAACGCCTTAAACTCCAATATCAGTATGAAAGCCTGAAATTAAGATTTGCGATAAAACGCACGGACAAACAGATAAACACCTAAAATAAGTGCCGGCAAAGACAGCATCTGCCCCATGGTGGTATTAAAAATCAAAACTCCGATTTGAGCATCAGGCTCGCGGAATTGCTCACAGAAAGCCCTAAAAGCAGAATAGCAAAGCAAAAACAATGCCGAAATCAAACCCTGTTTTTCCCTGAAAAATTTAGAACGCCAAGCCAGATTTAAGATAATAAACATCAAAAGCCCTTCGGTTAAAGCCTCGTAAACTTGCGACGGATGGCGCGGAACATAACCACCGCGCGGAAATCTTACAGCCCATGAAACATCAGCTGCTCTGCCCCAAAGTTCATCATTGGCAAAATTTGCCAGCCGCCCGAGGAAAATACCGATAGGCACAACCGGTGATACTAAATCGGTAAGGCTTAAAAACTCATACTTAATCTTCCGCGAAACCAACCACAAGGCAACTATCACCCCGATTATACCTCCGTGAAAAGACATACCGCCATGCCATATTTCGAAGATTTCCAACGGATTTTCCCAAAATTGACTCTGCCCGTAAAATAACACATACCCTAAGCGGCCACCCAGGATGATACCTAAAGTCATATAAAACGCAATATCTTCAAGATTTTTTCTACTTAAAGGAAGATTATACTTTTTTGCTCTCAACGATACCAGCCACCAACCGGCTAAAATACCGATTAAATAAGCCATTGAATACCACCTTAAGGCAAAAGGTCCGATTTGAAAAATTATCGGCGATATATCCGGATAAGCCAAACCTGTCATTTTGTTTTCCTTTTAATCTCCGCTGTAACGCTGCATTTTTTCCTTCATTCGCTCAATCGGATTTTGGATTGCATCACGAGCGGCTTGCTCCGACATAGCGATTTCTCTGCGAGCAAAAACTTGAGCAAAATCATTTTCTTTATTTAAGATTTGTTCTTCTTGAATCGATTGCGGATAGTGCTTTTCCACAAAAGCACTGCGGTGTCTTCTCTCTTTTTCCGTAAAGCGTTCGACATCATCTTTATAATCTTGAGACAAAAATTCCTCGGCCATTTTTTCAGCCTCCCACGCACTTATCGTAAATCCGAGAGTAGATTCCGTATTTTGCTCTTTCATTTTCTTAAATGTTTTCAAAATAAGCGGAATCAATCTGTCTTTAGAAATATCTGTCGCTTGCTCGAACACTATTTCCGGTTCATTGTCATCTACTACCGACAGAAAAACCGAACCGGCACGATTTACTATTTTTTTATCGGGATAACTGACGCGAAACAACTTCATTCGGCTGTAAAATATCATATTATGGATAACCCCGTCTTCCGGAGCAATATCGACAAACACCTCATCTTCAATCCGCGAATCCGAAGGTTGCCAGCATAAAACACGATATTTTTTTACGTTCATCTAAGTTATTCCATATTATGTTCTAGCAAAACAAAAAATCCGAATCGAGCGAATCCGGATTTTCCTTACAATCTAAATTCGGCTCTAACCCTGACGAGCTTTCAACTTCGGGTTTTTCTTATTTATCACATAAACGCGACCTTTACGACGTACAATCTTACAATCCTTATCGCGCTCTTTTTTAGATTTTAACGAACTGAAGCATTTCATTTTTCTTTTTCCTTATAAACAAACAATTTGTGCTTTAATAAGCCAAATATCCTCAAATGTCAACACTTTTTTGCGGTTATTGCTGAAAAATATTTTCTTGTTGCAAATTACGCAATTTTTCACAACCGAAAATCAATCAGCTTCTTTGCGCACCTCTCGCAGCCATAGCCGCCATTGCCATATTATTTTCTTTTTCTTTCATTCTGTTATAAGCCATTTCGGTAATCGGGAAAACGTTACCTTCTTTTTTAAGGTTGTACTTATCAAAGTCTTTAATAACATTTCGGTTAAATCCGTATACGCTATACTTTACCGCACCGTTTTCATCACGAACTATTTCACCGTTTTTATCAATAGTCGGGGCAACCGTCAGATAGTGCAATCCACTGTTGGAATATTTACTACCGACCGTTAGCGTAAACACTTGCGGCAAGGTCGGATTTTGCGCCATTTTTTGCTTTAAAGTTTCATAACAGTTCGGGGTATAACCGCTGCTACCGTAAACTTTAGCAAATTTATCTCTTACCTCTTTGCAACCGACACCTTTTACTCCGATATCGAATATATCATATTTTTCGCCGACCTGATTTAAGGTACCGGTACCGGCACCGGCACAATATTGCTGTCCGGCAGAACAAAACCCTCTGTAACCGTTGTTAATATTGTAGGTAAGCTGACGGGCAAAATCACGGGCAAAATTCTCGCTTTTAACATCAAATTCTCCGACTGCGAATTGATATTTTTCCGACTTATCAACAACATATTGCACACCGGATTGCTCATTATCATTTCCAGATTGAGCGACCGTCTGTTCCGGTTTTACTGCGCCGAGAGCGTGTAACAAAGCCTGCATAAGCATTGCCGAAAGAATATCAGCCTCATTATCATCTCCGGCAAACAAACCCATGAGCATACTTCCCTGCATAACATTATCACGGTTTTCATACTCGGTAATTTTCTGCTGTTTTTGCTCCGGCGGAACATCTTTAAACATCTCATCATAATTAGGCGTAAAAGACGGCTCATTGACATTCAGCGCACTCATCATATTTTCTCTTGAAGAACCGAGAGGATTAAGTCCCTGATTAACAAGATATGAACACTCTCTGACGGCTTGTTGCGCCATTTCTTTTTCCTTAAAGGAACAAGCCTTACCGCTTCTTGCTTTTGCCACCTGCTGAGCAATATCGGCAAAATTTCCGGTATTTTTAACCTTCCCCAACGCACCGGCATAACAGCAGTGAGTTAATGACAACTGGAGCGATAACGGATATTTATCGACATCGGGAAATTTTTTCTTCACCCTGTTATAAACGTAATCATAATCTCCCTTAAAAGCCTCTTTAACACCGGCTTCGCTTAGTATTCCTACCGCAGGATAATTAACATAATTAGGACATCCTCCGGTTGTCTTAAACGACTTTTCTTTCATTGCCTGCAAAATCGAGCTGAATTGCGATGATTTTTCCGCATTTGAAAGCTGATGACCATTGGCATCGCGCAAATCAAGAGCCAGATATTTTTGCCTGTATGCTTCTTCGGTTGTTTTATTTCCTAAACCCTTTTTCGGCATAATCAAATGACCGACACCGACGGTAGGATTGCCATAAACATCCAAATAAATTCTATGAGTTTTTCCTTCGCTGCCGTTCTGCGAAAAATCTTGATATGCCGCATCTTGGAGTGTTTGATAATCTCTTGCCGGCACACAATATGACATATCGAAATTTGCCGCATCGGAAGCATTTTTCCTGTCATTTTTCATCGTAGCATTAGTCTTTGACATAATTTTTCTCCTCATAAAACGGAAAAAATCCTTAATGTTATGTTAGCACGCCGGATTGACAAAATCAATCACTTTTTAATTACATTATTGTTACATTTTAAGGCAAAAAAAATACGGCGATAATCTTAATTACCGCCGCATTTTTCATCCAAATTTATCTATCAATCCATCTTTTTTGGCTCAATTCTCATAGCATAGAACGAACGCCATACAAAAATCAGACCGATAATCAAAAATACTGCGCCGCAGCCGAAAGCCAAATCAGGCGATTTAGCAGCAACTTTAGCAGCCATCTCGGCAGCCAACAATCCGAACAAAGTCGTAAACTTAATAATCGGGTTCAAAGCAACCGAAGCCGTATCTTTATACGGATCGCCGACCGTATCGCCAACCACCGAAGCGGCATGCAATTCGGTTCCTTTTTCTTCCAAATCAACTTCAACAACCTTTTTAGCGTTATCCCAAGCACCGCCGGCATTAGCCATATAAAGCGCCTGATACAAACCGAATATGGCAATTGAAATCAAGTAACTTGCGAACATTTCCGGACTGAAGCAGGCAAAAGCAATCGCAAACGAGAAAATAACAATAAAGATATTGAACATTCCCCTTTGCGCATATTGCGTGCAGATTTTAACAACGGTCTTGGAATCCTCAACCGAAGCGGCTTTTTTGGTATCAAGCTTAATGTGTTCTTTAATGTAGTTTACGGCACGATAAGCACCGGTTGAAACTGCTTGAATAGAAGCTCCCGAGAACCAATAAATAACGGCACCGCCCAAAAGCAAACCGATAAGTACTCGAGCATCAATCAAATTAAGTTCCAATTTCAACAACAAAATGATTGAGAAAATCATGGTTGTTGCACCGATAACCGCAGTACCGATAAGAACAGGCTTTGATGTTGCCTTAAAGGTATTACCGGCCGAGTCATTAGCTTCCAACAAGTGTTTACCCTGCTCAAAATCAGGCTCAAATCCGTAATCTTTTTTGATTTCTTTTTTAATACCTTTAATTTCTTCAATCTGCGAAAGTTCGAATACAGATTGAGCATTATCGGTAACCGGACCGTAGCTGTCAACGGCAATCGTAACCGGTCCCATTCCGAGCATACCGAAAGCGACCAAACCGAAAGCAAACACAGTCGGATAAATCATGATTTTATCCAAATCAAAGGTCGAAGTAACATAAGCAACAGCCATCAATCCGGCCATAACCATTCCTTGCCAGAATCCGGAGAAATTACCGGAAACGATACCGGAAATAATATTGAGTGATGCACCGGCTTCACGGCTGGCATTAACAACTTCCTGAACATGCTTTGATTTCGACGAAGTGAAAATCTTGGTAAATTCAGGAATAATGGCGGCAGCCAAAGTTCCGCAACTGATAATTACCGAAAGTTCCCACCAGATATTGGGACCGAATTGCGAGCGTGGCAACATAATATAGGAAACGGCGAATGTTCCGATGATTGAAATAATCGACGTCAGCCAAATAAGGCTGGTCAACGGAGCTTCAAAGTCGAAACTTTTTAGTTTACCGTAACGGATTTTTGCCACCAAATTATTGAATGCGTAAGAAAAGATAGAAGTAACAATCATCAAAATACGCATGGTGAAAATCCAGGTAATCAGACGAGCCTGCAATTCCGGAGCAAATTCCTTGGCAATAATACCGTCGGCAGTCATACTCATTCCTGCAGCCAAAACAATAAAGCTGATTAAAGCCACACCGGTAACACCGTATGTTTCAAAACCATCGGCGGTCGGACCGCATGAATCGCCGGCATTATCGCCGGTACAATCAGCAATAACGCCCGGATTTCTCGCGTCATCTTCATCAATTTTGAAAATAATTTTCATTAAGTCGGCACCGATATCGGCAATTTTGGTAAAGATACCGCCGCAAATTCTCAAAGCCGAGGCACCTAGTGATTCACCGATGGCAAATCCGATAAAACAAGCACCTGCGGAATCGCGCGGTACGAATACCAAAATAAACATCATCATAATCAGTTCGACACAAATAAGCAAAACACCGATTGACATACCTGAGCGGAGCGGTAAATGCATAACCGGAAAAGCTCTGCCCTCGAGTGAGGCAAACGATGTACGCGAGTTAGCATAAGTGTTAATTCTCATTCCGAACCATGCAACCGTGTATGAACCCAAAATACCTAAAATCGACCACAGAAGAATATTCAAAACTTTCAAAAGTGGGGTTCCATTTAAGACTGCGAAGTAATAAACAATGCAGGCTGCAATAAACAATTCCAAAACAAATAAGAGTTTTGCCTGTTGTTTCATATAAGTGGTACAAGTAGCATAAATAGTTTCGGAAACTTTGAGCATAGAATCATGCGCCGGCATTTTTTTGATGCTGAAAAATTCCCATAAACCGAAAATCATACCCAGAAGGCAGATTCCCATACCGCCCATCAACAGCGTTTCGCCATCGATTTTAAGTCCCCAAAAATTGTATTCAGCCAAGCTCAAAAAAGGAATATTCAAATCCATTTCCGAAGCAAAAGAGCTGCTTACAAAAGAAAATAAAACAGCCAGAGTTGCAAAAGCAATCTTGCCTAATTTTGTTTTGCTTATAAACATATTTTTTTCCTTTTATAATGTTAAAACTTGATCGTAAACGACCGGTTAGAGGCACTATAAAACATATTACTTAAAAAAGCATTAGAAAAAAGCAAATAAAGTGGATAACCTTTAGTTTTCATCTCCGAAATTTTCCGATTGAGCATCAAGATATGTGTTACCCAAACGATCTTTAATGCTGACATCGGCACCGGCTTTGATAAGGGTTGTCAATATTTGCTGACAGTCAAAAACCTGAGCATAAAACAGTGCGGTACGCCCGTTTTTATCCTGTCTGTTGATATCGGCACCTTTTTCAATCAGAATTTCCACCATATCATTGTTCCAATCACTGGTAGAAGCGCTCATCAACGGAGTTCCGAACGGTGTTTCCAAATTGACATCGGCACCTTGTTCAATCAGCATTTGTAACATTGCAATTGCCCGATTCATTTCATACTCTATTTCTTCGTTTACTTTAGCATTTACAACTTCTTTTTGCTCTTCAAATTCCATCGCGTTAATCATCATTTTTTGCAGTTGCAGTTCATTAGCCTTTGAAGTTGCAACCAAAAGAGGCGTCATTCCGTTTGACGAAGGCAAATCAACGTCGGCACCGGCTTCGATAAGTTTACGAGCCATCAACAAATCTTTATTGTGAGTTAGAACATAATACAGCATGGTATATCCGTTCTCATCACGCGAATTGACATCCAAACCTTCGGCAATCAACTTTTCAAGAGCATTAACATCCTGCGAAGATAAAATATTTTGCACAATATTATCATCAATATTTTCTTCATCGGCAACCACCGCCGTAGCAAAAAAAACGATTGAACAAAAAATTAAAGTGAAAATTTTTTTCATAACAATATTATCTCCGGTTCAACTATTCTTGGATATCTTTTGATATTTTCTCATCGTCATTCCAATCTTCTAGCGAAGATTCTTCCGACGATTCATCTGAAGATTCTTCCGAGTTTTCTTCAGGCGTTTCCTCGTCCATTTCAAACTCAAGCATCATATTTTCGGCATTTAATATCTTAGGCTGATTTACTTTGTCATTTCCGCTATCATATTGCATTTCATCAATCAAAGCGGCGACTGCTTTTTGCTTATTTCCAGCTTTTAAGGAAGGAAGCATATCACGCTTATCCAACTCTTCCTGAGAAAGCAAAAGGCTTTTATCCACCTTAGTATCAAGACATTTAATCAACCACACATCATAAATCGGATGTTCAACCGCACTGGTAGCGGGAGAAGAAGAAATCATCCAACCCTTAAAAATATTACTCTGTTTACCGGATAAATCCATATCGGCAACATCAACAAAAGCAAAATTATCGGGAATTTCCTCGGCCGAACGGGTTTGACACGAGCGAACGACCACTGAAAACGAGCCGAAATCCATTTTCCCGTTAACCGGAATATCTATCTCGCTCACTCTGCCGGTAATTTTATCCATTGCCTGCATACGAGCGGTGTTTTTTGCAATGTTTTCGGCACATACCGGATAGATTGCGGCAACGACCGTCATAAAAGCAATAATTGCTGATTTATTCATCATCTTTTTTACCTTCATCGGTTACCATAAAAATAATTTCACCGACCAAATCTTCGATAGTTTTGAAATCTTTGGTATTGGCAAAAGAATCGTTAGCCGCCAAAAACTCTTTGGATTTTCCCGGATCGATTTTAACAAACTTATCGCCGACCAAACCGTCGCTTTCAATTGAAACCGTGCTGTCCTTCGGCAATCTAACGTCCGGAGCAATATTAAACGAAACATTGACCAGATAATCTTCGTTGTCGATTTTCTGCGAAGTAACGGTACCAACCTTAACTCCGTTGATTCTGACATCTGAACCGATGCTCAATCCGCCTACTTTCATGAATTTGGCATTAAGCGGATATCCTTGCACAACCTGCAAGTCGGAAACCTTAAAAGCAAAAACCAAAAACAGCACGGCGACACATAAAACAACCAATCCCATAATTGTTTCTATCGGTTTTTTTCTCATTCTTCATTCTCCTCTTCATTTGAAACTTCATTTTCTTTATTTTCAGCGGCACAACCTTTTTTTCGATTAGCCTTTCCGATTGAAATAACTCTTTCAATAAGTTCCTCTAAGACCATTGCATCTTGGGTATAAACAAATTCATCATCCGGAGCCATAAAATCCTCCGATCCGCCCGGATCAACCTCAACGTATTTGTTACCCATAATTCCGGAGCTGACGATGGAAACACTGCTGTCATCGGGAATTTCGACATCAGAGTCGATATTAAAGCTGAGCGTAGCGCGAAAATTATCATCTAATTTAGAATCGATAACGCGACCGACATCAATTCCGGCCATTCTGACTTTATCACCGATAACCAATCCGTCGGTACGATTAAAAGTTGCATACAGCGTATAATCGCTGTCATCCTGACCTTCCCAAGCATTTTTATGGACTTTATAAACCACCGAAAGGAGCAGACATACGGCAATAACCGCCAGTCCGATAAAAAAATTTTTCAATTCCTCTTTAGTAAAATTTTCCAATTTTAAAACTCCAAATTTAGTATTTTATTCATTATTACTATTTAAAATACTTTTTGTCATCAGGGTTTTTCGTTTAATATACCGAAAATATTAAAAAAGTTTTGATGAAACAAAAAATACTCAGCTAAACCTAAGGAAACTTCATGCTTATAGCACAAGATATCACAAAAAAATTCGAACATATTACCGCCTTAAAAAAAGTATCTTTCAAGCTTAAAAACGGTGAAATTGTTGCTCTATTGGGGAAAAATGGTGCCGGAAAATCCACGTTACTCAGGATAATCAGCGGTTATATTACTGCCGATTCGGGTAATATCACGCTATACGAACGGAATCTGAAAGAAAATCGCATTGATTATTTGGATTTAATCGGTTATGTACCTGAAAATTCCGCACTTTATTCGGAAATGAAAGCTTTTGAGTATTTGAAATTCATTGCCGAAATCCGCGGAATCTTTCCGTCACAGATAAAGCATAAAATCACGGAGATATCTGATTTGCTTGATTTAACCGAAGTTCTCAATCAAAAATGCGAACACCTGTCGAAGGGATATAAAAAACGTCTTGAAATTGCCGGAGCACTTTTAGCAAACCCCAGAATATTGCTCTTAGACGAGCCGACCGAAGGTCTTGATCCGACGCAAAAAACATCGTTGCATAAAATCTTAAAAAAGCTGGTAAAAAATCACATTATCCTGATTTCCACCCACCTGTTGGAAGATGTCGAAGCAATGGCCGACAGGATTCTTCTGCTCAACGATGGAATGCTAGCTCGAGATATCGGCATATCGGAATTTAAGAAAATATCCAAAACCAACCTGACGGATTCGTTTGAAATTATCACAAAAGGATAAACCGGCCATGAAACAATTTGCAAGTTTGTTAAAAAAAGAATTTTTGCTGTTTTTTAAGGGAAATTCGGCGTATTTTTTAATTTTTATCTATCTTTTTGCATCCTTAAGCGGGACTTTTTATTTCGGCAATTATTTAGCAGCAAAAGATTCTTCCTTATACACTCTTTTTTCGCTCCAGCCATACATATTGGCATTCATTGTTCCGATTATAACCATGCGCACTTGGTCGGAAGAATATAAAAGCAACACGGCAGAATTACTATTGACACTGCCGATTAGCTTGTCGAAAACGATAACGGCTAAATTCTGCGCTGCATGGATATTTACCTTCTGCCTTTCTTTGAGCTTACTTCCTTTTGTTATTTACTCTTCTTTTTGGCTTAATCTTGATTGGTTAAACATTTTCGCTTCATATTTCGGTTTAGTGTTGTTGATTGCCTTTTTCTGCGCTTTCGGATGTTTAATATCCTCTTTAAGCAACAATTTGAGCATTACTTACGCTTTAAGCATATCTCTTTTATTTTCAGCCATCATGATACCGCAAACTCAACTGATTTCAGCTTACAACAATTTTCTGTTCGCCGAAGTCGGAATCTTTGAAATTTTTTATTTTTTATCTTTCTGTTTGATATTTTTATTTATCAATCGCCTGATAATCGAATACCGCCGAAACACTCAATCCAACAGTCGCTTTATTTTGATTTTTTCCATAATTGCCCTGATATTTGCCGATAGTTTAATTTGTTGGTCATTGAGTATTTTCGATCATAAATTTGATTTAACCTCAAGCAGATTTTATACCTTAAAAAAACCGACCAAACTGCTCATCGGTCAAATCAAAAAACCGACTGAAATTAACCTGTTCATATCCGAAGACTATTTCAAGCGGGATAATTCGATATCTCATTACTTCGGACAAATCAGCCGTTTTTTGAATAAATATCAGGACCAATCCGAGGGTATGATAAAATTTTTCGCTCATAAAGTTCCGGCTTTTTCCGAGCAGGAAAATCAGCTTATCGACAAGGGATTTTATTATATAAAAAACCCTCAAGGCAGTAAAAATTATCTTGGAGCAATCATAAAAAACAATGAGGGTAATGAGCAGGTAATAACCGCATTTTTACCACAAAGAAGCGGCTATCTGGAGGAAGATATCGACCGCGCTCTGTTAAAAACGGCTTTTCCGGAGATCAAAAAATCCGTGGGAATTTATTTCGATGCCGAGCAAAATCTTGATAATTTTGAAGCCGCCGCTCTTATTTTGGAAAACGAATATAATACCTCGCTTTTAGATAACACAACTTACCAGATAAGCAAAAAAGCGGCCGCCGTGATATTATTCAACCCTAAGTACTTATCACCGGTTTTTCTTTATGCACTTGACCAATATGTCATAAACGGAGGAAATTTACTGATTTTTATCGACCGAGACACCAAAAATCAAATTGACCGCATAAACGACCAACCGTTGTCGATATTGCGAATCTTAAATAACTGGGGAATAAATCTCGGGGATATTTCGACCGGTAGAAAAATTGTTCCTTTACAGTTTAACGGTTCTGATTACAAAATTGTTTCAGATTCCGCTTTTGAGGTTGAATTTGACGATAAAAATCTCAACATTCTCAAGCTGATAACCGATAAAGAAAAAACCTTAGGCATCGCCGCCGAAGGAGAATTTCATTCATTTTTCGAAGCAAATCCATACATTGACACTCCTCTTGCCCCTCTGATGAGACCATTTAAATCAGAAGCAAAAACCGGAAGAGTTGTGGTTATAGGTGATGCCGATATTTTGGATGAAACAAACTGGATAGCCGCTAATTCCCCCGACAGAGATATTTATGCGACAATCAGCAAAGCCGATAACGGACTGTTTATCAAGGCACTGTTTGACTATATTGCCGGCAATAATATTTATGCTTTTTTGCCGAAAAACAGACCTATTGAAAACTCTTTATCAATCTCCGAAAAAATCGAAAATCAGATAATTGATAAAACCGAAAAGCAGTATCGAAGATTACAATCAAAATCCGATGATTTACTTTTACAAATTTGGCAAATGGCAGAATATGACAAAGAGAAAATGCCAATGTTGATTGACTTAACCGATGTCGGGCGCGAATTTCAATCTGCCGAAGATAAAATTAAGCACCTCGAATATCAAAGAGCGGAAGATTATAACCGTATCGTCAGATACATGATGTTGTGGCTGATACTTATTTTACCGCTTGCCGCAGCAATCTCGGCAATGTTGATATTTGCGATGTTTTCTTTCATTAGAAACAAATCCATAAAGGAGCTTCAAAGATGAGTAAAAAATCCTTGTTTATTATACTTTGTCTGGTGATTTTCTCTCTGATTTCCCTAAATTCTGCCTTACGAAGCTTGAAAGCAAAATCCACACAAAATATTCTCGGTTCATATACTTTTGCCGCGACTAAACATAATTTGTTTAAATTAAACCGCATAAGGCTTACTTCCTCCGACGGAAGTGAGATGAATTTTTATTATGAACACGGAATTTGGTACTTTGAAGAAGCCGCCGATTACTATGTAAAAAACGAAGCGATTGAAAACTTTTATAACATGGTAAAAAATTCGATATTAACCGAAAAAACAACCTCTCAGCCGTCCGATTATGAAAAGATCAACATTAAAACTTTCGATAAAAGCGGTACGATTTTAGATGATGTTTATTTATCGGGACCTGATTATGCCGTAATGAATTATCCCGGCGGCGATACTTTATACAAAGTAACCAATACTGAAGATTTTTCCGCCAATCCGCCTGATTGGCTTCCCTCTCCTTTGTTAAAAATCAATCCCGACTTGATTTCCGCCGTTAATATCGACGGCAAATATGCAAATAAAAATTCCTTAGATGAAACCGAGGATTTTTCACAGAATCTCAAAGACTTTCTTTCCCCGCTTCAACAGCTCGATTATGAAGGAATAATCAGCAACGACTTGTTTGACGAGCAATATGCTTCGGCACAAAAAAAGGAACTGATGATTTATCTTGTCGGCGGATTGGATTATCGCTTGAATTTATATTTTGACGGCGAAAATTATTACGCCAGAATTTCAGCCGAGCGCGAACCCATATCCAAGGCGGAAGTAAACACGATTATTGAGTTGCAAAATATGTATTTCGACGGTTGGACATTTTTACTCACAAACGAGCAGGGAGAAAAACTTTTCGCCTTTGATTTTGAGCAATAAAAAATACCGATATGTTTTGCATACATCGGTACTTTAAAAAATTCGTTTTTTATTTTTTAATATTGGCGCAAAGAATCTTTAATACATTTTCCAGTGCCGATTTCATATCTTTGCGTTCGACAACCATATCAACCATACCGTGTTCCAAAAGATATTCCGCACGTTGAAACCCTTCAGGTAATTTTTCGTGAATTGTTTGCTCGATTACGCGTTGACCGGCAAATCCGATAAGACACCCTTTTTCGGCGATGTTCACATCACCGAGCATAGCAAACGAGGCGGAAACACCGCCGGTAGTCGGATCTGTTAAAATCGAAATAAACGGGATACCCGCTTCTTTAAGTTCATTTATTGCCGCCGTCGTACGTGCCATTTGCATTAGTGAAAGCATACCTTCCTGCATACGTGCTCCGCCTGATGCAGCAACCGTAATCAGCGGTTCCCTGTCCTCAAGCGCCAACTGAGCGGCTTTTACGATTCCCTCGCCCACTGCCAATCCCATTGAACCGCCCATAAACGAAAAATCCAGAGCGCAGACGATGGCACTGATACCGCCGATTTTACCTCTCGCCACCGATACGGCATCTTGCAAACCGGTTTTTTTGCGGTTATTTTTCAAACGGTCGGAATATTTTTGCATATCCTTAAATTTCAGCGGATCATCTTTAATAAGAGGCAACTCCACAATAGTAAAAGCCTTATCGTCAAACAACAACTTGAATCGATTATCAACATAAAGCGGAAGATTATATCCGCATGAAGTACAAACATAATGCGAGGTTTTAAGCTCTTTTGAAAACAACATCTGATTACACTTCGGACACCGAATCCACAAGTTATCGGCAATTTCTTTCGGCGTTGTTTTTTGAATTTTCGGACGAACTATTTCAGTCAACCAGTTCATTTTTTTATTCCTTGTTACGGCTGAAAAAACCTTTAATTGCAGCTACGAGTGCGGCGATTTTCTGCTTCAGCGATGGTTTCGGGTTATTTCTGGCATACTCGATTTCCTGTTGTTTGGCTTTTTCCTGCAACCCGATAATATTTTTCTGCAAATCATCAACAGTTTCATTTAATTTTTCCTGTTCTTTATTCAAGACTTTATTGGCTTTTTTCTGCGAACGCAAAGCCCGACGAAGAGGAGAATAAGCAAACCATAAATTGATTTCTCCCCAGATAAAGCCGTACAATAAAAAAATACAAAGCGCAAGTTTAGTGTTAATCTGGATTTCGGATTCCAACGGCCAAAGTTCGAACTCAAAACCGTTACTGCCGACATTGGCATTAACAACCATCCACACGGCAACAGCTATAAGCGGAATTTCAATCAGATAATACAAAAATCTCATGCTTTGCTCCTTTTATCATAAGGATAAGAATCAGCCGGCATTCATCATATCGTGCAATTCTTTACCCGTTTTGAAATGAATAATGTTTCTTGCCGGAACCGAAACTTTTTGCTTATTTTTCGGGTTCATTGCGATTCTCGGATTTCTTTTATGAAGCGAAAAAGCGCCGAAACCGCGGAGTTCGATTCTGTCTCCTTTAGCAAGACTTTCCGACATTTTATCGAAGATTACGCTGACAATACGGTCAATATCTCTGATTGTCAGATTAGGCATTTTGGCAGCGATTTTTTCAACTAGTTCAGATCTGGTCACTTTCTTTTCCTCTTAAAATTAAATTGTTTTTCTTAACTTGATACACTTTATTTTTTCAGATATCCATATAAATTTTAAGCTTTTACACAAACATCAGGCGCCCTTAAATACAGCGGTTTAGGATAATTAAGTTTTTTTTGTTCATATTTTTCCAACGCACATACGGCTAAGTTAATCGGTTTAAGCGAATTTTCAAGTCTTACCGCATGAAGAATCAATCCGCTGGGTTTATCTAAGAACCTCTCAACCCCGTCGCCGATTAGAGTAACCGTATGACCTTTCAATATATCGATGATTTTTTCATATGAGAGTGCTTGCGGTTCGCTTAATTTTTCGAGTCTGCCATTAAACAGCTGAAAATAAAAATCATCACGTTTAGTCTCGATAATAACCGCATTATATTCCGCCAACTCGGTCATTTCAAGCGAACGAACATAAGCATCAAATGCGTTAACACCGGTAACATTCAATTCCGGCCGCGCCAATGCAAAAGCCTTCGCACAAGCAATACTTGAGCGCACACCGGTAAACGACCCCGGACCGACACAAACCCCCAACAACTCAATATCTTCAAACTTAAGATTATTACGCTTTAACATTATCTCGATTTGCGGCAATAAAACTTCCGCCTGCCCGAAATCCATTTCTTTTTCGAAACAATCAATCTGATGGTTGTTGTTCATCAGTCCGATTGAACAGCTGCCGGCGGTGGTATCAAAAACCAGAGTGTACATTTTATCAACCTCTCATTAAAAAATGATTTGCTTATTTATAAATATGTGTGTTTATATAATACATGATCGGTAAAAAGACAAATACTTTTTTCAAGAGATTGCGCTAATGGATTACGAACTGTTGAGAAATATCATTATTTTCAGTATGGCATTGGAAATTGTCTTACTGATTATCATCGGTTACATGCAGGTAAAGATATTCAAGTACCGCCGCAAAGTATATTTCATCAGGCGCGATCGCGAAAGATGCAATGAGATTTTATATGCTTCGAAAGACGGTGTTTTCAGTTTTGTTTATCCGGACCAGAAGATAAAAGACCCGCAAAAAGAAATAATAGAAAAATGTTCCCGCCGACTGGCAGTTATGCTGGGACTGAAAAACGGCACGGCATCATCGTTTAATGAAGTTTGCGAAATGTTTACCAAAGAAGATGCTCATATTTTGCGCAAATACGCCGATATGCTCCGTCAGGAGGGCAAAAATTTTGAAGACTTACTCCATCTGAAAGCAAAAGATTGTTATGTTGTTGTCTGCGGAAACCGCATAAACGGCAATGACAACAATCTGTACTGTGATGTGATATGGTTCCGCGACGTCAGCCGCCAAACCGCCGAAATAAATCGTGTCAAACAAGAACAGGAGCAAGTCAAAGCCGAATCTGTTACGCTTGAAAATTTGGTTGACGGATTAGATGAACCGGTTTGGATACGCAATGAAAATCTCGAATTGTTGGCAATAAATAAGAAATATGCCGAATATGCCGGCGCTGCAAAGAGCGATATACTTAGCCGAAACATTGAACTCGGCGGAAACAAGAACGAAGGTGTATTTAAAAAATTGGCATTGACCGCACAAAAAACTCAGAAAATTCAAAAGAAGAACTTAAATATCGTGCATAGCGGAAAACTGCATAACTTCATTGCGTTCGAAAAACCGTATTTTGTCGGCGACACTCTCGATAAAATCGGTACAATCGGATACTTAAAAGATAATACCGAACTTGAAAAAGCAAAGCGCGGATTTGCCATAAATCAAAACAATCACTTGGAGATTCTCGGTGTTTTAGGCACGGCATTTGCCATTTTTGACAGCAAGATGAAACTTTATTTTTACAATAATTCATTCAAGATGTTATGGAATTTGGAAAATGAATTTTTGGATTCTGCGCCGACATATTTACAATTTTTAGAAACCGTTCGCGAACAAAAAATGTTGCCGCCTGTACCTGACTTCAAAAATTACCGCGACGAGGAGATTTCGATATTCAACGGCCTGATTGACACTCAGGAAGATTTACTTCATTTACCGGACGGTCGAACCGTTCGCCGTTTAAGAACACCGCACCCGAACGGAGTTATTTTTGCTTTTGAAGATGTATCCGATCGCTTGGCAACCACCAGACGACTGAATGAACTGACGGCGGTTCAACAAAACATTTTAGATAATTTAACAGATGCGGTAATCATTTTCGGAGCCAATCAGCGCTTAAAATTTTACAACCGCTCATATTTGAAACTTTGGGGCTTAAACATTGAAAAAATGCAGGACGAGCCGAAAATCGACGAACTGATATCTTATCAAAAACTGTTCTTTTCCGACATTGATGATTGGGATACTTTCAAAGCAACGATGATTGCCAATATCATGGGAAACCGCAAATTTACGATAGTCCGCGATGACAATACCGAAATTATGGTATCACCTCAAACGTTTTATGACGGCTCAATCATGGTAACCTATTCGAAAAAATAAAAAAGCGGGAAGATTTTTCTCCCCGTTTTAATATCAATAGCATTTGAATTAAGCCGACAATAACGGTTTCATATTTTGATTATAATACTGTTCGGCCCATTCTTTCATCGAATCCAATACCGGCTTCAGGCTATATCCCAGATTTGTAAGCGTGTATTCAACACGCGGCGGAATCTGAGCATATACGGTACGAATCAGGATTCCTTTTTCTTCCAAGGCTCTTAGATTCGAAGTCAGAACCTTCTGAGTAATATCGCCCAGCTCTTTTTTAATTTCACCAAAACGCTTAGTACCGTCCATAAGTTCTTGGATAATCATAACTTTCCAACGATCACCCATAGTTTTCAAGGCCATTTCGACCATGCTTTGAGGCATTTCCAGCATTTCAATCAACTCCTTATTAAAAAACAACTTCTTTAAAGTAACACTTTTTCTCATAATTTCAAGCAAATTTTAAAAAAAATGCGCTTAATTAACACTTTCACACTGCCAAGCATTCTTCAAATGTTTCAATTTAAGCGGAAAAGCAACCAAAACAACATCAAAACGCACGTCCATATTTCTGTATTTCGGATATCTTTTCAAAAAAAGTTCGGCACCGCGGATTATACGCCGTTTTTGATTTTCACTTATAGCATAAGCGGCGGTTTCGAGATTCGCACGCTTTTTCACCTCCGCAAAAATCAGATAATTTTTCTTTATCGCCACAAAATCAATCTCGCCGATATTCATATTTTTGCCGGCCTTAAAATTTTTACCGACAATCCTATAACCTTTTAGTCTGAACAACATTCTCGCCATAAGTTCGGCGATTTTCCCGCTTCTGTTATTGTTCATTTTTAATCCTCAGTGCCAAGTCATAAACTAAAGATTTATTCAATTTAAACGTATCGCAAACTTCTTTCACGGCACTTTTCAAAGACATTTCTTTTAATTTTTGCGCCAAAAAACCTTCAACATCGGCTTCATTAAATTCGATTTTTTGAGGCGGAGCAACTATCAGTACGAATTCTCCTTTCGGCTGATTTTGTTCAAAATAAGCGATAATTTTATCGACCGAACCGCTTAAAACTTCTTCATAGATTTTGGTAATTTCTCTGGCAACAGCAATTTCTCTTCCGGCGAAAACGGTTTTTACTGTCTGAAGAGTTTTCAAAATACGCATTGCCGTTTCATAAAAA
Organism: uncultured Rhodospirillaceae bacterium; assembly: GCA_900318605.1. GTDB lineage: Bacteria > Pseudomonadota > Alphaproteobacteria > RF32 > CAG-239 > RUG410. The sequence continues at coordinate 4,676 of ONLJ01000042.1, read as the reverse complement.
ATCAGCGTTGTATTGATATTTTTTAATTCTTCAAACAAATCAATTCGTGCTTTATCTTTATTCGGAATAAAACCGGCAAACATAAATCTGTTGGTCGGCAAGCCGGAAAGTTGCAATGCGCAAATAACGGCACAAGCTCCCGGAATCACAGTAACAAAAACACCTTGCTCACGACATTTTCTAACCAGTTTATAACCTGGGTCCGAAATCAGCGGCGAACCGGCATCGCTGATGAGAGCCACCGCCCCCGAAGAATTTATCATATCAATAATATTTTGTGCCTGTTCTTCTTCATTATGGTCCTGATAAGTAATAAATTTTTTATTAAGCGGCAATCCTAAAAGGGAAAAAAGTTTACGGCTCATACGTGTATCTTCGCAAGCAATAATTTCCGCCTCGCTCAGAACTTCGAGCGCCCTTTTAGATATATCTTTAAGGTTACCTATCGGAGTGGAAATTATGTAAAGACCGTTTGTTAACATATTTTTAACTTTACAAAACAGAATTTATGGATTATTAACTGTACATATTGTTTGATATTTTAAGGAAAAAAGCAAGTGTTAAAAAAAATATACGCAATATTTTCGATTTGCCTGTTGTTCGGCTGTGCAGCGATGCACCAGAATTTCAACAGTTACGGAGCTCCGAGTTACAATTATGTCTCTAACGCTCCGACCGACACGATGAGCGGTCTTTCGCAGACAGATTATTCTCATGTTGATTTAGGAAATCATGAAAGTTTTCGTGTTGCGATGTTGCTTCCTTTAAGCGGTAAAGCTCAAGAAGCCGGCGAAAGTATGAAAAATGCGGCAATGCTTGCCATCGGAGATTTGAATAACAACAATCTGGTTGTTCAATTTTATGATACCAAGAGTACATCTTCAGGCGCACGTGTTGCGGTTGAAAATGCGGTTTCATCGGGTTGCGATTTGATATTGGGACCGTTAATGAGCGAAGAAGTTGCGGCAATAACGTCGGTAGCAAAAAATAAAGATATTCCGGTTATTTCATTTTCCACTTCACCTTCAGTATTGCAGGAAGGAATTTATACTTTGGGACTTCTTAACGAGGAACAAATCGATAAAATCGTTAAATATGCGGTACAACAGGGAAGAAAGCGTATAGCTGTTGTTTTACCGGACAATCAAAGCGGTTTGAATATGCTTAAATCGGCAATGGCAAGTGCGAGTGCTGAAGGAGCCTCAATTACCAAAGTAGGGTTTTACCGACCGGAAGAGATGGATTTCAGCTCACTTGTAACCTCGATGATAGGAAGTTCGAAAGTTGCCGCTTCTCAATCAAAAGATACCGAAAAAAGTTCCTCAATCGGTGTCGGTTTTGATGCCTTATTGGTTCCGGAATCCGGCAACCGCTTAAAATCGATTACATCAATGTTCAGTTATTATGACGTTGCTGCCCCAGAAGTTTTGTTTATGGGAACATCGGTTTGGGCAAACTCAAATTTAAGTAAAGAAACCGAGCTTTACGGAGCAGTTTATCCTTTGATGTCGGACGGTAGAATGAAGCACTTTGCCTACAAATATAATGAGATGTTTTCGCAAAAACCGAATCCTTTAGGAATTTTTGCCTATGATGCGATAGCGCTCTCCTCGGCATTATCTCAAAAAGACAAAAGCAATTTAACCGAAGAAATAACCAATATTGACGGATTTTTTGGCATGAGTGGAGCTTTTCGTATTTTTGCGAACGGCAAAAACGAACACGGTCTGGATGTTGTTAAAGTTACGATGAACGGTCCGATGATAGCCGTCTCCGCTCCTCAGCGCTTTTATTCGGTAAATCCGAGTTATTCCAATAACAGGAGTTACGGCGGATATGAACAGCAACCGCAAATTTACGGCAAATCATCGGCAGATGTATGGAATCTTATCAACGCACCGACACAAACCGATTATTTTGAGCCTTTAAATAAATTCGGAACATTTTTTTAGATAAATAAAAAAACACAAACCGCCCAAAGAAAAGGCGGTTTACTTTATCGTTGGTGCGCTAGGCGAGACTTGAACTCGCACGGGATTGCTCCCAACAGATTTTAAGTCTGCAGCGTCTACCGATTCCGCCACAAGCGCAACATCTGAACGTGTTATACCAAAAAAAAAATTAAATGCAATATAAAACTTGTATTTTTTTTCAAAATGTGCTTATTTAGGCAAAGGTAAAATACAATTTTTTGCCTTTGTTTAACAATAACGGAACACGTCGGAAACAGCGTTTCGGTGTTCTTTATGGGGAGAAAAATGAAATCGGTTGATACTTCTCTTAAAAGCCTTATTTTTCCGAACATAAATGAAGATGGTTGGAAGTTCATCAGTATTTTGGCGATATGTTCGCTTATTCTTCTGATAATTTGGCTTCCTTTAGGCTGTGTATCAGTCATTTTGACCGTATGGTGTTTTTATGCCTTCCGCGATCCCGACCGAGTTACTCCAAATTTAAATGACATTGTGATTGCCCCGATTGACGGAAAAGTAATTTCGATTACCCGTGAAAAAGGTCCCGATGTTTTAGGATTAGGGAACAAAACATTCACTCGAATCGGTATTTTCACAAGCATTTCAGATATAAGCGTAGGCAGAATGCCTTTAAAATCAAAAATTCAAAGCTGCTATTATGATGATGAAGTAAAATTTTCGCATTCATTTGATAAAAATAATATCGGCAATGAGAGAATGTTGTTTGCCTTCAAGAACATTTCAGGCAAGGAGTTTGTTATAGAACAGACCTCAACGTTCTGCGCCCCGCGCATAAAATATTCGCTTAAAAAAGGCGATGAATTTTCAGCCGGACAACGTTTCGGAATTATGCGCTTCGGCGGTTTTACCGACATATATTTGCCGGAAAAATCCGCCATAACGGTTTGTATCGGACAGACACTTATCGGCGGCGAAACGATTATAGCGGACTTAAATTCCGATGCTCCCCGCATTGATGGAGAAATAAGATAATGAACAGAAAAACATATAATTCAAACAGCGTAAAAATCACGCACCGAGCCATAAAGCAAAAAGCCATCGGCAAATTAAGCGAAGTACCTTTTCGCAAAATGGCTCCGAACATAGTAACTTTAATGGCCTTGTGTGCCGGCATTTCAACCATAAAATATGCGATTTTAGGCAAATGGTCTTATGCCATCGGTTGCATATTTTTAGCCTGCATTTTCGACGGACTTGACGGACGGGTTGCCCGAAAGCTCAAGGCTTCATCAAAATTCGGTGCCGAGTTAGATTCACTGTCCGACTTTGTCAGTTTCGGTGTAGCACCGGCGATTTTAATGTATGAGTGGTGCCTTAACACAATTCCGCATTGGGGTTGGATTTTTACATTGATGTTTTCAGCGGGAATGGCCATGCGTTTGGCTCGCTTTAACACCATGCTTGAAGATTCGGCAGTACCGGAATATTGGTCGCACTACTTTGTCGGCGTGCCGGCTCCGATGGCGGCGGCAATTGCGGTTATGCCGATTTTAATTTCCTTTGACTATCCTGAACTGGAATTCATATTACACAACAAGTATGTCTGCTCTGTACTGATGATGTTAGTTGCCTTTTTAATGGTCAGCCGCATACCGACACTTTCGCTTAAAAAGACCAAAATCAAAGCGGATTTAGTCCTGCCTTTAATGATTTTATTTGCCTTATTGATAAGCTGTCTTTTGACACGCCCTTGGATGACAATGGGTTTAGTAACTTTAGCCTATATACTTACCATTCCGCTAACGATATGGCATTTTATAAACGACAAAAAATCTTATGAAACTGAATTAGAGAAAGCAAAAAAATAAAAAAAAATTATTTTTGATTTACTTTCATGCCGAGTTGATTAGAAAACTCGGCCATTCCTTTATTTAAGAGAACACCGATTAAATCGGCGACAATATCTATATTGATTTTCAAAGCCTCTTTTTCACTCTTTGAAAATCCGGAAAGTACATGATTTATAATTTTTTCTTTATCATGGATAACCGGATGCCCTACACCGATTCTGATACGATTATAATTAGGAGAAATACACGAATCGATACTTTTCAAACCGTTATGTCCACCGGAACCACCGCCGATTTTTGCCTTAATTTTATCTATTGTTAAATCCATATCATCATGGATAACCACGATATTTTCCGGCAAAATTTTATAAAAAGAAGCGGCTTTAACCACACTGTTACCGGAAAGGTTCATATATGTTTGCGGCTTTAAGAGATAAACTTTCTGCCCCTCGATTGAACCTTCGGCAATCAGTCCGTCGAACTTAGAGCGAAACGGCGAAAAATTATAGCGGCGATGGATTTCATCAGCCGCCATAAATCCGACATTGTGGCGGGTATCGGCATACTCACTTCCAGGGTTTCCCAAACCAACCACCAAAAACATCTTTTTTCCTTATTTACGCATAAAATCAACGTGAATAGGCTTATCAGAAACCGGATGAAATTGTACGTCTTGGCACTTAACTTTAGTATTTTTGCCATCGACGGCGATAACGATTTCGGAAGCATAGAAATCGCTGATATCCAGAGCTTTTTCGAGTTCAACCGGATCAAGACTGATTAAAACAACGTCTTTTTTTCCGCCATAAATAACTGCAGGAACGCGACCCTCACGACGACAAGCACGAGCTGCCCCCTTACCTGCTTTTTCACGCTTTTGCGCATTAAAAGT
>ONLJ01000097.1 GCA_900318605.1 uncultured Rhodospirillaceae bacterium | reverse complement strand
CTTCCGGCTTTCAAAAACTGTATATGTACCGGTTTATTGATGGCTGAAGGCGGGCAAAAGCTTTCTAAACGTTTGAAAAATTATCCGGACCCGAACGATATTTTGGAAACTATCGGTTCTGATGCTTTGCGGTGGTTCTTGATTTCTTCTCCGGTACTAAAGGGCGGAAACGTTGCCGTTGATAAAGAAGGGAAAGAAATTGCCAAAGCCTCTCGCTCGGCCTTGATTCCGCTGTGGAATGCCTTTTATTTCTTCACGCTTTATGCCAATGCCGAAGATTATAAAGCTAAAGAAATCAGCGCATCAAGTGAAGCTATGGATAATTATATTTTATCTAAACTTAAACTCTTGGTTCAAAAAATCAAGCACGGACTTGAAACTTATGATGTCGCCGAAGCTTGCAATGAGCTGACAAACTTTATGGAAATTTTGAACAACTGGTATATTCGCCGCACTCGTGAGCGTTTTTGGAGAGGTGATTCCCAAGCCTTTGATACGCTTTATACGGTTTTGGTAAACGTTTGCAAATCAGCAGCTCCGCTGATGCCGTTTGCCGCCGAATATATCTATAAAAATCTCACGAACGAAGAGTCCGTCCACTTGTGCGATTATCCTGATTTATCGGCTATTAAAGCAGATGAAAAACTGATGAGCGACATGGACTTTGTGCAAGATTTATGTTCTACAGGAAAATTTATCCGCGAAGAAAAGAACTTGCGCAACCGCCTACCTTTGAACGGCTTAACTCTTATCGGCGCCAAACTTTCGGATGAATATCAGGAAATTGTGAAGGACGAATTGAACGTTAAAAACATCAACTTCGATGACAACTTGAGCAATTATGCCACCAAGAGCATATATCTTTACACTCCGCTGTTGGGCAAAACTTTGGGCAAAGATATGGGCGCAGTGATGGCTGCTTATAAGCAGGGCAACTGGAGCTTAAATAAAAACGGAACTTTGGAAATCGGCGGTAAGACTTTAACAAACGATTTGTTTGAGGTTCGTTTGGAAATGAAAGAAGGTGTTGCGGGGCTTTCGTTTGCCGAGAATCGTGCAGTATTGACGCTTGATACAAATGTTACACCGGAACTCAACCGTGAAGGTATGGCGCGCGACTTTGTTCGCCTTGTTCAGACTTTGCGTAAGGATAAAGACTTCAATATTTCCGACAGAATTGAGTTGTCGTATGCTACGAATAACAGTGAACTTGCTTTAGCTTTGCGTGAAAACAAGGACTATATTTCCGAACAGGTTTTGGCGGTTAAAGTAGTAGAAAACTGCGCTGACGGAACAAAAGCCGAGATTGACGGCGCAGAGCTTTGCTTTGACGCCAAAGTCGCTTAATTCATAAAAAACATTCATAAAAAAATCCCCTTACTTTTTAACAATTTAAGGGGATTTTTACATAAACGAATAAGGGTCGATATCAACTTCAACTCTGACGGAACTCGGAATTTTGTTCATTGCCAGCCATTGAGTGATAACGTTTTGAATATTGATAAGTCGGCTGGTTTTTATGAGCAGCCGATAACGATATTTGTCTTTTAACAAATACAACGGAGCCGGTGCCGGTCCCAAAACTTCAATATGCTCGGTATGCGGTGCGCTTCTGCCCAAGTTCATTGCCGTACGCTCAACCATAGCGGCATTTGAACCGGAAACAATCAACGCCGCCAATTTTCCGTATGGCGGATAATGCAAAATTTTGCGTGCCGATTTTTCAAACTCGACAAACCCCTTTCGGTCATTATTTAAAATTGATTGTAAGACCTTGTTTTCCGGATATACGGTCTGCAAATATACCGTGCCGCTTTTATCTCCGCGCCCTGCCCGTCCGGCAACTTGTGATAAGAGTTGATACGTCTGTTCCGAAGCGCGCAAATCACTACCCATCAACCCTAAATCGGCATCAACAATTCCGATGAGTGTTAAGTCCGGAAAATGATGCCCTTTAGCAATAATCTGCGTTCCGACCAGAATATCAATTTCCTTGCGTTCCATGCGCTCGATAATTTTGGAAACCGCTGCAAACGAGCCTGCATTATCACTTGATAATATCTCGACTTTGGCATTCGGAAAACGTTTACAAGCCTCCTCAGCAACGCGTTCAACCCCCGGACCGCAAGCCGTCAATCCATCTTCAGAGCCGCAATGCGGACACTTTAGCGGAATATCATCAGCATATCCGCAATGATGGCAAATCATCAAATTCGACTTTTTATGCTCTGTCAGCCACGATGAACAGCTCGGACACTGCAACCGATGTCCGCAATCACGGCACAAAAGCAACGGCGCATATCCGCGGCGATTTAAGAACAGTACCGACTGCTCGCCTTTTTGCAGATTTTCATCTAAGGCTTTGACCAAACTCGGCGCCAACCACGAAACACCCCACTCGCCTTTTTGAGGCTTGTCCTTTTTCAAATCAACAACTTTAATTTGCGGTAATTTTGCCTCGGCAAACCGATTTTTTAATTCCACAACATCATATTTCTGCTCTTCAACATTGACTATGGTTTCCAAATCAGGCGTAGCTGTCGATAAAATCAGCGGAATCTGCTCAATTTTGGCGCGAACAATCGCCATATCGCGCCCCTGATAATTAACAAAATCCTCTTGCTTAAACGAATGGTCATGACTTTCATCAACCACCATCAAACCTAAATTTGTATATGGCAAAAACAGTGCCGAACGCGCACCGACCACCACTTTTACTCTGCCCTCGGATATAGCTTTCCATGTATCGACTCGTTCTTTTAACGAAAGTCCGGAATGCCAGTTTGCCGGCCTAACGCCGAAACGTTTCTGGAATCGTCCGAGCCATTGGGTAGTAAGCGAAATTTCCGGCACCAAAATCAAAACCTGTCTGCCTTCTTCCAAAGTCTTTGCCACCGCTTCAAAGTAAACTTCAGTTTTTCCAGAACCGGTAACTCCGTCAATGAGTGTAACTGAAAATCCGCAACCTATTTTTCGGCACAATACATCAGCGGCATTTTGTTGTTCGGCATTTAATTTTACTTTGGCAAAATCGCCGACCGGCTCCAAAAATTCACGTTTATTTTCCACATAAATCGGCTCCAAAACTTTAGCATCAATCAGAGTTTTTATCACACTTTGCCCGACATTTGCCCCTTTGGCGATTTCCTGTCTGGTATAAGGAGCATGAGATAACAAATCCATAACCCGCCAACGGGAATCCGAATTTTTAAGCTTCGCTTCGGCCAGCGTTTTCCCCGAAAGTTTATACAACACGGTCATAACCGACGGTTCAAACACCGCCCGCACGCTGATAACCATTTTCAAAACCATTCCGAGCTTGGCTAAATTGTATTTTGCAACCCATTCAATAAATTTTATCAGCTTTGATGAAATCGGCGGGAAATCAAAAACTCTGTTTATTTTTTTAATTTTAGCTAAATCCAAATTCGAAGATGCTCCGAGCCTATATACCATACCGATTTGTTTTTGAGGCCCGAACGGAACTTCGACCAACTGCCCGATTTTTAAATCATCATCGGTTTGATAATCAAACGGTTCATCAAACGGCAGCGGCAACAAAATTCCGACGATTTGTGCCATCAATCAGTCCTCTTTTTTCAAAACGGTTTTCTTCATATATTCCGGAGAAAAACCGTGAGCATGGCGCGCTTTCAGTTTTTCGATATTTCTTCTGATAACTTCCTCTATCGAAATATCCAATACGTCGGCAACCGAGAACAGATACCAACAAATATCTCCGAGTTCTTTAATCAGTTTTTCCCTCGTTTCATCGTTGTATTCAAGATTATGAAACTTGATTTTCTTCCACATATCGGCGACTTCACCGGCTTCTCCCGCAAGACCCGCAATAGAATTATCCATACGCGAAAACCGACCGTTAAGCTTTTCACTTAACATTTTAAAGCGCTGTTCAAACAAATCATCGCTTTTTGAAACATCGGCGGTAACCGATAAAATAAAATCACTGTATTCAGAAAAAAAATCATTTACATCAGTCATTTATTTATTCCTTTTTCAATATTTCCTTTAATTTATAAATAGTATCCAAAGCCTCTCTGGCGGTAAGATTATCCGGATCAATCGCCGCAACGGTTTCTTCAACTTCGGAATTTTTACGTTTTTCTTCCTTAACCGCAAACGAAAACAGCGGTAAATCATCATTCTCGCCTAACACTACACGATTTTGATTACTTTTTTCCAGACCTTCCAAAACTTCGCTAGCCCTTTTAACAACACTTTCCGGTAAACCGGCAAGCTTACCGACGTGAATACCATAAGAACGATCACTTGCTCCGTCGATTACCTCGTGCATAAATACGACGTTGTTATTAAACTCTTTGGTTCTCATACAATGCAGACTTAAAGCGCTTAACTTATCGGACAAATTGGTTAATTCATGGTAGTGTGTGGCAAACAGCGAGCGACAGCGATTTATATTATGCAGATATTCCACCACCGCCCATGCGATTGATAATCCGTCAAACGTTGCAGTACCGCGACCGATTTCATCTAAAATAACAAGCGAGCGTTCATCGGCATGATTCAAAATGGTTGCGGTTTCCAGCATTTCCACCATAAAAGTCGAATACCCTTTAGCTAAATCGTCAGAAGCTCCGACACGTGAAAACAACTTATTAACTACGCCGATATGCGCACTTTTGGCCGGAACATACGATCCCATCTGCGCCATAACGGCAATAATGGCATTTTGGCGCAAAAAGGTAGATTTTCCTGCCATATTCGGACCGGTTAAAAGCCAAATACGGTTATTTTCCGAATTTAAGTTACAGTCATTGCAAACAAAATCCCCGAGATTATCACGTTTTAACGCATTTTCAACAATCGGATGCCTTCCCTCGATAATTTCAAAATCCTTACTGTCATCAACAAGCGGACGGCAATAATTTTTTTCCACCGCCAATTCCGCCAAAGCCGATGCGACATCAAGTTCGGATAAAGCATAAGCGGTTTCAACCAAATCTTTAGCTTCAACCAATGTGCTGCGGAGCAAATCGGCAAAAATCTCCTGTTCCATTACAACCGCTCGCTCTTTTGCACTGCGTATATCAGAATCCAACTCATTCAATTCTGCAGTAGTAAAACGAGCACTGACAGTTGTTGATTGGCGATGAATGAACTCGGGATTTTTTATTATCATATCGGCAAATTTATTCGGCACTTCAATAAAATATCCGATTAAAGAATTTTCTTTTATTTTTAGCTGTTCAATACCTATTTGAGAAACATACTTTTTTTGCAATTCTTCAATCATTTCTTTGCCATTATTCGACAATCTTCTGAGATTATCGAGCGCCGGACTGTAACCGTCGCGGATAAAATCTCCGTCACGAGCAAACATCGGTAAATCGTCCTTTAAGGCCTGAAAAAGTTTATCAGCCAAAAAAGAATGTTTTTTAACTCTTTCAACAACGGCTTTAACGGAAACCGGAGGTTCTCCGATTTCATCATCATACGAACACTCAATGATTAAATTTCTGATTTCCGGAATAACATCGAGTGTCTGAGCAATTGACATCAAATCCCGAGGACCTCCGCGACCGGAACTTAAACGAGATAGTATTCGTTCAACATCATAACATTCGCGCAGAAAATTCCGTAATTTTTCTCTTATTGCTTTATGTGATAAAAAGAACTCAACCGCATCAAGCCTGTTATTTATTTCTTTGACATCAACCAACGGATTTAACATTCGCTCTCTTAATTTACGCGCACCGAAAGGAGAAATCGTATAATCAATAACACTCAGTAAATTTTCACGCTTTCTATCAAACGAGCAAAGATCAAGATTTTGCCTTGTTGCCCCGTCAATTTCAACATAATCACCATCTTTAATCTTGTGCGGCGGAGCAATTCTCGGAATATTTCCGCGCTGTGTCATATCGGCATAATCAAGCAAAATACCGATACTGATAACTTCGGCATTTGAGAATATACCGAAAGCATCAAGTGTCTGAACTTTATAAAACTCTTTAATTCTGTTCATGGCGCTTTTGTAATCGAATCTCGATTTAGGCAAAACCGTTAATTTTTCTCTTACCGAGTTAAAAAGCGCAAAAAGATCCGGAAAAGTCAAAAACGAATCGGCAATCAAAATCTCGCTCGGCTCAAGCTTTGTAAGTATGGAACCGATTTCAAAAGCCAATCTTTTTTCTTCCGTCAATATCTCTTGAGTATGAAATTCGCCGGTTGAAATATCAAGCCAAGCAGCACCGAGATTATTTTTTTGCTGTGTAAGACAGAGAAGATAATTATTTTTCTCCGGAAGAAGCAAAGTGTCTTCAGTTACCGTTCCCGGTGTAACAAGCCGCACGATTTCGCGTTTCACAACCGATTTTGCGCCACGCTCTTTTGCCAGTTTCGGATCTTCAACCTGTTCGCAAATAGCAACTTTGTATCCGTTATGAATAAGCCTTGCCATATAGCTTTCATAAGCATGAAAAGGAACACCGCACATCGGAATTTTACTGGTTTTATTGCGCTTGGTTAAAGCAATATCCAAAACTTTTGAAGCCACCAAAGCATCATTAAAAAACAGCTCATAAAAATCGCCTATTCGATAAAAAACCAAATAATCACGATATTGTTTTTTTATTTCCACATACTGAAGCATAGCCGGTGTCAGCTCTTCTTCAGCGATATTCAATAAATCATCGTCCATTTGCAAAATTAAACCTATTTAAACTTATTACATATTATAATATCTTCAATTTAAATCCAGAATTTTATTCGGTTTATCATACGGGATAATTGCATGCTAAATAAACTAAAAAATTTTTTTGAGATTAAACACTCATTGCAGATTTTACTCAAAGTCGTTATCTTATCGTTACCTTCGGCTTTGTTATTTTTGACATTGATATATTTCAAAATTTTACCGCTCAGCACTGCACTTCTTTGCTATTTTTTCATTTTGGCATTTAATTTGTTTTCTTTATTTCCGTTGAGCAGTGAAATGAAGACTTTGCGTCGCTATATTTATTCTTTGGCCGCTGAAGAAAGCGAAGATAAACCGCTTAATTTCATGGAAAAAGACACCAAAGAATTGGCCAATGCCATAAACTCAATACATCGATTTTGGGCTTCAAAAACCGATTCGCTTGAGGCACGTGCCATAACCGATGCCGCGGTTTTGGATACTTTGCCGGACCCGATTATTATCATCGATAATGAAGGAAATATTACCGGTAGTAATCTGGCGGCAAGAAATCTCTTCGGCGATGATTTGTCGTCCCACAATATCGATTCTTTATTCAGCACAAATATCTTCATCAAATCGGTAGAAAAAGTTTTGCAAGGAAAAAGTGAAAATGAGAGCCTGATTTTCAATGACTCCGAACACTTAAGACAGCGTATTTATGCCCATATCAATAAATTACCCTGGTTTTCAAAAGGTCGGGCAGCGGCTGTAATCTCGCTTTACGATATCAGCAAAGCCCTGAGTTTGGAAAAAATGCAATCGGATTTTGTGGCCAATGCCAGCCATGAGTTGCGTACTCCGCTGTCGGTTATTTCAGGTTTTATCGAAACTTTGCAAACATCGGCCAAGGACGATGAAGATGCTCGCGATGCCTTTCTTTCCATAATGAAAGAGCAAGCCGAATATATGTCGAATTTAATCGAGAATCTTTTATCATTGTCTCGACTTGAAATGGCGCGCGACAAGGAATTAAAAGACAAAGTTGATTTAGGCGAAGTTATTGATGATGTCATCAATGCCTTAAAAATCAAAGCCTTCAACCGATCATTAAACATAAGACAGCTTGAAAACGGCCGGATTCCGAAGATTATCGGCGACCGACAGGAAATTCATCAAATATTGCAAAATCTCGTGGATAATGCCGTTAAATATGCTCAAGAAAAATCAGAAATTACGGTTGAAATGAAAGTTGTTGAGGCAATTCCGTGCAGTGCCGGACAGAGTGTTGCCCAGGGCAAGGCTGTCAGTATTGCCATCAACAATAAAGGAGTGAAAATCGCCAAAGAAGACTTGAAGCGCCTGACCGAAAAATTTTATCGTATGCAGATTCATAAAGATATGAAGATTCGCGGAACCGGTTTAGGTTTGGCAATCGCCAAACAGATTATCATGCACCACCGCGGAAATTTAACCGTAAGTTCAACAACTTATAATGGCACAACTTTTACCGTATATTTACCGATAAAACAAAAATAAACCCCGTCGCCAAAACGACAGGGTTTATTTCTAATCCTCATAGTACTTAATCCTCAATGAGATTTTGGCTTTTTTCAGCGTGCCTTTAACACCAATAAGCTCAAAAAAGCGCTTAGTGTCAACAGCGTGCCAATACTGGTGGAAAAAGGCAATATGCCGCTCCCAACCATCAAGAGCCAAATCAGGCCATGCTTCCTGCACCGGAGTTCTGGCAACCAGCGCGCCGTAGAACTTTTTCAAGTCGATTTTACCCCATCTTACTGTAAAGTATGGCTTATACTTCAACCAATTATCTTTTACCAATAAGGGCCAAAACTCCTCAAACGGAATAAAAATCTTAGCAGTCCCCCAAGCCCACTGCGTGATTTCAACGGATTTTTGCGCCATCTCGCCTAGATTATACCCGTTGATAGGCTGACCGGTGTTATAATCCAGATTGTAGATAAGCCCCATCAGAATAGCTCTGGCATGTTTTTTGAGCTTTTCCGAAACCAGACAATAAGGCAGTCCTCTCTGCAGAAAATCAAAACAGGCTTCACTCATTAAAGCGGGCTTGTCTTGGAAAGTTGAGTAGTACACATACCTCTGCGGCACATTCAATGCTGCTCCGAGATACGGGTGCTTTACCGCTCCGCACGAGATACGCTGCATTGCGAACTCTAACAACACCTCAGCCGTTTTTTTGTCGGACTGATAGATGATTTGCCCAAACTCGGCTATAACGCTCATATACTCATCAGAAATCTGATAATTGCGTGCAGAACCACCAGCTTTCAAGACCTCCGGCAGAATGAAATTATTCATAATTTCACTCCACGACTTTTCCTTTGCCATTGCGGCAATTTTCTCGATTGTTTCCATAATTTCTTATTTAAATGATTAGACTTATAAACTTCTCATAACACTTTTTGTCAAAAATGTCAATATCTTTTATTCATCACAGCGAATAAAATTATCATAACGATGAAAATAATTTTCCTTATATTGCAAAGCCACTTCCTTCATGATTTTATTGGCATAAGTTTCATACACATCCGGCTCAATTGTTACTTTCAGTTTTTGCGTTTTTTCATCATAGTTCAAAATCACACCAATAAGCGGAGTTTTAAGTTCACTTTTTTCTATTTTTTCATAATTATCAGCTGACATTGTAAACACTGTTTTGGCATTTTTATCTTCCGCCGCAAGACAGTTGGCAATGGTTAACAATTTAATATGATTTTGGATAAGTATGGGCGAAAACACTTCCAGCTGATTTTCCGGTTTTTCCATAACAACTCCTTATCTTTCTTTTACCATAACATTGGCTTTAAGCTGAGTTTTCTGTTCTTGCGGCTCAAATTCTTTAACTTCCGGCATATTATAAAAATCCTCATAAGTTTTTTTCAATATTTCCATCTGCACCGGAGTCGAGGCCGTTAAAATCGGCTCCTCAAAATTAGGAACATCGACAAACAGAATACCCGAGCGCCGTGAATTATTACGCAAGTATTTTTTCTTATTTTTGCCGGCAACTCGCTCATTATCATTATGTTGCACATTAGCCGCCAACATCTCGTCGACATCATTCCACAAAACGATGCCTCTATCATCTGCCTGATAATCATAGCCCAATTTATCTACATCATAAGGCAAATTATAAACATCAAAACCATTGATTTGTTTGCTTAAATCTATTCCATTAAAATTGTAAACTTCAGCGATAAAATCTTCAAGCGAACATTTCTTATCTTCGTTAAGTATGATTATATTGTTTGAAGTCCGAGTTTCTCCAACAAAGATAGAAAATGTATTGTCTTTAGCATATTTTACCATAGCTTTATTATATAATATAGTAACGATTTTGTCATCAATCTCATAATTATTCTTGCTTATTTTTGCCTTAATTTCCGATGATAAAACAAGATGTTGGAGTGCGACGATACGTTGATTATCGTCTTCGATTTTTTCCAACAACGGAGCATATTTCTTGATTTCTTCCATCATAGCATTATCTTTTTTTGCAAAAGATTTAATCTTAGCCAACCCATCAAACAGATTGATTTCTTTTATTTCAATATCTTTATCAACATAATTCCAAAAATCAATTCCGCCCATCGTGTACATGTGGTGCATTGCTTTATTATAATTTTTCACATTATCATCATTAAGTCCATACTTTTTGATATAATTAAAAATCATATTTTTATGTCTCAACTTATAAGAATTATACGAACGTTTCATCCATGTTTTGAGCATGCCGTTTATTCTTAAATGATAGTCCTTTTCCATCATGGAAGAATCATTGCTCAACGGATTGATATTACCGTTTTCGACTTCTTTGAAGTAGAAATAAAAAGAACCGTCCTTATGAATTGTTTCCAAAAATTTCTCTTTATTATCGGTAAAACAATATTCTAAAATCATTGAATTAAGAGCCAATAAATTGGCAGAAATTTCGTCGTGTACAAGAATTCTTTCATATTGACGCGGAGAAAACAAAAATTTTTTAACTTTCAAATTATGAGTATGCCAAGCTTCATGTTCAAACAAATATAAGCGCATACGATATAAATCATCTCCTTTTTTGTAATGGCGGTATATTCTTCCCCTATCATTGAACAAAAGAATCGGCGAAATATTTTCAATCGTATCTGTGCGATAAAAAACTCGCAAAACAGGATTTTTAACTCTTTGAATTTTCAGATGTTTTTCGGCATATCTATTGTCTTTATCAGCCTTACCGTTTTCAGCGGAAATTGTGCCGAGCAACACCACGCCGCCCAGCATTATTGTCGGTATCTTAAACTTCCATTTATCAAAAAATTTCATTTTTATCTCCGCTACCCATAGAGAATAGCATATTTCAAATTTTCTGTCAATATCTTATAAAAAAAAATAATCATCTCTTTTGTCTGCATAACGTAAAAAAATACCGCCGGAAATCCGACGATATTTTTTTCAACTAACCTTGAGATATCCTTCCCTTATCATCAAGTAACCCGTAAATAGTATGCTCATCGGTAATCACGCTGAAAAAGCGCTCATTTTCAGACTCGGCATACTCAACGGCACAATCGGTAGCAATAAATTTCACACCGGATAAAGCATAAATTTTCAAGGCCTCACCTGGAGCAAACTCATAGCGATTACCATTGACTACCACCACAGCTTTAAGCTTCTTTCCTTCACTGTCGGGAGTAACATTCAGCTGATTTTGCCTGCACGCATAAC
The DNA here is from genome assembly GCA_900318605.1 of uncultured Rhodospirillaceae bacterium. Lineage (GTDB taxonomy): Bacteria > Pseudomonadota > Alphaproteobacteria > RF32 > CAG-239 > RUG410. The sequence goes on along the minus strand of ONLJ01000097.1, from coordinate 139 downwards.
TCACGCCGGCAACACACTCCAAAAAATTCGGGTATTGCGGACGCATGGAAAACGGTAAGATTCGATGGGCACCGCTTTTGGTTGTTAATCTCCAGTCAGTCGAAGACACAAAATTGCGACCGTTATGACCGATAACCAG
>ONLJ01000098.1 GCA_900318605.1 uncultured Rhodospirillaceae bacterium | reverse complement strand
CGACCTTGAATTTCAGGTCGGTTTTTTGTTTTGATTTAAGAAAATAAGGGAGTTTCAAAATGGCGAAAAATAAGTTTTTTATGGATAAGGAAACAATAAAAGAAATCGGTTTCAATTTATGGAAAATGCGAAGAGATAAGAGATTAACTCTCAAACAGTTGGAAATTCAAACAAGAATTCCGGCTAAAATAGTTGAAAAAATAGAAATCGGACGTAGCATAAACTGTAGCACCGTGCGAAAACTGACCAAATTTTATGGTAAAAAAATGAAAATCGTATTTGAGGAATAATAAATATCCCTTAAAATTGTTATTTTTTTATTATATTGATTTTACGATATTTTCTCCTATTAGTATCATTAGGGAAACTATGAGTTATTAAAGTGCCTACTTTTATTTAAAAAAAATTGTGCTTATAATATGCCCCGACTTATTATGAGGAGTTAAGATGAAAGAATTGAAAAAAATCGTACTTTCAGATGCGGAAGTTTTTCCTCTGGTTGAAGGCGGAAAAGGTATTAACGGAACTGATGGCAGAAGTTCAGGCTCTTGGGCAAAAGAAGGCGGAGTCGGAACTATATCGTTGGTAAGTCCTACGGCTTTAGATGAAAACGGCGAAATAATTCCGGAATTATTTCATGAAAAAATAAGAGAAAAGCGCCATCGTGAAATGGTTGATTATGCCGTGAAAGGGGGAATTTCTCAGGCAAAAATAGCTCATGATATAGCAGGAAATAACGGTCGCATTCACATGAATATGCTCTGGGAAATGGCTGATTCTCAGGAAGTTATTATCAGAGTTCTTGAAGGTGCCAAAGGTCTTATTCACGGATTGACGAGTGGTGCCGGTTTGCCTTATAATCTCGGACAGATTGCTTCGGAACACGGCGTTTATTACTATCCGATTATTTCTTCGGCGCGTGCTTTTGGTGTTCTTTGGAAGCGTGCTTACAAAAATTATTCTGATTATCTTGGCGGTGTGGTTTATGAAGATCCGTGGCTTGCCGGCGGACATAACGGACTTTCAAATGCCGAAAATCCGCTCGAACCGCAGCGCCCTTATGAGCGCCTTATTGAATTAAGAAAAATGCTGACGGATTGCGGTTTGAAAGATTTGCCGATTATTATTGCCGGCGGTGTTTGGTGTTTGGCCGAATGGCAGGATTATATTGATAATCCGGAAATCGGAAAGGTTGCGTTCCAGTTCGGTACTCGCCCGATGATAACTAAAGAAAGCCCAATCAGCGATGATTGGAAAAAACTGATGCTCGGAACTAAAAAAGGTGATGTGATATTGCAAAAATTCAGCCCGACCGGCTTCTATTCTTCGGCAATCAAAAACAAGTTTTTGAGCAGGTTAATCGAGCGTAAAAATAATGAAATTGCATATTCGGATGAGCAAACAAACGAGTTTAATCATAAACTGGTATTGAGCGAAGTACTCAGCGTTTATATTAAAGATCAGGATTTAATTCATGTTCAAGATATGGCGGCGAAAGGATTTAATAAAATTGAGCGGACACCTGATAATACCTTAGTGTTCTTAACACCTGAGGAACGCCAGTCGATTAAAACCGATATAGCTCATTGTGTCGGATGTCTTTCGCAATGTCAATTTTCGGGGTGGTCGCGTGCTAATGGAAGCACCGGAAAAATCCCTGATTGCCGTACATATTGTATCCATAAAACCTTAATGAATATCGGACACGGCGGAGATGTTGACAATGAGTTGGCTTTTGCCGGACACAATGTCTATCGTTTCGGGCTTGATCCGATGTATGCCGGCGGGCATATCCCGAGTGTTCACGAATTGTTTGAGGCTATTCTGTCCGGAAAATAAAATTTAATTATTATTTTGATAAAAAAATAAGCACCCGAAGGGGTGTTTTTTTGTTGCGGTTTTTACAAATAAAATGCTTGCAATAATCTTTTTTTGTTTTATTCTAAGTCGCAGTTTAATGTATGTTTTGATGAGGTAAAAATGGAAACGAGAACCAGATTTGCGCCAAGCCCAACGGGTTATATGCACATAGGCAATTTGCGCACGGCTTTGTATGAATATTTAATCGCAAAATCAGCCGGAGGAAAGTTTATCCTGCGAATTGAAGACACAGACCAAAAGCGTTATGTCGAAGGTGCTACCGATATTATATATAAAACATTGAAACGTGTCGGAATGAACTGGGACGAAGGACCGGATATCGGCGGAAATTTCGGGCCGTATGTGCAATCGGAGCGCAAACCGATTTATGCCGAATATGCCCATAAATTAGTGGAGTTGGGTGGCGCTCATTACTGCTTTTGTAAGCAAAAAGAGGAAAACTCAGATGAAGAAGGCGAGGGCGCTGAAAGCCACACAAAACTTAAAGATCCGTGCTTAAAAATTTCACTTGAAGAAGCAAAAAAACGCATCGCTGCCGGCGAACCTTATGTTGTGCGTCAAACCATCAACAAGAAGGGAACATCAACTTTTCATGATGTGGTATATGGAGAGATTGATATCGATTATGATGAACTTGATGAAGGAGTTTTGCTTAAATCCGATGGTTTCCCGACCTATAATTTTGCCAACGTGATTGATGATCATTTAATGCAGATTACTCATGTTG
>ONLJ01000106.1 GCA_900318605.1 uncultured Rhodospirillaceae bacterium | reverse complement strand
GATGTTTGCGGCATATAAAAATGAAAATCCGGAGATAATCGAAACGTTGTTGAAAAAGGGAGCGGATATTGAAGCAAGAGATAAAATCGGGTTGACTGCGTTAATGTTTGCGGCATCCAACAATCAGAATCCGGAGATAATCAAAACGCTATTGAAACATGGGGCAGATATTGAAGCAAGAGATAAACGTGGAATAACTGCGTTGATGTTTGCGGCATATAAAAATGAAAATCCGGAGATAATCGAAACGCTGTTGAAACATGGGGCGGATATTGAAGCAAGGGATGAACCTGGGCATACGGTTTTGATGTATGCGGCATCCAACAACCAAAATCCGGAGATAATCGAAACGCTGTTGAAACATGGAACGGATATTGAAGCAAGAGATAAAGAGGGATGGACTGCGTTGATGGTTGCGGCATTAATCAACCAAAATCCGGATATAATCGAAACGCTGTTGAAAAAGGGAGCGGATATTGAAGCAAGAGATAAAGAGGGATGGACTGCGTTGATGCGTGCGGCATTAAGCAATCAGAATCCAGATATAATCGAAACGCTGTTGAAACATGGAGCTAATGTTAAGGATAGAAATATTGATGGAAAAACTGCATTGGATTTGGCTAAAGAAAATCCACATTTATATAATACGAAAACGTATTGGTTGCTGAATGATAAAATGTATGAGTAACCGTTTTAAAAGAGTTTTTTACTACATCGAATATATTTCAATAACCACGACTTACAATGATAATGTGATATACCCAAAAAACGATAATTTATTTTAATCTCTTTTTGATAATTTCATCAACGTGGGCAAAGACTTCGGCAATGGTTAAATCTGATGTGTCAACAATTATGGCATCATCTGCCGGTTTTAAGGGTGCCGTACTACGGTTCGAATCGCGCTCGTCACGAGCTTTTATATCCGCTAAAACTTCCTCGTAAGTAAGATTCGAACCTTTTTGTTGGAACTCGGCGAATCGTCTTTGAGCGCGTACTTCAGGTGTAGCAGTAATAAATAGTTTTAATTCGGCATTCGGGCAGACAACCGTGCCGGTATCTCGCCCGTCATAAACCACTCCGTTTGCTTTTGTTCCATCGGCAAATACCGGATTTAAGGCAAAGTTTTGTTGCATCGCAAGGAGTTTTGCTCGCACGTCTTTTATCGCCGATACAATCGAAGCAGCTTGTCCGCCCTTGGCTGAGCGGAACTCCGGATTTTTTGACAGTTCCATCATCTGCGGAAAGGTTAAGTTCGAGGCATATTCTATCGCAGCGGCTTCATCGGACAAATCTTTGCCGTTCAATATCATCAACAGTCCGACGGCGCGATATACCATGCCGGTATCAAAATAAGCATATTTATATTTCTGCGCAATGGCGCCTGCCAGTGTTCCTTTTCCGGCTGCTGCCGGTCCGTCAATCGTGATAATCATTTTTGCCTCAAAATTAAAATTCCGTTATCCTTTCTTTAACACATATTGAACTATTATGGCAAAACAAAAAAACGGTTATTCAATGTTTTTTGCGGCAAGTAATATGATTGTAAGAATGTTTTTCAATATCGACCTGTGTAATCAAAAGTTGATTCGTGCTGATGAAAAGCAGTGCAATTATCTGTTTAATGTTTTGCGGCTCAAAGTCGGCGACGTGATTTATGTATTTAACGGAAAAAGCGGTGAGTATGAAGCGGAAATCTCGGAATTGAGCCGGAAAAAAGGTTTGTTGAAAATCGGAAGAAAAATTAAGGATTTTAAGCCGTCGCCCGATGTTTGGCTGTTGTTTGCGCCTTTGAAAAAAGACAATACCGATATGGTTATTCAAAAAGCAACCGAACTCGGTGTGCGTAAAATTATTCCGGTAATTACCGCTCGAACCAATAGTGAAAAAGTTCGAACTGAGCGGTTTATTGCTCAGAGTATTGAAGCTTCGGAACAATGTCGAAGATTAGATGTGCCGGAAATAGCGGCGCCGGAACTTATCGAAAATTTATTGAAAAATTGGCCTGATGACCGAACACTCTTTTTCTTGAATGAAAGTGGAAGCGGCAGTAATATTTTGCAAAAAATGCGTTCAAATTCCGGTAAAGCGGCGATTTTAATCGGTCCGGAGGGCGGATTTAATGAGGATGAAATAAAAAAAGTTTTGGAAAATCAAAAAGTTTGTGATATATATTTAGGTGAAAGAATTTTACGCGCGGAAACGGCTGCAATCGCAGCTCTTTCGTGTTGGCAGGCCGTTAACGGTGATTGGTAGGGAAAAATGAAGTTTTTGGTTGCTGACGATCATGAATTATATCTTCAAGGTTTGGAATTTGTCTTGAAAAAAGAATATCCGGGTGTGGAATTGGTCTTGGCCGGCGATTATAATGAAATTATAGATATTTTGAGCCGTCAAAATGATTTCGATTTAATTATTACCGATTTGGCGATGCCGGGCGGAAATTGGTTGGAATCTTTGCAAAAAATCCATAATATTGCTCCGGAATTGCCGATTATCATCGTATCGGCAGTGTTTGATAAGGAAATTCTTCAAAAAACCTATAATATCGGTGTTTCCGGATATGTTTCTAAGTCGTTTCCGAATAATATTATCGTCAGTGCAATCAATTTGGTGCTGGCCGGCGGTATGTATATCCCGCCTGATTTGGTAAAAATGAGTGTTAAATATTCATCGGGACAATTTGAAGATTTAATCAGAGGATTTGACAACTCGCAGAAAAAAAGTGCCGATGATAAGCTTTTGACACCGCGTCAGCTTGATGTATTGCGTTGCTTGGCTGACGGATTGTCGAATAAGCAGATTGCTTATAAGCTCGGTTTGAGTGAGGGAACGGTCAAAATCCATATCACTCTTTTGATGCGCGCATTAAATGTCAGTAATCGTGTTGCCGCAGTTCGTGCTGGGGAACGTGCCGGACTGATTGAACACAGCAGCGAGGATTAAAATCATGACTAAAGAAAATCAATTGCCTGAATATATGAAG
>ONLJ01000099.1 GCA_900318605.1 uncultured Rhodospirillaceae bacterium | reverse complement strand
ATAAATAACTGCAGGAACGCGACCCTCACGACGACAAGCACGAGCTGCCCCCTTACCTGCTTTTTCACGCTTTTGCGCATTAAAAGTGATATTTGTCATTTGTTTATCCTTAAAATAAAATTCAACGATACCAACAGCCTCCAGGGGTGCCGCCGGTAACGCGATGTATAAACTTTAATTAAAAAAAAATCAAGTATTTTTTTCTTAATTTTTACAAATAAATCTTTTGGATTTTTAAATGTAAAAAAACGGCAGCTTTAGAACTACCGTTATTTCTCAAAACATAAGCGTTTATTTATCTGGAATCGCCGGAATTCTTTTTACTTAATTCTTGCCTTTTCATCTCGCGCTCATGCACTAATTTTTTATATTCCTCTACGCTTATTTCTCTAACCTTTTGCAGTGGTCCGGACATACCGGCACCGGCATAATACATTCTGTCGTACTCATATACTTCGGCACCGACAAGTTCGACAACATCTTTGCTTTTAAACATATAAAGCGGTTTGATTGCTTCTCTATGTTCACCGCCATGTCCGTCGGTTTCAAGAATTGTCCACCATTCTGGACATCCTCTGATAAGCGTATTATCAGACGTAAACGGTTTATTTACACCATGGCGCTCAAATTCTTCTTGCATTGCTTTGTGTTTATATGTTTCTCTCTCAGCTTTTTTCCTTGATTTTGCATCTTTATCCAAGTCAAAACTCAACTCTATATTTTGAGCGTTTAACTTATTCAACAATGAATCTTTTCTAAGCGACAAACTTGAAACAGACTTAATTGTTTCATCTTTTTTAATTTTGTCCCCATATTTACTTAAATCACTCAAAGCGTTTTTGAACAAAGTTTCTTTATGACGTCTTTCCGAATTATCGCCGGATGTACGCCATCTCAGCAAAAATGCCCGCATATATTTTTTCTCGCTCTCCCCAACCTCGTTATAAAATAATAAGGCTTTCTTCAATGTATCCATGATAGCTTCATCATTACGCCTACTCTCAACATAATTTATTTTCTCAGAAATTTTCTCGGTTACAATTTTTGCCGCCTCATCACGCTGTTCAGGGCTTAAAGATTTAAATCTATCGAAATTATAATATCTATACTCCAAATTATCTTCAACATAAGATTTGCCTAGTTTTTCAAGTTCTTCTAAATTGATTTCGCTCACGACTGTATCCTTTCAGAAAAGTTTATTCTTGATATTAACAGTATGGCATAAAACGTACGTTTAAGTCAAGCATTTTTTTCGAAAAAGTTCCGTTTTTCGTCAAACAATCGGTAATATAGTCAATTTAAGCTGTTATTCGGTATTTGAAAAATCATAAATAGTCAAAAAATTTACCTATTTTTGCTGGTTTATAGTGGTCAATTTAAACGTACATTTTTTTCCATTATTTAAGAAAATAAACTGTCGTCAATACAACAAATCTCACATCTGACCAATAATCATAAAAAAATGAGGGGTTTTGCAAGGTATCATATACCCTCAAAACGCCTCATTGATTTTACTTTGTTTCAGTGCCACGAACCTGATTATAGAATCCAATAGCACCCCAGATCAGCAGCAATGCTACCAGCACTCCACTGATAATGTTTCCTATAATTTCCATATTTAACTAATTTTGGTTATGCTTTCTTTATACCCTCATTTTGTCCAAAAGTCAAGAGCAATTTTTGCATTTTTTTGAATTTTTTTATCTTTCCAGCTTTTTATATTTAATCCGGTGCGGATTGCAAGCATCTTCCCCGAGTCGTGCTTTTTTATCCTTTTCATAATCTTCGAAGTTGCCCTCAAACCACTCAACGTGTCCGTTATCTTCATAGGCCAGAATATGAGTTGCTAATCTGTCCAAAAACCACCGATCATGCGAGGTAACAAGCACACACCCCGGATAATTGATAATACCTTCTTCCAATGAACGCAACGTATCAACATCCAAATCATTCGTCGGCTCATCGAGCAAAATTACATTTGCACCTTTTCTGAGCATTTTTGCGAGGTGCACGCGATTGCGTTCGCCACCCGAAAGTTGACCTACTTTCTTTTGCTGGTCGGCACCCTTAAAATTGAACTGTCCGACATAAGCGCGTGAAGAAACCTCATTTTTTCCGAGCCAAATCATATCCAATCCATCCGATATTTCCTGCCATACGTTTTTATCGGCACTGAGTTCGTCCCTTGACTGATCGACATAACCCAAATCGACGGTTTCGCCGATTCTGATTTCGCCCGAATCCGGCTTTTCCTGACCGGTAATCATTTTAAAGAGCGTAGTTTTTCCGGCACCGTTCGGACCGATAATTCCGACGATTGCCCCCCTCGGAATCTTAAACGACAAGTCGTCGATTAAAACCTTATCGCCGAAAGCCTTACTGATGTGGTTAGCCTCAATCACCAAATCACCTAAGCGCTCAGTCATCGGGATGTTGATGTGAGCTGTTGTAATTTTCTCGCGTGTAGCTTGCGATAAAAGTTCATCATAAGCATTGATACGAGCCTTAGATTTTGCCTGACGGGCTTTCGGATTTTTATGAATCCACTCGAGTTCAAGTGCCAATGTGCGCTGACGAGCATTTTCCTCACGAGCCTCTTGTGCAAGGCGCTTTTCCTTTTGCTCAAGCCATGAAGTATAATTTCCTTCATACGGGATACCCTGCCCGCGGTCAAGTTCTAATATCCAGCCGGTTACATTATCCAAGAAATAGCGGTCGTGCGTAACCATCACCACCGTACCTTTATAGTCTTTCAAGTGGTGCTCAAGCCAAGCCACCGACTCGGCATCTAAATGGTTAGTCGGCTCGTCCAAAAGAAGCATATCCGGCTTTTGCAATAACAAGCGACAAAGAGCAACACGACGCTTTTCACCGCCCGAAAGCTTAGTAACATCGGCATCAGCCGGCGGACAGCGCAGCGCATCCATGGCAATTTGTACCGTACGCTCCAAATCCCAACCGTTACAAGCATCGATTTTTTCCTGCAATTCAGCTTGTTCTTCAATCAGCGCATTCATCTCATCATCGCTCATCGGCTCGGCAAATTTTGCTGAAACTTCCTCAAACCGGCGGAGTAATTCTTGAGTTTCATTCAGTCCGTCCATCACATTTTCCATCACGGTTTTGGATCTATCAAGTTGTGGTTCTTGTTCAAGATAACCAATTTTGACACCATCGGCCGGCCAAGCTTCTCCATTGAATTCTTTATCAACACCGGCCATAATTTTTAAAAGCGTTGATTTACCGGCACCGTTCACACCCAAAACTCCGATTTTCGCCCCCGGCAAAAATGACAGAGTAATATCCTTAAACAACTCCCGTCCGCCCGGAAGAACCTTAGTTAAATGCTGCATTACAAAAACATATTGATAAGCCGGCATAAAAATCTCCTTAAATTAAATATTATTCGAACTGATTGGCAAAATCAGCATAATTTGCATCTCTCAACTTGATTTTCTTTTGATTTGCACTGTTTTTCAAAGCATCTTCGACTGCTTTTTTATATGAGGCATCAGCTTTGGAAAACGCTTCCGGATCTCTTTTATAAAGCGTTGAAACATCATAAGCTTTACGCGGCACAATCAGAGTTCCGTCCGGCATTTTGATTTTCCCGTTACGATATAGAACGGCATCAAAAATTTTCTGGCGATTGAAGGCATAAACTATTTCATCGCAATCGCTGAAATTTTCGCTTTCGATATCCATAAAAGTACCGGCTTTGGCTTCATTAAAAGCCCTTAATCCGTCTTCCTGCATCTTATCACTTTTTGCCTTACTGACGACAATTGCCCGCGCCAGAAGTTCAAATTTGTGATATTTTTTAGCATGGCAAGCCAAGCCCTGTCCGGCAACACTTCCGAGCGCCGAAACCTCTTCGATATAAGTCGGTTTATTTGCCGCCGAAACCGTTCCGGCCATCAAAAACGCCACAACAGCCAAAAAGCATACATACTTCATCATTTTCTCACTCCATAAGTTAAGAATTGGGCAGATTGTACAACAAAATATTAAAAGATATATTAAGATTAAAATAAACCTCTCAACTTTCTCCCGCAAAAACCACCAAAAAAGCCGCTTGACATTCGCGCTCAGCATATTATTATAAACGAAAGTGGAAATTTAAAAAATCGGTTTTAAAGTATGCGCCTTTCTGATTTGATATATTCCGATGAGGAGCTGGAAAAAGATGCTCTGCACTTTTTTAAAACGCAGGTGTATGAGCCTGAATATGTGCGCGACGTTAAAGAATTTATTGCTGATGATTTGCGTGATTTTAAGCATAGTTATGACAACGATGAATATATTTTCTTAAACATCTATTACGATGAATTTCAAAACGGCTATGTTGAAATTGATGACAGAAAAGAGCCGAAAATTGATGATGAATTGCTTGCTACTTTTTTAAGTAAAAGACTTAAACGTTTCGAAATTGATGAGGATGAAATTAAGCGCTATACAAATTCACTGATTGCGGAATTTGAGAAAAATGCTTTTTGTACCCATTTGGAGCCGTATTTTGTGGAAGAAAGGGCGGTTATATCAACGGTTATGGCCGGATATTCACAAAATCCTATGTATTCGATTTATGATTTGGCGCGCGAATGGTGTATGGCTATGCACCTTAAATTTATGTATCCTTCGCAGGTCAGAAAATTCGGCAGCCGATATCAGCAAATTCAGAAGGAATATACAGGTGATGAAAGACTTCGCCGACTGATTGATTTCAGAGATAAATATCACCGGATTTTTAAAAACATCGGGCTTTTACGAGCACTTCACGCTAGTGTTTTTTCTTATGCTTATATCTATATAAAAGGCGCACAGACTGATGATAAAGATGTTGCCGAGCAATTTATTATGGATAATTCCTCTTATCAACTGACACTGCTCTT
>ONLJ01000100.1 GCA_900318605.1 uncultured Rhodospirillaceae bacterium | reverse complement strand
TTGAAAACATTGCAAGAAGGCGGCCTCCGAGAATATAACAGAGCTTTATATAAATTATGTATCCGTAGCTCAATTGGATAGAGTGTCGGCCTCCGACGCCGAAGGTTGCGAGTTCGAGCCTCGCCGGATACGCCAAGTTAGGGATAAGAAACACGAACGAGCAACCTTCGAGGTTGCGCGCGAGGATAAAAAATGCCTTAAACGGCATTTTTTACCGCACGTGGCGAAGTTTTCCGGCAAGCAAGTGAAGCGAAAGCAAACGAAGCGAGCCGAGAGAAAACGAGTGACCGAAGCGAGCATAAGCGAAGCAAGAAGCGAGCCTCGCCGGATACGCCAAATTAAATAAGTATAAAAGATGCTGAGAATCAATAACATAAAAATGCCTTTAGATGCCGATGAAGCCGATTTGAAAAAGCAAGCGGCGGATTTGTGCGGTCTTAATCCGGCAAAATTGATTGATTTTCGGATAAGTAAAAAATCTGTTGATGCCCGTAACAAAAATAATGTGCATTTTGTGTATAGTGTTGATTTTTCATCGCATATTGAGTCAAAAAATATTCTAAACATAGAACAAATAAAAGAGCCGGAACTACTCGAATTTAAGATTAAAAAAACGGCACTTCGTCCGATTGTGGTTGGAAGCGGTCCGGCCGGAATGTTTGCGGCTTTAGGTTTGGCGGAAGCCGGACTTTGCCCGATTGTTTTGGAACGGGGAGCAGATGTGGATACACGCCGTAAAGAAGTTGAATTGTTCTGGAAAATCGGTAAGTTGAATCCGGAAACTAATGTGCAATTTGGAGAGGGTGGTGCCGGAACTTTTTCGGACGGTAAATTGATGAGCGGTATCAAAAAAGATAAATTTACCGCCAAAGTTTTTGCTGAATTTGTGGCTGCCGGAGCGCCGAAAGAAATTCTTTATTTGGCGAAACCACATGTCGGAACAGATAACTTGCGCACAGTTGTACGCAATATCAGAAAGAAAATCGAGGCTCTTGGCGGCGAGTATCGTTTTAATCATAAGTTGGAAGATTTAATAATTGAAAATGAGTGTATAAAAGCGCTCAGGGTTAAATGTAAGGGCGAAAGCTATGAATTGCCGGCAGAGAAGGTATTTTTAGCGCTCGGTCACAGTGCGCGCGATACTTTTGAAATGTTGATAAGCCGCGGTGTTCATTTGGAGCAAAAACCGTTTTCGGTCGGGGTCAGAATTGAGCATAAACAAGAAATGATAAATTATGCGCAATACGGTAAGGCGGCGAAAAGTCCGCATTTAGGGGCGGCAGATTATAAGTTGGCAGTTCATTTGCCGAACGGGCGCTCGGTTTATACCTTTTGTATGTGTCCGGGAGGTCAGGTTGTGGCAGCTGCTTCGGAAATCGGACGAGTTGTAACTAACGGAATGAGTGAATTTGCCCGTGATAAAGAAAATGCCAATTCAGCGCTTTTGGTGGGGGTTGACGGTCGTGATTTCGGCTCAAACGAACCGCTTGCCGGTATGTATTTTCAGCGCAGACTGGAAGAATTGGCGTTTGTGGCGGGCGGAAGAAATTATCAGGCGCCGGCACAAACAGTTGAAGACTTTTTAAATAATAAAGAAAGCAAAAGGTTTAATGATGTTCAGCCGTCGTATTTACCGGGTGTTATACCGAGCAATCTGACAAAGATTTTATCACCGGAAATCAGCGATTCATTGAGAGCCGGAATTTCGGAAATGAATAAAAAGTTGCGCGGATTTTCTTATCCGGATGCGGTTATGACCGGAGTAGAAACCAGAAGTTCGTCTCCGGTCAGAATTATCCGCGATGAAACAATGCAAAGCAATATTAAAGGACTTTTTCCGTGCGGTGAGGGAGCCGGTTATGCCGGAGGAATTACTTCGGCGGCGGCTGACGGGCTAAAATCGGTGTATTCTTTGAGCGAAAAATAAGCTCATATTTTCAGGCTGATTTCTTTCTTTATTTAGAGCAATAAAATTTATGTAAAAAAGTTGTTGACTCTGATTTTTTTTATGATATTATCCGCCGCAACTAGGCCAAATGAAATGGTTCATTTGGTTGTTAGTTTTGTGTAAATAATAACTTTTAAGGAAAATGTGATGCCTACAATTAATCAGTTAATTCGTAAATCACGAACACCAAAAGTGAAGAGAAACAAAGTTCCG
>ONLJ01000101.1 GCA_900318605.1 uncultured Rhodospirillaceae bacterium | reverse complement strand
GTGTCGGGCGCTTAGCTCAGTTGGTTAGAGCCGGCCGCTCATAACGGTCTGGTCGTAGGTTCGAGTCCTACAGCGCCCACCAAAAACAAAAAAGGCAGGATTTATTCCTGCTTTTTTTTGTTTATTCGTGATGTAAGAAGTCTCGAACCTACGAGAAGTAGGTTTGACAAGGAGGCGCCGGCAGACTTTAGGATGCCGGTCAGCTTTAGCTGATAGCCGACGCAGCGGCGAAACCAGTCCTACAGCGCCCACCATAAACACTGGTGTATTGTGCATCGCAACCGCTATATCATCGAAAACACCGATTTTATTATTTCTTATAACAAATATAAAGGCAGAGCTTATGAATTCTGCAAACAGGCCAAAAATAAAGGCATGACGATTATTGAATTGGCTAATGATAAAATTTGATTTTGTACAAAAAAGTTACTTAAATATCTCCATTTCTTTTTCCATTTTAGTTATACTTTGGTCAAAGGCTTGTATCATATTTTTGGCAATTCTACGTAAATCTTCTGATGAGGCGGATTGTTGTAATTTAGGCTCTTCTTTAGGTTCAGACTCTTGTATGCTTGCTTCTTTAATGGATGTTTCTGCTGATTGATCTTCGGTTTTTTGTTTATAATGATCGCTTTTAAGAGTAATAAGTTTTTCAGTAACGTCATCTATGGCTTCTGCTAGGGAGGGGTAATATCTTCAGCATCGGAAATTGGTAGAATTTCTTCATCAAATTCATTATCTTCTGCTGAATTTTCGATTTCAATACTTTTCAGAAATTCGCTGTTAGCTTCTTCGTTTTCTAACTGACGTTGGTATTCTGCTTGCTCTTCTGCCGATATTTCTACATTCATCTCAAAATTTTCCGGTGGCGTCATTGAATCAGCAGTTTCTATTTCTGTTTCCAATGTAATATCTAAATCATCGACCGAAATACTATTAATTTTTGCTAATTCTTTATTGTCCTTTGATATGATAATATTGACTACGCCATACGGCACATCAGGAATAATAAAATATCCTTCTAAATCAGAAAAAGTTGCTGCCAATTCTTCGCCTTTGTCATTAACTGCTGCAACTTTGTAACCATACAGACGCTTGCCATACGGATTGGCAATTTGGCCTTCAACCGAACCGTAGTGCTTAAACTCGAAATCTAATTCTTTCAGTGTTCCCGGTCGTAATACCAGTTTTTTAACTTCACTATCTGGTTTTAATGACACATCTTCAAGTGTTTCCATATCAATATTTAAGATTGTCTTTTCGTTTGCCACCAAATCAGTAATAAACACGGCACCGTCCTCATTGGTATATTGTTCTTTGACCATATTGTTGGCAGTTACACCAACACCTTCCAGCGGATTACCGTCATCATCATGGAAAGTAGCATATATTGAGCCAGAATCACTGAGTTTGGAATTGGCTGAAGTCAAAATATTCCATTTATCTGGCTCTTTGGAAAAACTGATATTATAGGTTAAGTAAGTTGAAAAATTACCGCGCTTATCAACGGATGCCGAAAGCGTCAATCCGCCAAAGTCAAAAATCCGCGAACCGGAAACAGTATAATAATCAATACGTTCTTTAATATCACGGCGATAACTTGCACTATAATAAGTATATCTGTCTTGTCTCCACGATAATTTAGTTGAAAAATCCGTAAATTCAGGATCCGGATTGGAACGATATGTCAAATCTGTATCAAGCGAATAGTTATTCCAGTATGTATATAAACTTGGTTTGATTTCATTTTTGTGGCTGATTGAATCATAGTTATCTTCAAGTGATGCATACCAATGGTTAGTAATATTTTTTGAAATGCGACCGGTAATATTTTCATACGGCTTATCACCTTCTTCTTTTTTGCCGGTACGATAGCTGACAAAATACGGCACACTCAGCATACTACCGCTGTAACGAAATTCGGTCTTGGTTTTAAGATATTCATTGCCATAATATGAAAGAGGCGAGTGCAATCCGTTATAATAATCATACATAGCATAAATTGTGCCGTAATAAACATCTCCTTGCCATTCAAAATGATGACCTGTTTTAGAAGTATCTAAGTTACGTTCTAAATTATATTGCACAGAACTTCCGGAAAGCGCGTATTGAACACCAGTCATGCCAAATTTTTGCGTTTCGGTTTTGGTTTCTGCATCAGGCGTTTGGGTTAGGCCGCCCATCAAAGTTACATCATCGCTCAGACCATAATAAAACGCTGTATCTAATACCGGAATATCCTTGCCCTCATATTTATTCGGCTCATTTTGTTCAAATAAATAACGCCATGGCTGATAGGCTGCCACATTATATCCGACTTCACCTTTTTTAACCGGCGAAGTTCCGGAATAATAACGCTTTTCTTCTTCATACTTTTCACCATAAGGGCCATAAAAAACAAGTTTAAATGTGTTCAAACCATATGAAACCGGAATATTTGGGAAATTATATTCGCCGGCAATAGAATTTTGACGATACCCAACCAGTTGTCCGTTCCAATAAAGTTCAACTTCCCAACCTTCACGCAAAGGCCCGACAATATCAATGGTTTTATCTGCGCTCATGACGAGATCTTTGAAACTTGATGCCGTTACACCGCGTCCGTAGTTTGATGCGGCAAAATAAGTATTGCTGATACCATTAATATCGCCAATTTTGAACTGCTTTAAATTTAGTTTATTCGGCGGTTCATCTAAAAGCGTTCTGCCACCATAAAGCCGTATTTGCGGTTTGTGATTGTCATAAGAGTTGCCAGAAATATATGAATTAATATCTAAACCACCGGCAATTGTAGCGATATTCAAGGCATATGAATCGCTGTTATTTGTTTTACCTTTTGGGGCATGGCTCCAGCCTTTGCCTAAGGTCAAATCTACTACCGGCATTCCGATTAAACGCTCATCAAATTCATAATTCTTAAAACTCTTATCGGCAAATTCCACCGCACGGCTGTTTTTACGCCGATTTTCTGCATTACGTTTGACCATGGTAGGAAATTCTAACTCGCGGTCAATACTGATTTTCATATCATAAAAATCGTACTTTATCTCAATCCCATAAAGTCGGCTTAAAAAATCAGTGGTGAAAAACATTGTATTATCAATGCTTTTATAATCTTTAGCGCTCATCTCAACTTCACGGCTACCGGCGCGTGCCGTCATTTTGTTTAAGTCAATTATATAAACACCGACCTTATTATTGCTGTAGTAACTGGTGACAATGCCGTCTTCATTTTCATAAATCAAACCGATGAATGCAGCTAACTGCGACAACGATATATACACGGTTCCTTTATCGTTGTAGCCGTAAATATAATCGTCTTCTGTATAATTTTGGATTGTTGTTTCCAAAATCAGCTCTGTATCTTCTGGAATATATGGTTCTTCTTCCATTTCCAGTTCAGAGGAAACAACAGCTTCCGTATCCTTATTATCCCTTGTTTTATCAACCGCCATGACCGATGAATTTGCATCCGTCGTTGCCGCCATGGGAGACGTCTGCTCCGCCCATACGCGCAAAGACAGAGCAGACGTGATAAGTGCCCCAAAAACAATCCAACTTTGTTGAAGTTTAGAGGGCTTTTTCCGTAAGTTTCTTGTTAGATAGTGCATCGTATAGTTCAATTTTTACCGGTTTAGTTTTTGAGCTTAAGCTAATTGAAAGATTACGCTTACCGTTCGGCGTATAAATACGCACCGGACCGGCTTTACCGATAACTTCACCTTTGTCATCCAATACTTTAAGCGTAAGACGCGAAGAAACATTGCCTTTGCGTTGCAACACCAAAGCCAATTTATCGCCGTTTTGTTTATGGCTCAAAATATCGGTAGCTTGGCTCAGATTGTTACCTTTATAAATCGTTACCGGCACCGAAGTGGCAAACAGTGTATGGATGGAAACGGAGATTTCTTTGGTTTCTTCGCTGTTTTCAGCATCAGTAACTTTGTCATTATTTGCATTTTCTTTTTTCTTCTCAGTCTTCTTCATATGCGGCATTTCAACTTCACTGACGAGCAAGTGCGATACATATTCGCCGTCTTTGGCATTGCCCAACCCTTTGCGCGCCACCCGAATAGCCTGAACTTTCCCCGGAGCTAAAGTAAATTGCTTCGGAGAATAAACCAAGTACGGCTGCGCTGAGTTTGGCACCTTTTCTGCATTGATATATTTACCGTTTTCATCTTGAGTATATTCAATCATGCTCACACGATATGTTTGCATTTGCTTGCCTTGATTAATTATATTCAACGTCTGTGAGCGTTTGTGGCTATCTTCCGGAAAATCCACCGCCTGCGGAAAAATCCCAATATCCGCCATTGCTTTGGTGGCAATTAAGCAAGTCATTAATAAAAGTAACAATGTTTTTTTCATCAGTTTAAGTCCCTCCATAGTTAATAAGAAATTCTCACATTAAGTGTTCCGCTGTATGTTCCGATTGCCTGTTTGGCAGAAAAGTGCAACGTTCCACCGATTTTCAGCATTTTATAACCTTGCCCGTTTCGGCTCTCGTTTAGAGTAAATGTTCGCCCCGGCGAAAGGGTAAACGTATCAACCGTTATGGTATTTTCACCGTTATAAAGATAAATCAGTTCATCATAGGTTACATTGGTAATCGGCAGATTTTGCGCACCATAAATGCTAATTTGCCCCGCAGTTGTGGTGTCTAAAAGTCTTACAACGCCGCCGGTTTGAGAAGTGATAATCCCCTCGGTATTCATGGTAACGGTTCCGGCTGTGCCGTCAGTTACAATAGTGCCAAAATTCATATCAGTATCTTTTGTAACATCGGTATTATATTCGGTGGCAAACTCCACCGGCAATACGGCAACACCGGTTTTAAGCTCGGCTTGTGTGCTGTCTTGAATACTGTATGGAATACTTATATTTCCGATATAGCTATAATCAGCACCACAAAAACCTTGAACTTGCACCGAGCCGCCGACATTAATTGAGCCGGATTTAGCGCTTTCGGTTAAAGTCACACCATTGGCGGAAAAAGAAAAATTAGTTATTTTCAATCTGCATTCCGAACCGTTAAGCTCGGTATCTGCCGGTACACTAGGTTTGATGATGAGCGCATCGTAGCCATCCGGCAATTCGGAAACAGAAAATGTAATACTTCCGGCACTCGGAATATTGCCGGTTGAGGCCTTCATTGAGCGTAGCCATAGCGGACGGCTACCGCTATCCACCCCAATGGTTGCCGTATTGCCGAGCAATACCGCTTTGCCGAAATCGAGCTTTTGGCTCTCAGTTGCGACACTGACATCAACCGCATAAGACGGCGCAGCTATCAGCATTAACCCAAATATATATAACAGTCCTTTGTTCATCTTCCCTTCAGTTCAATAAAATAATAGTTATCACGCCTTAAATAGGCTTTATTTTTAATACCTCTTTCAGCCATGCGGCATATTGTGCTAAGCCTTGTCTAAATCCCACTTGCGGCACATATCCCAAAAGCCGATGCGCTTTCTGCCAATCGCACACGGTTTTATCTACATCACCTTGCTGCATCGGTTTCTGCCGAATTATTGCCTTTTTACCAAGACATTCTTCCAGAGTTTGTATCATTACCTTTAAGGTTATCGGATTGCCACCGCCTAAATTTATAATTTCATAGTCTGTGTTATTGTATTTAAGCGCGGCAACAATTCCCGACACAATATCGTCAATATAGGTATAATCACGCAGAGATGAACCGTCGCCATACATTTCTATGGATTCGTTTTGCAAAATCTTTTGCGCAAATTTGGCAATTGCCAAATCCGGACGCTGCCGCGGCCCATAAACCGTAAAAAAGCGCAGTGCCGCCACTTGTGTGCCAAACAGATGATGATATGTATAGCAAAGTTGCTCGGTCGCCAGCTTGGTTGCGGCATACGGAGAAATCGGCTCATTAACATTCAAATCTTCCGAAAACTTCTCGGCCGAACAATTGCCGTAAACCGAAGACGATGAGGCAACCACCAGTTTTTTGCATCCGGATTCTTTCATACACTCCAAAACATTAAGCGTGCCTAAAACATTGGTCTTAACATAATCCGCCGGATTCGAGATCGACGGTAATACACCTGCACGCGCTGCCAGATGTACTACCGCCGATAAATTATGTGCCGCAAAAATCGCCTTTAATGCTGCCATATCTTCAATGTCGGCGCGATACAGCTTATAACACGGATTGTTTAAATTATGTGCCACATTGTTTTCTTTTATGCTGACATCGTAATAATCACAAAAATTATCCGCTACAACAACGTAATAACCTTCATTTAACAGCTTATCTGCCAAATGAGAACCGATAAAACCCGCTCCGCCTGTGATTAAAATTGTTTTCATATCCACAAGCTCCGATATTTTTCGCGCAAAGTATTGCCGTCAAGATGCAAAATATCTTGGCTCAGCTCATAACGTATGTCTTGTTTGTAGCGTTCTTCTTCCAATTCCGGAATAAGGATATTTAATCGCTTTCTGGACTCTTCTAAAAACGGTGTGCGCAAATCATCACGACAACCTTTTACGCCGATGAGGGTTTCACGCACCAAATATTCCAAATAAGCGTATTTGCTTTGTTCAAAAAAGTTATTTTGCTTATAAACTTCTTTAACCTTATCGCAGATAATCAGCAGATGAAACACATTGTCGTTCATGGCGTGACACATACTCTCCGGACGTGAACGATAGCCATAAAGATAGTCTTCATACACATAAACATTATCTGTTGCCAAATACGTTTGTGCGCTAAACAGCCGATCTTGCGCTAACATCCTGTCCATAAACTTAAAATTATATTTGCGATACCATTCGGTTCTGAACAATTTATTCCAAACCGCCATGGTGTTGTGCATCGGGTTTTTATGCTGACGAATTGATTTTAAACGCGAATTACTTAACTCGCCCCATTCTTCCACCCCGAAAATCTTGGAAGTGCCGGTATCTTTTGTACGTTTGCCTTCAACCCAAATCAGGCCGTTAAACAAGAAAATATCAATAGTACAATCTTCTTTTTTCAAAACATCGGCAAATTTTTGATATGTACCGAGTTGCAACCAATCATCCGAATCGATAAAGGTAAAATAATCTCCGGTCATTGCTTCCATGCCGGTATTACGCGCCCCGCTTAAGCCTTTATTTTCCTGTGTAATAATACGAATGCGCTTATCTTTTGTGGCGTATTTTTCCAAAATTTTGAGCGAGCTGTCGGTTGAGCCGTCATTGACACAAAGAATCTCTAAATTTTCATAAGTTTGCAAAATAATCGAATCTAAACAGCGTTCCAGCCATTTTTCCACATTATATACCGGCATAATCACCGAGATTTTTGGGTTGTTTTTATCCATTATGCCGCGCTCCCGATATAAGTTTCCTTAAAATCATTCCAGTCTAAATTCTTGATATTTTGCACTGCCCAATAGAGGTCTTCTTTGCGCAAAATATTAAAGTCGTATCGGCTAAAATCCTCATCGGCAAATTCGGCTTTAAGCTCGGCAAATTTTGCTTGTTTTTGTGCCGGCGGTGTGTGCATAATCGCTAGCCACATACAGCGCATTTTATGATAAATGTAAGCGGTTTTATATTTCTCAAACGCATCATATTTAAGCAAAACTTCTAAATTTGCGCTCTCAATTGCGGCAACATTATTAAATTCCAAATCTTGAGGAGTAAAGTGGCAGATATAAAGATTTTCTAAGTCATACGAGATTTTTTGGGCGTTAAACACGCACTCCAAAAAGAAAGTTTCTTCATATTCCGGAAAAGTAATTTTTTGCAGAAATTCGCGTTTATAGAGCTTTGCCCACGGACTTAAATACATTTTAAACAGCAGATTGCTCGGAATATCGGCAACATTAAATACGTCTTCTTTTATAAAATCTTCTTTTTTGATTTGATAAAGCGGAATCCATTGCATATCAGAAATATTAACCATCGCGCAAGAAGAATAAACAAAATCGCTGTCGTGTGTTTTGGCATTATCAATCAGGCACGCTAAACATCCTTGACAGAGGTAGATAAACTTAGTG
>ONLJ01000103.1 GCA_900318605.1 uncultured Rhodospirillaceae bacterium | reverse complement strand
GGGATCTTTGCTCCGGCGGTTGCGCTTTTTAAGCGCATAAATCCGCCGCTTCCTTGTTCTACATAATAAAACACCTGTCATCCTTGGACAAGCCGACAGGCTTGAGCCGAGGATCTCGGCAAAACCGAACCATATCCTTTATTACAAAATTTACTTATTCTTACTCCGCCGTCAACTGCTCCACCGCCGGTTGAACATATTCTTCGTTAATCTTTTCTCCGACATCGTTAACATTTGCCAGTTCCTGATTAACCGTTTCATCAAGCGTTTGTTTTTCCCCGCGGTTAACCACAAAATGTTCAATCATAACGTAAACCGCCAGAAGCCCCAAAGCAAAAATCACATATTTTAAAAAACCGAACATTTATTCCTCCTTTTTCAAAGGAATAAATAATCACTTAAAATAAATATTCAAGAACAAAAAATCACGAATGTTGCCAGAGAAAGAACAACACAGCGAAAACAACAAAACCCAAAAAGTAAATCATCTGAATCTATCCTTAACACTTTGCGGAATATTACCACGTTCATAATGGAAGCTTCGGCCACCGGAAGAACTTGCGCTTTGAGAATATCCTCCATTATTACCGTTATTACTGTTGTTTTTCAAATACATATTTTTAATAAATCCGTTTCTGTCAACCTTATGATATTGAGCATAAACAAATCCAGCCCCATCTGGATTTTGAGCTTTTTTTCTGACAATGCCATTATCATCGCGAAATGCATCTTGAGAAAGATCAGCACCCATTTCGGATGCTTTTCTTAAGACCCGATTGATGTTTATATCTTTTCCTTCAGAATATACTTCATGAATATCGTCATAAACATCTCTAATATCCCTGACTGCATTTGTCATACCGTTATATATATCAATTCGACCGTGATAAACAACCCCTCTGATACCGGTAGATGTACTTTCATCAAAAGTCAACTTCACCGATAAATCTCCGCCCTTTTTATTATGAGCTTTTGTAACAGCTTTTACCAATGCCGGCGATGTAATTCTTAAATCCCCTTCATTAGTTGCAAGTTCCACTTTTTCTCCATCAACACTTTTAATATTACCAAAAACACTCTTGGCAAACGAAGAGTTGATACAACCAACGAGCGCCATCATCACTATCAGTCGTTTTGGATCTCCTATCATATCACGAACCTTTTGCAATACAGTAGAATTATTACTCATTTTACAACTCCGTTTTCTCTCATTTTTTATCACTATAACATATAATTTTGACAAAATCAACGAAAAAATACATTACCGAGATGAAAATTCTTCAATAATGCGGCGGCGGTGTTTCCTCGCTCAAAGGTTTAACAAAGTCTTGCGGCAGACTATCCTTTATTAACCGCGTTTGCTTAACCAACTCATCGATAATTTTTCCCTGTTTAATAATCACCTCGTTCAAGTCATCGACAATTTTCTCTTGATTGGCCAGAGCCGTTTCTATAGCAATCAATCTTTCTTCCAATTCGTTCATTACATTCTCCGGATATTAAAACAACTTTCTGACACTCGGCGCATTTCTGCTCATAGTTTCGGCCAACTTTTGCTCCTGATCACGCTGATCGATTCGCTTCAATAACTCGGTTATTTGTTCATTGCTCATCGGTTCGGAAACCCCATTTTCATCAAAGCGCATATATTTTGTTCCATATCCTTTATTTTCAATTTTAATCCTGATTTTTCCCTCTTCATCATACTCACGATAATCTTTACCATTCCAAACACCGTTATCGTAGTAGCTTTCCGAAGCGACCTTACCGTTTTCGTAATAATATTTTTGCCAACCGTCGCGCAGATTATTTCTGAACGTCGCCGAATAAAATCTGCCGCCCTCACGATAATATCCGATGGTTTCGCCGTTAAGCTGCCCGAAAGCGTATTTGAAAACCACCAGCGGTTTACCGTTTTCATAATACATTTTCACATCATCGCTGATAACATCATTAAAATAAGATGTTTCATAAATCAGCAATCCGCCGTCATCATATTTTTTGAAATATCCGTTAAGTTTTCCGTTTTTAACTTGTGCTTCTTCGTCCAAAACTTCATATTTAGGATGAAATAGTTTAGCCACTCCTTCGACCACTCCTTTTTTATACGGCAAAATTGCCATCTTCGAGGAATCGTCATAATAAACCGTGAGCGTTCCGGTAACTTTATCAAGGCGAAGTTTTCCAAACTCATCATAAGCAAGCTTAGAGCTGTTTTTCTGCCCTCCCGAAGCCGTTTCCAAAACATACTTAACCGCACCGTTTTCATAATAACCGGTTTGCTTACCCTGAAATACACCGTCCTTAAAAGACAATACCGCCTGCATTGTCCCGTCGGCATTTTTATGAATGATATCATCATAAACTTTACCGTCACGCACCGGAATAATTTTTTCTTTTGCCTCGCTGTTGTCATCAAATATTTTCAAATCACCGGAGAGTTGTCCTTTATTGTATATTGAGGACGAAATTTTTTTACCGTTATCATCATATTCGATAACCTCGCCGTCAACTTTCCCGTTAACATAATTTATTTTCTTTTTCAGAGTTCCCGACTCGGAATATTCCAAAAATTCGCCGTTTTCGATTCCGTTGATATAATGGTGCTTATATTTAACATTACCATTCTCATAATAGGCCGTTTCTTCGCCGTTAAGTTTATCGTTCTTAAATTCGGCGACCGAGCTTTTTTCACCACTTGGATAATATATTGTGGCGATACCGTTAATTGCACCGTTTTTATAGGGCATAACCGAATATGTAAGCCCGTTTTTATCATAAGTAACCAACTCGCCCGAGAGAACATCATTAACATAATTAGCTTTTGAAATCGGCATACCGTTTTCATTATATATGATATGTTCGCCGTTTTTCATATTGTTTTTATAAACGATGGTTTCTTTCTGGTTTTGATTTTTATTATAAATTTTTGTTGTTCCGCTGAGCATACCGTTTCGATAATTGGTTTTTGCATACAACTCGCCGGTTTCATAATAAGTTTGTTGCAAACCGTCATAATATCCGTCTGAAAAGTTATTACGTTCTTTAATTTTACCATTTTCATAATAAACGATTTCCAATCCTTCGACTTTATTGTTCACAAAAGAGGTTTCGCTCATCAGCTTACCGCTTTCATAATACATCAAAGCCTTACCGTTGATATTTCCGTTATCATCGAAATTGACCTTGTATTTAATGTTTCCGTTCGGATAATACCCTTTTTCGGTACCGATTTGGCGATTATCCTTAAAATTGGCTGTTGCTTTCAGCGCTCCGTTTTTATCATAAGATTTTGTAACACCGTTAAGCTTACCTTTTTGATAAACATAAACTTTATCCAAACCGCCGTTTTCATAGTATGTTCTTGTAATACCGCTCCGAACATCATTTTCATAATAAGAAGAAACCTTCAAAGCGCCGCTCGGATAATATTGTTTAACATTGCCGTGCCTTTTTCCTTTAACATAAGGCGTTTCACTTTTGATTTTTCCGTTAGCATAATATTCTTTATCGACACCGTTTTTCAGCGGAATCACATTTTTAACCGTTGAATAGTCGCTTTTTTGATAAAAGGAATTTTTCAAAGAAGGCATAAATCCGTATTTTACACCCAGCAAATAAACTACACTCAGGCCGACAATAATCAGATAAATATACTTTCTCATTTTCCTTAATTCACCTATTTTTGAAGCAAGTTTTTAACGTATTCTCTCATTTTTTCCATCTGACCGTCAAGAAGGATTTTCAATGTTTCTTTTTCTTTATCGGTAAGCGGATTTCTGATACCGTATTCATCAAAAAACTTACGCCCTTCTTTTTCAAGTTCGTCAGCTTTAAACATTTTGCCAGATGATTTTAAGTATTGTGCCATTTTAAGATTAGCATTTGCCTTTTGTTCCGGATAAATAACATCATCGGCAAGATTTAATACTTGCTGATAAACTTGAGCAGCTTTAGCAACATTATTATCCTGCAAATACAAATCGGCACAACGACTCAAAGCATTAACGTTTTTCGGAGCCAGTTCGGCAGCCAATTCAAAAGAATTTATTGCCAATTCATAATTATTTAAATTAGCGAGAGTTCCCATAGTGCAAGCATAATCGGCAGCCAGAGCATAAGACAAATCTTTTGACAGACCTTTTTGCCTTTGAGCAATGGCGACTTGAACATTAAGCAGAGATTCCATCAATTCCATACAGTCACTGTTATCACCGACAGCCAATTCATAAAGAGCCTCAGAACAAAGCGGAAGATTTTCACGTCCCGGAAGTTGATCGAATTTTGCGGTATTACAATAACCGACAAAGCTTTTTATCGCCTTAACCAACTGGATTATTTCTTCAGCGTCATCAACACCTTTATTCAAGAAATAAACTGTTTGAGCAATTTTCTTATCGCTGACATTGTGAGCAAGCATATTAACGATAACACCGGTAGTTTGCCACAGCTCCCAAACATCGGCTTCAGTCAGCTCTTTTTTCTTTTGAGTTTCCTTTTTTTCAGAATCTTTTGATTCATTGTTTGACTTTGATTGCTTATAAAGCACATCTTTCAGGTTCAGGTAATCATCTGAAATTTTCGAAGTTTGCACAATTTCCTTAGATAATTTCTTTTCCATTTCCTCTTGTTCCTCATTTATCTTCTCAAAGTTTTCATCACTCTCATCTTCCGATTGATTTTCCGTCTCATCATCAGCATTCATCGTATTTTCGGCTTCTTGCACAATAACCTGATTTTGATATTGTTCATCGATTTCCGGTTCTTGAGTCAAATATTCCTCTTCGATTTCCTCAGCTTCCTGTTCGGACAGTTTATCTGATTTTCTCAAAGCATCGACCAGCAATTTGATATAAACACAAATAATCACACTTAAAAAGAAAATCATACCATAGAATATCCAATTTCCCATGGTACCGTATTCACGCATAAAGATATCATGAAAATGCCAGAACCTGTCACGCAGCATATCATAATAACTGCTGAAATTCCAATCTTCGAAAAAGAACGATTTAGAAATATCGGTTATTTTCCACACCGTCAGGCTCCATACTCAGCTCAAACAAAAACAATCGGCTTTATTTTATCCGCGCACCGCTAAAATGTAAAGTATTTATTGATGTATGTAAACATCAATTTAACAAAAAAAACTCCCGAAAAAAATATTCTTCAGGAGTTATTATTAAAATATCCGATTAAGCTGATTTATTTTCCTCCCAACCGCGCAAGATATAATCGCTGATTTTTTCGGCAAAAAACGAGCTGTCGCTGATTGCCTCGCCTTCGGATATCTTCGCCTGATCAAGCAACAATTTTGCTACTGTTTCGACTTGCGTCTTATCCGTATCAAACATCGAATCGGCCAATTTTATGATAAGCGGATGATACGGATTAAGTTCCAAAATACGTGTGCTGGCAAAAGCGGTTTGTTGCTGATGATTACGCATTAAGCGCTCAAGATGAATACTCATCTGCCCGTTTTCAACCGTCAAACTTACCGGACTTTTTGTGAGCTTTTCGGTAACCGTAACTTTGCCGACTTCATTTTTGAATAATTCGGCAAGATAATCGGTCAGGCGCTTCAAACTACCCTCATCGGCACGCGGAGCATCACGTTCCATTTTCAAATCCAAATCGGCAGAAGAAATATGTTTAACAGGATATCCCTTAAAGTTAGTTAAAACCTGAACCCAAAATTCATCAATCGGGTCGGTAAGAAGCAAAACTTCGATTCCTTTAGCATTAAAAGCTTCGAGTTGCGGATTGTTACGCATAGTCGGAATGTCATCGCCTGTCATATAATAAATTGTGGTTTGCCCCTCTTTGACACGCGAGATATATTCATCAAGCGAGGTTAATTTTTCAGTTGAATTTGTAGAATAAAAACGCGACAACTCGGCAATTTCCACACGATTGAGCGCATCTTCATAAATTCCCTCTTTGAACGCCGTTCCGAAAGCCTTCCAGAACTTCATATAGTCGTCGTAATTTTCACTGCGTTTTTTCAATTCTTTTAAAAGTCTTGAAACCACACCGTTTCTGATCTTAGCAATCAAAACATTTTGCTGCAGCATTTCACGCGAGATATTCAACGGCAAATCGGCACTGTCGATAATTCCCTTAACAAAGCGCAAATAAGCCGGCATCAAATCATCGAGTTTGTCGGTAATAAACACGCGGTTAACATATAGTTTAAGGCTTTGCGAACGATCCGGCTGAAACAAATCATACGGTGCTTCCGATGGAATATACAATAATCCGGTATATTCGATACTTCCCTCAGCCTTGAAGTGCAGACGCATCCACGGCGTATCAAAGTTGTGCGAAATATGATGATAAAACTCGTTATATTGTTCTTCGGTAATATCGGCTTTATTCTTGGTCCAAAGCGCTTGACCGGTATTAACGGTTTCCTCGCCGGCTTTGCCTAAATCCAAAACAATCGGGTAGCTGATATGGTCGGAATAAGTGCGGATAATATGACGCAGATAAACAGTATCGGTATAGTCTTTGGCATCATCTTTCAAATAAAGTTTAATATCTGTACCGAATTTAGAACGCTCAGCCTCCTCAATTTCAAAACCGTCAACTCCGTTTGAAATCCACTTATAAGCTTGCGTTTCACCGGCACGTTTGGTAATAACTTCGACCTTATTTGCCACCATAAAAGCGGAATAAAAACCGACACCGAATTTACCGATTAAATCAACAACCGAACCGTTATCTTTGGCATTATTTACAAAATCGGCGGTACCGGATTTGGCGATAGTTCCCAAATGATTGATTAAATCATCTTTATTCATACCGATTCCGTTATCGCTGATGATTAAAGTATTTTCTTCCGAGTTCGGGGTAATTGTTATCTTAAATTCGCCATTATCTTTGGCAATTCCCGGGTTCATCAGCGCATAATAACGCAGTTTATCGCAAGCATCGCTGGCATTGGAAATCAGCTCGCGCAGGAAGATATATTTTTCCGAATAAAGTGAGTTAATCACAATATCCAAAAGTTTACTGACTTCGGTTTTAAATTTTTGTTTTCTGCTCATAAAATTTCTCCTTTTTCAATCATAATTTCTTATATGGGTATAAATTTTTTTATCCGCAAGAGGTAAAGCAAAAAAACAACAAAAGCTATAAAAGAAAAATCAGTGCGATTACTGCCAATATAAAATATAAAATCACTCCGAACAAATTTCCGAAAGCTACCTTAAAATCAGTCGATGAAGGTAAAGCGTTTTCAATAATGATTGTTTGCAATAAAATATAAGCAAAGTACGTCCAAATGCTTAAGCCCACACACTCAAAAAAATAACGGTTAAAATAATATCCGACAATCAGTAACAACAACGGAGCCATTGCCGATGGCAAGGCATTATAAAATCTGATATTTTTAAAACCGACACTACCGGTAACGTAGGTATCGCCTGACCTATGCGGTATCAATGTAAAACTTGTCGGACGGGCATTTAATAAAAATCCGACCAAAAAATGAGCAGTTTCATGCAAGAACGTTCCAGGAATATTGATAAGCGAAACTAAAACCAGACTACGGTAAGTTGCATGCTTTAAGGCTGATAAAACCAAAACACATAAAATCAGGAAAAAACGGTTTTCAAGAAACATTCGCAAGACTTCCGGCGAATTTATCAGCGCCCAAAGCTTGTCAAATGCTTCCATAATATAAATCATTCTTTGTCCTCTAGTACAGTTAAACCGGATATATAAGTATCAAGCAAAAGCTTACAAATCGAAGACTTATTGACTTTTGAAAAACCTTCTAGCGATTCGTTTGTTAAAAAAGCACTCAAGGAAAACAGGGTTATCCAAAGAACCTGCGATGAAACCAAACGCTCCGGAGCTTGAGCTGCCGGTATGATTTTTTCGATATGCGAATTTACAATTCTTATCAGGCTCACAACTTTGCGCAGATAGAAAAACGAGAACGTACGGGTATTGTTAAGATGAAAATTGTAAAGCATATACCACAAATTATTGTTTTCCAAAACAAAGCTGACGAAAATCTGAAGAAAATTATTGATATCAACAAACGGATTTTCACTCTTTTTCGCCACCGAAAGTTTTCTTGAAAGTTCATCAAGTGTTATATAATTTTGCACCAGAACGTAGTTATCCATATTAGAGAACTGGTTGTAAATTGCGCCGACCGAATAACCGGAAGCCTCCGCCAATTTACGCGCAGTCAGAGATTCCGCACCTTTTTCTTTCACAATCAGGCGTCCGATTTGGATAAGCCGATTTTGTATGTTGTCTTTTTCCATTTTAAATCATAAACTTCATTGATGTAAGATTTAATAAAATATTTGTACTTTAGGTGATATATTAAAGCAAACAACAATTTTGTTCAATCCATTTTTACGGTTATCAGAGGAAAAATATGAAAAAAGTTCTATTTACAATCGCGATGCTTTCGATTTTTTGCTCGCAAAAAGTGTTCGGACAAGCCGTTTCGAGTAATACCGATACTATCGGACAGACTGATTTGTTTTCAGAATTTGTTGAAGACATAGAAGCGCAAAAAGCCGCTGAATCCGAGGCAAAACAAATGCTGAAAGACAAGCCGGAAATGATTAAACTTCGTCCGAGTCAAATAAGAGAAATGGAAAACAACAAAATCGAGCGCGAAAAAGTTCGTCAGCGTTTTCTGGAAATCGAACAGGAAAAAATGAAACCCGAAGAAAAAGTGCAAAATATCTTAGATAAATTTAACAATGCTCCTTTAGGTTTCAGCTGGGCAATTTCTTCCGAGCAGATGCGCGAGGTCGGATATGAGCTTGAAGCTGTTGAGCGCGACGGTTATCCGAACTCTTATTTAGTAAAAAACGCCTCCGAAAAAGGTGCAAACGGTTATGAAAACGTGATTGTTTCGTTCGGTAACATTAACGAACTTTGGTGCATAAATGCCCAGACACCGCCACAAAAAGATGAGCCGAACGCAAAGGAAACACTTAAACTCTATAATAAATATTTTGAAGCTCTGTCCGAAAAATACGGCAATGCAATCGAGCATTTCAATGCTTATACCTATGATCAGGAAATTGTCGAAAGCGAAGGCGATGAAGAAATTACACGCATAATAAAAAAAGAAAATCCACGCGGTAACCCGAATTTTTTGAAAGAATTACAAACCGGAAAAGCCGAGCTTTATGCCACATTTCATAACAGCAACGTCGGCGTTACCTTGAGTGTTTATGTTGATGAAAACGGAGAAGGTCAAGTGGTTTTGGATTATAAAAATCTGCCGCTCATGAAAAAAGAAAAAGAAGCTTTTGTTAATAATTTATAGAGGACTAAAAAAATGAAAAAAGTCAGTTTTTGCGGAATTTCCGGCAGCGGCATGAGTTCATTGGCTCAAGTTTTGCGCTTATCAGGTTATGAAGTTTGCGGCTCGGATCGAAATTTTGATTTAGGTCGTGATTTAGAAAACAAAAAAGCCTTAGAAAGCTTGGGGATAAAAATTTTTCCGCAAGACGGCTCGGCCATCAATAAAAATTTGGATTTTTTATGCGCTTCAACAGCAGTGGAAGATACGATTCCCGATGTTAAAGCCGCAAAGGAAAAAGGTGTTAAAATTTTAACCCGTCCTGAACTTTTGGCGCAGATTTTCAACAAATACAAATACGGAGTCGCCGTCGGCGGTACTTCGGGAAAAACAACCTCCACGGCAATGGTCGGATATATTTTGGATAAGGCCGGCAAAAATCCCTGCGTAATAAACGGCGGATTATTGCGCAACTACGAGGGGCGAAAAGGAATCCCCAACATCATCTATAATAAAGGTGATATCTGTGTTGTCGAAGCCGATGAAAGCAACGGGAGCATAGACTTGTATAATCCGTATATTGCACTGATTAACAATATTTCGCTCGACCACAAATCATTGGAAGAATTATGCGTTTTATTCCAAAATTTTGCCAACCGAACGAAAAAAGCGGTGGTTGTTAATGATGATTATGATTTATGTGCCAAAATAAAACATCAGAATTTGATTCGTTTTTCCTTAAAAAATCCCCAAGCCGATTTTTATGCTCATAATATTATTCCGCTCTCGGACGGCACGCAATATGAGCTTAGGGGAAAACCCTTTAAATTACCGCTTATCGGCGAGTTTAACGTGGCAAATGCTTTAGCATCGATTGCAACTTGCGAACAGCTTGGAGTTGAACCGTTTGAAGCAGCGAAGATTTTGGAAACATTTGCCGGAACAAAGCGACGTTTGGAAGTTTTGGGAAAGAAAAACAACATTACCGTAATTGATGATTTTGCCCATAATCCCGATAAAGTTACTGCATCAATTAAGGCTTTGCGAAATTATGACGGGCGATTGATTGTGATGTTTCAACCGCACGGATTCGGACCTATGCGACAAGTCGGAAAAGAAATCATGGAAAATTTTGCAAAATATCTCAACGATGAAGACCTTCTGATTATGCCGGAAATTTTCTTTGTCGGAGGCACGGTAACACGCGATATTTCTTCGGCAGATTTAATTAACCATGCCAAAGCTTCGGGACATGAAAAATCATTTTTTGTTGCCGACAAAAGGGCGGCTGAAGAGCTGATTTTGCGAGAAGCAAAAGCCGGCGACAGAATCGTGATTATGGGTGCGCGCGATAACTCTCTGACCGATTTAGGCAAAGAAATTTTAAAAAAATGCTGAATATTATCCTCAAAAGATTCGAATTACCCAAAGAGATTTTTAAGTGAGTCGAAATATTGCAAATTGAGTTTTGCTAAAATTTCGCCGTATGTACTTACTCCCGCCCAAAGTTTGGAGCAGAAAGCAAAAATTATACCGTTTACCAACAAGTTTCCGCCGACTATTATAATACCGGAAAATAAAAATCCTTCATTGATAATATCGGTTTGTTCGGTGTGTACCTGAGATATTACGGTCGCCCAATAATAAGCGGTAAAATATCCCAAAATCGCATAAATCAGCATTTTTTCGAAAACACCGTCGAACGCGCCGAGCAGCATCGGCATTATCAGCATATACAATAAAGTAAACAGCGGAAAAAAATAAGGCGAAAGCGAAATCAGCCAGTTTCCGCGCCCGCGCAAGGTCATCGAACCGCCGCTGTCATCTGGATTTAAGCGCACTCTTCCTACCCAATGAAACGTTAAATAGGCAAACAAAGCATGTGTCAGCTCATGCGATACAATCTGCATTGATGAACGAATATAAGCACCTGACATAAATGCCGTAATAACGTAAAAAATTACACCGGCGCCGAAAGCATAAAATTTAAGGTTATAAAAATTTATATGTGTCAACCCCATAATCAACGCCGGCATATTTATAAGCAGCAATATTGCCACCGGCCAACGCAATAAGTTGATGATAAAATCACAAATTTTTCCCATAAATATCCTCTTTTAAGATATAATCGGTTTGAATATATAAGAATAAATGTAAATAAACTATAAAAGGATTGGAAAATGGCTGATTTTGACGGATTCGAATTTATTGTTACCGAACAGGAAGATGTTATGCTGATTATTTATGCTCGGAGTTCAAATCCCATTAACCCGACGGTCAGCATCAACAAGCAGGAAAAGTCCGTTATATTGCATCGCAATCAAAACGATATAGTTACTCTTGAAAATGTCGAAGATAATGTTATAGACATCTTAAGTGAGGAAAATGCTTTGTTAATTGCCGAGGTTATTCCGACGGAAAATCCTCTCGAAAATGAAGTAAAGCAGGTTTATGAGGCTAAAATTTCATAATTTTCATACATTTTTTTGATTTATAACTGATTGATTTTACAATATTTTCAAATATACATACCTGAATGTATATAAAAATTATTGCAAAATAAAAAAGAATAGTGTATATAACATACTTAGAGGTATGTATATTTTTTTTGCAAAGGAGATTAAAATGAAAAAATTTATATGTCTTGTCGCAATGTTTTCGATTTTTGCAGCGCCGCTCGCTCAAGCGGAGACAATTGTGGTAGTAAACGGAAATGATGTTGTTACCCAACGTATTGTAACTTCAGAACCGCCGGTTATTGTAACTCAGCCTCCGTACGTCTATCAATCTCAGGTAGTAACACAACCGGTTATAGTACGTGAAACCGAATATGTTCGCAATTATCACTACGATCCGGTAGCAACGGCAGCTGCAGTTGGAATAACAGGCATTGCCATCGGCGGATTATTGTTCGGTCGTCATCACCATCACAGAGGAGGACACCACGGCGGATGGCATCATAGAGGTGGTCATCATGGAGGAGGACACCATCGTCGCTAAAAAAAAGGTTGAGGTAATCCTCAACCTTTTTTTATTCCGTCGGTTTATTACTTGCACGCTTTCGAGCGATCGGATCCAAAATACGCTTACGTAATCTCAAAGATTTTGGTGTAACCTCCAATAACTCATCGGCTTGAATATACGAAAGTGCCTGTTCCAAACTCATTTTTCTCGGCGGAATCAAATCAATCGCCTCATCTTTACCGGAAGCACGAATATTGGTAAGCTGTTTCG
>ONLJ01000105.1 GCA_900318605.1 uncultured Rhodospirillaceae bacterium | reverse complement strand
ATTTATGGATGAGCTAAACTGCCTGAATTCCGGCGATTTAATCTCAATTCAGGGAAATTGCATGCAAACAGAACAGTTTGTTATCAGTTTAATGCAAAGCATATTGGACCGTAACGACGGATATGTTTTGCTTTTACAAAAACGTAATTTTGATTATTTTACGGGTTCTATCTTTAATGAATATTCAGCCACATCAGATAATGCGTTGGTTAAAGATAGAATTTCAAAAGATCGTATTTTGCCGCGGGGATCACTTTTCAACGATGCAGAATTGCTGCAAAAAAGCCTTTCCGCGTGGTTGGGAATGGATAAATTCAAACATTTGCAAGATAAAAAACTGTTGGCTATCATTACACCTATATATAAATTGCGGCATGATATTACGGAAGCAGAAGCAACGCTTATCCTTAAAGATGCGGCGCAAATACTTAACGTTCCGGTGATATGTTGGCAAAAGGACTCTTCTGACATTCTGCTCGCTGCGGATATGACTTTCAAGCTGTCAGCCGTAAACGGATACAAGGAGCCGATAGATATTGAGGCTGTTAATCCATCCGGCAATACGGTTTTGCAAATTCAAGCAAACATATCATCGTTGAAATATACCGAACATCTGAAAGATTGTCCAAAACTTTGGTTTTATGAGGGGAAATAAAATGACTGCTGGCAAAAAAGTGATTATCAACACGGAAACAACCGGTTTATATCCGAAAGATGGGCATAAATTGGTGGAAATCGCCGCCATTGAAATTGATGAAAACGATGTGCAAACCGGCGCGGTATTTCATGCCTATATCAATCCGGAGCGTAAAATATCCAAAGAAGTCACAGCCGTGCATGGCTTAAATAATAAGTTTTTGAAAAATTACCCGCCGTTTGCGGCATATAAAGATGAATTTTTGCGTTTTATTGAGGGTAAAGAGATAATCGGGCATCATGTGCAATTTGACATGAACTTTATCAATAATGAAATTGGTTTTGAGCTTCCAAATAAAGTAACCGATACATTGGAAATTGCGCGAAAAGCATTTCCTGGGCAGAAAAATAATCTTTGTGCCTTGAGCGAGAGACTCAAAATTAAAATCAAAAACTCTCCATTTAATGGGGCGCTTTTGGATACTCTGCATGTGTGCGAAGTCTATAAAAGGACTAAAAAATGAGCAAAATAAAATTTGATATAGCCGGATGGAGAGCAAAGCTCCTAAACGGTGCGGATATTAATAAGCCGGATGAAACAGGGCACACTGCACTGGAACAGGCTGTTTGGGCCAATAGCATAAGGGGAATTAAGTTTTGCCTTAGGTATGGGGCAAATATTAATCAAAAAGATAAATACGGCAATACGCCTTTGCATTATAGCAGTTTTGTTTTATCAATGGAAGATATGAAAATAATGATGGCATTGATAAAACTGGGAGCAGATGTTAATATAAAAAATAATTTTGAAGAAACGGCTTTACATACAGCAGTTTGTGATACTCCTTACGAAGTTGTCAAAGCTTTTATAGATGCCGGTGCTGATGTTAATGCCAAAGACGAGTTTGGACATACGATTTTACACGAAGCTTCGGGTTTTAATAGTCATCCGGAAGTTATTAAACTGTTGATAAATGCAGGTGCAGATGTTAATGCCAGAGATAAAGATGGAGAAACACCATTAATGTGGGCCTGTTTTCATAATGAGAATATTAAAATTATTCAGACGCTATTAGATTTGGGAGCAGATGTCTCCGCTAAAGATAACAGTGGCGCAACATACTTTGATAAAGCCTGTTGGAATGGAAATGAAGAAGTCTTAAAATTTATTTTAATACGCATTGAAGATATTAATATCAGGAAAAGATATGCATGGAATTTGATAAATCTGAGAAATAATGTAACCTCCCGGCTTATTTTAACCCTAAAGAAATGTAATATTGATGTGTGTAAATCGGTAGAATTATCCGAAAAGATATTTAAGAATTACTCCTACGATGAGATTTACGACAAAGAAGCAGTTCAAGATTTCATTAAACATGATATAAAACTTAAGATATCTTTATCTACGTTATCCAATGTTGCTTCAGCCAAACAGAGAAAAGCAAAATTAGCAAACCTTTTAGCGTTAGTGTCCGATATCAATGTCAGGGACGAAAACCAAAACACCGTACTGTATAAGTTTATTAAAAATAACAACTTTCGTATAACGAAGGTTTTAATCGAGGCCGGTGCCGATGTTAATGTAAAAAATAACCAAGGCGAAACTCCGTTAAGTTGTGCCGTAAAATATAAAGCCAAAGGTAAAATAATTTACCTTCTGCTAGCCTACGGCGCCAAAGTTGATACGGAAAACAAAATGGTTCAATCGGCTGTAGCGGCCTTTCTGGCGCAACAGAAAAACAAACCTTCTGCTACGCAATTGGGGCTGTTTAAAGGGAAAAAAGGATAATTTGATGAAAAAGGCAATTTTATATATTCTAACGATGTTTCTTATCGGATGTAATCCAAATAAACAATTATTAGAACAAAACGTTAAACACTATAGAGCAGATGGCGGGGCGTATTTGCTGTATGACATGCAAAGGGATGAAATGACGGATAAACAATCTGTTAATTTCAATCTACAACAGAAATATCAACCGAATTTTTCCCTTATCGGATTGAAAGGTAAAATGACTCCGGAGCAACTTTTGAGGGAATATGTCGGTATTGTTAAAAACAACTCTGATTTGCTAACTGTTTTGCGGCAAAATGTTCTATCAGGCGAAGCTAAAAAAGCTCAAGTAAATGGTGTTGAGGTTTTTGGTATGACGACAACAACGAATAAAAACCAGACCAAAGAAGTTATAACAACATTTTTGGGGCATTTTATTAAGGGCGAAAATACGTATGCAATATTAATACTTTTGGATAATCCGAAACCAATTAAAGAAACATACGGATTCAGCTCTGCCGGTTGGAATGTTGTTAATAGTGCTCGCGATTTAATAACCGCGTTGACAAGCCAAAAATAATAAAATAGGATTTGATAACGAGATAAAGGAGTTAGGTCTATGGAAAAAGAAGAGTTGATTAAAAAAATCATGAATTGCTGCTTTGCCGATGATAGCGGAAATTTTTGGGAAAAGTTCAAAAATTGGGAACCAGGACAGACTTTTTATACTTCTAGCATTGATCCTGATTATAGAAGCAAAAGATTATACGAATTTCATAAGTTTCTTTGGAATAAACAAGAACAACGGAAAGTTGATGTAATTTGGAATGGGTATGCATACGAACTAATTGGTATTAACGATAAAAAATTCAGATTAGGAAGCGATTCAATCATGAGTATTTATTGGCATTGTTCAGATAAATATGAGCCTTATGCAACAATAATAAAAAATCTAAGTCAAATTGAAAATATTGAAAATACAGATGAATATAAAAATCTGTACGGAAAATATAAAGGTTTTTATCTTGATAAAGATATTACTAACTATTGCCCACTGAAAAAATTCATTTATTTATATTTGCAGAAGGCAAATACTATTGGTGGTTTTATTGTTTTTCCTCGACATGATGTATCTACAGTAAACACTGTTCGCGGAAAATCAGGAAAAATTCGTGACCGTTTTGATTTAACTCTTGAATGCATCCGAAGATATTACCAAACTAGAGATTATAATCCATTATTTGATGTTTTGGAAGAAAATAAAATGTATTTTGGGAAAGATGAAGATTTCTTCGATATATTTAGAAAAGGTAAATTAGGCTTCGAAAATTATGCGAGATTTTTCTGTTTGAATGAAAGTTGGGTGAAAAACGGGAAAGTTTTATGCTTAATGAATAAGGATAATAAATCACTTGATACATATGATTTTAGTCAAGAACCTTTACCTAAAAGTACTAAACAATGGTGGACATTTTATCGCAACATTATAGATAGATTGGATGCCCGCAATCAGCAAATTGCAAAGATTTTATCAGACTGTTCTGAGGATGATTTACAACGACTATGTGACGATTTAAGACTAGATTAATTTTTCTTCTTATACCAATCTTTTGGTTTGATGACTTTGATATCATCGCCCCAGGTATATAAAAACCAGTCCATTTCACGGCGACCTCCGGCTTTAAATTTAACCGTTAACGTGCCGTCAGGGTTGCGGGTTAATTTTTGCTTTGGATGAAAAATAAAGTTTTTGGCCTCATTGGCAACATCGGCGCTGAACAGCCACTCCACCTCAAACGGCTCTTCGTGGAAAGCGCCGAAAGATTCCATTGCATAGGCGTTCAAATCAAATTCGGAACTGTCAAAAATCTCCGGCAGAATTTCCACGCTTTTAATACATTGCAACGAAAAATTATGCGCCTTGCCGTTATCATAGCCGTCACTGTGCTTGGCCACCAAATAATGATCGCGCTGTCCGTATAAAAAACCATACGGAACGAGCCTGTAAACATGACTTTTGCCGGAATTTTTGGCTTCATATGCCATTTTAATATGATGACACGAAAGAATGGCCTGACGTAAAGTGTTCAGAATATTTTTATCCAGCTCAATCCGTGGTCCCGGACGCAAAACCAGTCCCTCGGCTTTCATCAATTCGTCGGCATCAACCTCAATTTTATTTTTCTGTTCCGGCTTTAACAGATTGCGCAGTTTTATTTCAACTTTAGCCAGAGTGTCGGCTTTTTCTTGCAAATTGCTCTGTTTCAAGCTCTCAATTGCGGTTTTGAAAACAGCCAGTTCTTCGGCAGAAAAGGAAATAAAACTGTTTAAACTGCGCTGGGTAATCCGCCAGCGTTTGGTGCGCTCACCGGTAGCAACTTCTTCCATTTGCGGAAAATAGTTCAACAGTGCATCACGCATACGCTCGGCAGTCCTGCGTGAAACGTTGTATTT
>ONLJ01000107.1 GCA_900318605.1 uncultured Rhodospirillaceae bacterium | reverse complement strand
TTCAGGCTGATGTTATACCTTCGGTTTTGCAAGGAAAGGACGTTTTTACGATTGCTCCGGCCGGTTGCGGAAAAACCTGTTCTTATGTCTTTCCGTTGATTGAAATCATCTCTCAGAAAAAAGCCAAAAACATTTTAATTGTTACGGCAGATTCAGAACAGTCTGTTGTTGTTTCAGATCGATTCGCCGTGTTTAATAAGTATCATGAGGTAAATGAATCAACGGTTACCGAGGATAATGAAAATGTCGACTCGGAGGCTAATGTAATTATTGCTTCGCCGAATTTATTGCTTGAGTTGTTGGAAGAGGAAAAAATTGATTTGTCGACCGTTGATGTTCTGGTGGTTGATGATATAAATCTGATAAAAAAACTTCATCAACTCAAAAAGCTTGAAAAAATCTTGGAAATTTTGCCGGCTGACAAACAAAATATTGTGTTTACCAATCGCCGTTCGCGTGAAACTCAGGATATTTTGGATAAAATTTTGAAAGCACCTGATGAAATCAAGGTTAATAAAGATAAAGAATCCGAAGCAGTTAACAGTGAGTCGGAAATGCCGATGCAAAAATCGGAAAAACCTGCTAAAAATACCAAAAAGTCAACAACGAAATCAAACATAGCAAATGAGCTTTCTTATGATGTTGAGGCTGTCGGTTTGATGAAAAAATACCATACGTTCGGACGTAAGACTCCGGAATATATGCTGGTTAATGCAAAACTCGCCGATGATGAGTAATAAATTTGTGATTTTGTAATAAAAAAACTTGCAAAATAATAATTTTTTACGTTATAAAATCGGCATAAGTTAAAGTTATAAAATAGGAGATAATAAATGTCCGGACATTCGCAATTTAAAAACATTATGTATCGTAAAGGTGCTCAAGATGCTAAAAAAGCCCGTGTTTTTGCCAAGCTTGCACGTGAAATTACCGTAGCGGCCAAAAGCGGTTTGCCAGAACCTGATAAGAACCCTCGTTTGCGCCTTGCTATCCAAGCAGCACGTGCCGAAAGTATGCCGAAAGATAATATCGAGCGTGCAATAGCAAAAGCTACAACGGTTGCCGGAGGTGCTGATTTTGTATCAATGCGTTATGAGGGATTTTCTTCCAATAAAGTTGCGATTATTGTTGAAGCTTTGACCGACAATAAAAATCGTACTGTCGGTAATGTTCGCACAATTTTCGGAAAACGAGGTGGTGTTTTAGGTGAGAGCGGTTCGGTTGTTTTCAATTTTGAGCGAATCGGCTATATTGAATATCCGGCAAGCGTTGCCTCAAATGATGAAATGTTTGAAGCAGCCTTGGAAGCAGGTGCTAATGATGTTGTCAGCGATGAAGAAAATCATGAAATCGAAACACTGCCTGATGATTTGGCAGCTGTAACTTCGGCATTGGAAGCAAAATACGGAACTCCTTCTGCATCACGTTTGGATTGGAAACCGACGGTTAAAGTTGATATTACTGATGTCGATACTGCCAAAAAGTTTTTGGAATTTGTTGATGCGTTAGAAGATGATGAAGATGTTCAGCACGTTTATCATAATGCCGAAATCTCTGATGACGTAATGGCTCAACTTGAAGGCGCTGAATAAAAAATGCGTATAATAGGTCTTGATCCTAGTTTATCTTCAACCGGTTGGGGTATAATAGAAGTTAATGCAAACCGTCTGCAATATGTTGCGGACGGTTTTATTCCGACTGATGCCAAAATGCCGATAGAACAGCGCTTGGATCAAATTTTTCGTACGCTTTGTGAGGTTATTGATTTGTATAAACCACAGGAAGCAGCGATTGAAAAGACATTTCTTAATACCAATCCGGAGACATCTCTAAAGCTCAGTATGGCGCGCGGAGTGGTAATCTTGGCAGCCGGATATAATAAAATTCCGCTTTATGAATATGATCCGACAAAAGTTAAGAAAACTATTGTCGGGGTTGGGCGTGCCGAAAAGGCTCAGGTTGAAAATATGGTAAAAATTCTGCTTCCCGGTTGTAAGCCGAAGAACAGCGATTCTTCTGATGCTTTGGCAATGGCAATTACCCGTTGTCAATATCGTACACCGTATTAAGGATATAAAAATGCTTAATGAAGCTAAAAAACTTCTAAATGATGAATATTTGCGCTATCGGGATATTATTCCGGAAAATACCGTTTACAGTACTTGGTATGATGAAAAAATACGTCATTCGATGCAGGTTTTCGGTGCCGGAAATTATTTGGTGCGCCGAATAAAATGGTTGCAAAATAAACCGGACGAATATATGGAAATGGTACGAACAGCAGTGCTTTTACATGATATTTGCAGATTTAGGGAAATAGAGGCACTGATTAAAGAAAATAAAAGAATCGACCACGGTGTTGAAGCGGCGAAGTTTTTGCAAAGTACGGAGATGTTCAATGATATAAGGATTTGGCTTCCGATATATCATCATGGGCATTTAATCGAAGAACTTTATCATGATGAGCAATACCAAAATTTGCCGGAAAATCTGCGTAATGAGGTTAAACTGATTTGTTTTATCATCCGCGATGCCGATAAAATTGCCAATCTGCACATGATGGCTTATGAATCTCAAATGCGACCGTTGTTTCTGAGTTCGGGAACCGGTAATGCACTGCATGATTATCATATATCAGATTTTGCCAAAGCCGATGCTTTTGCCGGAAAAACCGTGCGGCGCACACCGGAATGTACAATCGCCGATCGGATGCTCGGGTATCTTTCATGGTTTAATGATATAAATTATCGTTATTCCGTAAGTTTTTGCGAAAAACTGGGAGTTATTCAAAAGTTGAAAGCTTGTTTTGCCGAAATTTGTTCAGACAAAAAATTTGTTGAAAAATATTTTGCTTATTTTGATGAATGTTTGCGCAAAAGAGCTTTTCTCGACTGAAGTTTGCCGATAACGTCTTTTTTGTTTCTGAATTCTTCAATGGCGGCGGTTACCACTGCGCCGAACAGCACTACAGTCCACCATGAATACATCCAAATCAGCACCAAAGGAACGGCGGCCAATGCGCCGTATAAAGTGCTGTAAGTTACGTTCATTTTCAAAAACCAGCTGAAACCTTTGCGCAAAATCAAAATCAATACAAACGCAGTTATCGCGCCATAAAATGAGCTTGAAAATCTGATTTTGCGATAAGGAACTAAACGATAAGCCAACATAAATACCGAAAAAACAAAGAAATTCGGCAGTATTGTGCTAGCCAAAAAGTTATTCTCCAAAAGGTCCTCATGATGAAAATATTGGAAGGTCAATAAATATCCTTTTAAGGTAAAAGCCATTCCTAAAAGCAGCGGGCAAACGGTGATAATCAGGGTATAGAGCGCTATTCTCGTGATGATTTTGCGTTTTCTTCTTACGGCAAAAATAAAGTTAAAACTGCTCTCGATGGTGTTAAGCAGTAAAAACGCAGTAATAGCAATACCGATTAAGCCGACGGTTTTAAGTTTGGTCGTCGCGCCGACAAATTGCCTGAAATAATGCTGGATATTATCGCCGATATTCGGTACAAAATATTGGAAAACAAAGTCCTGAACCTGTAAGCGGACATCATCAAATATTGAAAACTCGGCAAATACAGCCAATACTACGGCAATAATCGGTACTACGGCAATAAGCGAAGTATAACTCAATGACGATGCAACCCTTAAAACCATTGCTTCATCAGTGCGCAAATACAGATATTTCACAAACATTGAAGCTATTTTTTTTAGTTTTTCCCGCTTAAAGTTTTCTAACATTTAACAACTTTCAAAAAACTGTTTACAAACTTAAATATTTAAGCTAAGTATCCATCAGGAAACCGACTCGTTTGAGGGGTAGTTTATAACAAAAAAATAAAAATGCAAAGGAATATATAATGGCCGCTGAACAACTTATGGCTGGAAAAAAAGGCCTGATTATGGGTCTTGCCAACGATCATTCAATTGCTTGGGGAATTGCTCAGGCATTGAGTAACCATGGCGCACAGATTGCTGTTTCATATCAAAATGAAACATTGGAAAAAAGGGTTAAACCGCTTGCCGATCAACTCAATAATGCGCTTTTAATAAAGTGTGATGTTTCCGACAGTGCTTCGGTTGAATCTTGTTTTAAGGAATTGGGAGAAAAATGGGGTAAAATTGATTTTGTGGTTCATGCAATCGCATTTTCCGATAAAG
>ONLJ01000109.1 GCA_900318605.1 uncultured Rhodospirillaceae bacterium | reverse complement strand
TACGTTTTTCTTTAACGGTGGCGAAGAACGTTTGTTTGAAGGCGAAGAGCGCATTTTAATCAACAGCCCGAAAGTTGCGACTTATGATTTGAAACCGGAAATGAGCGTTTATGAAGTTACCGACGAATTAGTAAAGGCGATTGAAAGCAAAAAATTCGATACGATAATTTGCAATTTTGCCAACGGCGATATGGTCGGTCATACCGGTATAATGAGCGCAGCCTTAAAGGCCGTTGAAGCGGTTGATAAGTCATTGGGACGTGTAATGCAGGCAATCAAAGATGTTGACGGAGTGCTTCTGGTTACAGCCGATCACGGAAACGTTGAAAAAATGGTTGATGAAGTTTCAGGCGAGCCTTATACCGCACATACTGTCGGTAAAGTCAGAGCCGTTTTATATAATGCTCCGGCGGATATAAAAGGCTTAAAAGACGGTCGTTTAGCTGATATTTCCCCTACTCTTCTCGACTTACTCGGTTTAAAACAACCGCATGAAATGACCGGAGTTTCTCTTCTTAAAAAATAAGGACGGACTTTAACTGATGGCTTTGATTAAAAAAATTTCTATTATTGCTTTTTGCGGGTTAATATCCGCCGTTTTGTTGCATCATGAAGTCTTTGCCGCTCAGGCTCAAGTCTCGGCTTCAGAAGTGGCAAAAATCGAGGCTGAAGCCAAAAAAGTTTCGCAAGAGCATAAACAAATGGAACAAAAAGCCAATAAAGTTAAACAGGAATTGGCCGGTGTGCAACGCAAAATGATGGAAACAGCCAAAAAAATTCAAGACAGTGAAGATGAGGTATCAAAACGTCGTGAAGAACTGAAACAATTGCAGGAAAATTTGGCTCAATCGGAAGAAAAATTTAAATCAGAAAACGGTATGCTGATTGAAACACTTGCCGCACTTGAAAACTTGGCTTTGCGCCCGTCTGAAGCGATTTTGGTACAACCGTTGTCGCCGGTTGAGGTTATGCGTAGCAGTATTTTGCTTCGGGGCAGCGCCCATGCTTTAGAAAAACGAGCTTCGGCAATCAGAGCCAGTATTGAAGATATTAGTAATCAGAAAGAAAAAATTGCTTCAAGATTAAGCGAACTCGAGCAACAAAGTAAAGCTCTTGAAGCTCAGCGCAGCGATATGGAGAAACTTTCAAAGCAAAAAAGCGAG
Source organism: uncultured Rhodospirillaceae bacterium (assembly GCA_900318605.1). GTDB lineage: Bacteria > Pseudomonadota > Alphaproteobacteria > RF32 > CAG-239 > RUG410. The sequence goes on along the minus strand of ONLJ01000109.1, from coordinate 3,420 downwards.
ATGTATAACTCTCTTTCAACTAAGAGCGCCGAAGCAAAAAAAAGAGCAACCGAGCTTGCCAATCATGCCAGCGGTTTGCGTGATTTGTTGGAAAAACTCGAAAAACAAAAACAAATGGAACGTCAGCAAGCTGAGAAAGAACGTCTTGCGAAAGCCAAAGAAACCGAAAAACTTCGTGAGGCAAACAATCACAGCCTTAGCGGTACCGGATATGACTTTGATAAGTATGCCGAAGATACGGCAAAACCGATGCTTAAATTCTCGCAAGCTAAAGGAAAATTATCCAAACCGGCAAAAGGCGCAATCGTTACCTATTTCGGACAGGAAATGTCGAAAGGCGTTAAATCGAACGGTATTGATATAAAAACCGCTGCCAAAGCTCAGGTTATTTCCCCTTATGACGGCAAAGTTATTTTTGCCGGACCGTTTAAAAACTTCGATACGCTTGTTATTATTGATAACGGCGAAGGTTATACCACTCTTTTGAGCGGCCTGAAAGAAACTTATACTCAGGTCGGACAAATGCTGTTGGTAGGCGAACCGGTGGGAATTATGCCGTCTGACGACAACAGTAAATTACATGTAGAAATCAGGAAAAACAATCATCCGCTTAACCCGAATGAGTGGTTGACCAAATAATAAAGGAAAAAAAATGTTAAAGAAAACCATAGCAATATATACCTTAATATCATGCCTTTTTACCGGTTGTGCAATTGCCAAGGAAGAACCTAAACCGGTGGAAAATCAAGTCAATACTTATGAATTGTTAAACCTCTTCGGCGAGATTATGGAACGCACCAAAACGTCGTATGTCGAAGAAGTCAGTGATAAAAAACTGATTGAATCGGCAATTAACGGTATGTTGACCTCACTTGATCCCCATTCGGCTTATTTAACCGAGGAAGATTTTCGCTATATGAATGAGCAGACAAAAGGAAAATTCGGCGGATTGGGTATTCAGGTAACCATGGAAAACGGTGTCGTGAAAGTTATATCTCCGATTGATGACACACCGGCCTATAAAGCCGGTATCAAAGCCGGAGATTATATAACCGATATTGACGGTAAAACCGTTATCGGCATGACACTTAACGAGGCAGTCAGCAAACTTCGCGGTAAAATCGGCACTAAAGTAACGGTTACCATCCGCAGAGTTAATGAAAAGCCGTTTAACGTTACGATGAAACGCGAAGAAATCAAAATAGATTCAGTCAAGAGTGAAATTAAAAACGGAGATATTTTATATATCAGAATTTCCGCCTTCAACGAAGATATTGATAAGGATACCGAAAAAGCAGTCGTTGAAGCTCAAAAGAAGCTTAAAAACAAACTTGCCGGCATTGTTTTGGACGTTCGCAACAATCCGGGAGGACTTTTGGAACAGGCAATCGGCGTATCTGATTTATTCTTGGATCACGGCGAAATAGTTTCGACCCGTTCTCGCAATGAGGAAGATACCATAAAATATTCTGCTACAGCCGGCGATATTGCTCAAGGTCTGCCGATGGTGGTAATGATTAACGAAGGATCTGCCTCGGCTTCGGAGATTGTTGCCGGTGCATTACAGGACCATCACCGTGCAGTTATTTTAGGCGAAAAATCGTTCGGTAAAGGCTCGGTACAAACCGTATTGCAACTCCGCAACAATGCCGCTATGCGTATTACTACCGCACGCTATTATACTCCTTCGGGACGTTCAATTCAAGCTAAAGGAATCGAACCTGACGTAACGGTTAAACAGGCAAAAATCGAGGAAATCAAGTCGTATGGTCTTAATTTAAGTGAAGCTGATTTGAAAGGCGCACTCAAAAACGAGCAGGAAACGGAAAAATCCGATAATAAAAATGATGATACCGATGAACAAATCAATGATAAGAATGATTATCAGCTGATAAGAGCGCTTGATTTAGTCAAAGCTTTGTATCTTTACAATCAGAATGATACTTTGAACCTGCAACCGAAAAAAGAAGAAAAAACAGCTGAAAAAGGCAAAAAATAATGGCTGATTATCGCCCGAATGCGGGGATTGTCGTTTTCAACAAACAAGGCAAAGTTTTACTGTGCAAACGCAAGGGCAGCGCCAACTCATGGCAATTTCCGCAAGGCGGTATCGATAAAAATGAAACTCCAAGCGAAGCCGCAATCAGAGAATTAAAGGAAGAAACCTCCCTAACCGGATTGGATTTAGTAAAAACTCTTGATTACGGCGTGCGTTATGATTTTCCGCCGGAGATTGCAACAAAACTGAATTACGGCGGAAAACATTATGCCGGACAAGAAATGTATTGGTCGCTGTTTTACTTTGACGGAGATGATACCGAGATAAACTTAAATACCGACGAACCGGAGTTTGATGCCTTTCGCTGGACCACCTTAAATGAAGCTTATAAGCTAATAATTAACTTTAAGAAAGAATCTTATTTAGTTGTTATAAAAGAATTTTCTGATATTGTAAAAAACTACAACAAGAAATAAAAAGAGCCTGTTAAACAGACTCTTTTTTGCATATTTCAATATCATTGATAAAATCTTCCAATTCCTGTTCGTGTTCAATTTCTTCCTTCAAAATTTTTTCACTGATCCGGAAAGTTTCATAATCTTTGCCATGCGTAAAGTCGCAAATTCCCTCATAGCGACCGATTGCACAGCGTTCAGCTTCCAAATTTTCCGCTAAAAGCGCACAGGTATTCGGATTTTCCGGCGGCATATATTTACAATGCGAAAGCTTAAACCAATCTTCCGGACTTAAAACCGGAGTTCCGCCAAGCTGAATAATACGGTCAGCAATCCAGCTCGCATGCTTAAGTTCCTCACCGGCATGTTCTTCAAACTCCCCGACGATTTCCGGACGCATTGCACCGGCGGCAACTTTTGCTCCGAGCCAATATTGATAATAAGCCAGCCATTCTTCGGAAAAAGCCTGATTTAAGTGCAAGATTAACTCATTCAAATCGTTTTTAACGATTTTTTGTGCCATTTCTCCCATATTTTTCTCCTTGATAAATGTTAAAATCTGCCAATCAGAGATAATAATGCCTTAACATAATTCAAGGATACAGAGCTTCTTTTATTGAATAAAACACAAATTTACTATTTTCCGCACAAAAAAAGCACCTTTTTAGGTGCTTTCATTTTGGCGGAGCGTATAGGACTCCGCCTTATTTCATAAGGCTTTATCTCAGGATTTCACTAATTTTGCCGCGCTTCGTTATCACTTGCTTGCAAAATAAAGTAAATCCTGCTCTTGCAGACCAAAACAACCGGAGCAACGGTTGTTTTGGCTTAGCGAGCCTCTCGGTTCAAGTCCTTTTGCTTTCCGCACAAAAAAAGCACCTTTTTTAGGTGCTTTCATTTTGGCGGAGCGTATAGGACTTGAACCTATGCACCGCTTTAACACGGTGACGGATTAGCAATCCGCTG
>ONLJ01000112.1 GCA_900318605.1 uncultured Rhodospirillaceae bacterium | reverse complement strand
TCCTGAACCGGTGGCAGAAAACCCTGAACCGGTGGCTGAAAATCCTGAACCGGTGGCTGAAAATCCTGAACCGGTGGCAGAAAACCCGGAACCGGTGGCAGAAAATCCTGAACCGGTGGCTGAAAACCAGTAAAATGTTAGGGTGTTCTTGGGGTAAAAAACTGTGCAAAAAAAAGAGCTTTTACTGTACAGAGAAGTGTTTTTATTTTAGCCTCAGAACGTAAGAACTTTATAGGAGAAATTTAATGAAAAAATTACTCGGAGCGTTAGTTGTTTGCTCATCTTTAAGTTTGGCAACTACAGCAGGTGCAGTTGACAGTACCGGTGGTTGCGGTTTGGGTTCAATGGCATGGCGCGGACAGTCGGGTATTATTCCGCAGTCCTTGGCTATTACCACAAATAACTGGTTTTCCAATACTATCGGCGTAACTTTAGGTACATCGGGTTGCGATCCGAACGGTCGTATTACCGGCGGAACCGGAAGAATGACAATGGCTTTCTTGCAGGATAATATGGAGCAGTTTGCTATGGATGCTGCTGCCGGAAAGGGCGAAACCATTGATACATTGGCAGGAATTTTGGATGTTGACAGCGAAAGATTGGGTAAAAATATTCAACAGAATTTTGCTTATATCTTCCCGAATGACAATGTTGAAGTTGCCGAAGTAACTATCAAAGTTATGGATATTGCTAACGTATAAGAAAGTTTAATATGCTTCAAAAAGCCGTTCTCTTGTCTTGATTGGGAGCGGCTTTTTATTTAAAGAGGTATTGATGAAAAAGGCACTGTTGATTTTGCTGTTTTTGTTGTTTTCTCCATTGACTTATGCTGCAGAAGTTTCTGATTTGGCATACAACAATGGTTGGCTTAAATTACTGCATTATCATCAAAAAACTTTTGGCGGATATCAGGGATTGGTGGAAAACGAGGACTTTTATGTCAGTCCGGAAGGTCGGGATAATCCGCTTGCCGAATTAAAAGCAGAAGTGGAGGAATTTTCAAAAGAGCAGAGCAGAAAGTGTGATTTTCCGGCGAGATTTGCGTATTTGAAAAAACATAATCTCATAAGCGGAAGCTTAAATAATTGTACGGATTATCAACAGTTTATCGGAGATGTTAAGCCTAACGGAATAACGGTTTTATTTACTAATGCCTATATGAATAACCCGGCCTCGTTATTCGGGCATACACTGATTAGAATCGATACCAAGCGCAAAGGCACGCAAATGTTGGCGCATGGTTCAAATTTCGGTGCCGATTCCGGTACGGAATTCGGTTTTATGTTCGCGTTTAAGGGACTTATGGGAGGGTATCAGGGAGTTTATAGTATAAGTCCGTATTGGGAGATTATCAACACCTATAACAACATCGAAAACCGCGATATTTGGGAGTACAATCTGAATTTAACCGAAGAAGAGCAACTCAAATTTGTTGACCATCTTTATGAAATGAGAAAAGCACGAATCCGGTATTATTTCTTGAGTAAAAACTGTTCGTATATGGTGTTGGAATTGATTGAGGCCGTGCGACCGGAAATTGATTTGACTTCCGCTTATAAAAATATGTGGGTTATTCCGCTTGATACCTTGAAAACAATCAAAAATGAACCGAATTTGGTAAAAAGTATCAATTATCGTCCGGCGAGGCTGACTAAAATTAAACATAGTTTGGAAAAAATGACACCTGAGCAACATCAGGCTTTCGTTAACGGTGTCAAAAATTATGATTACGAGATGAACGGGCTTTCAGAATATGAGCAGGCTGAAGTTTTGGAAACAGCATATCAATATTTTCAATATCGCTATTTTGATAAGGATATGGAACTGGCTGAATATCGCAAAAACAGTTTTGCCGTGTTGAGAAAAAGAAGTAAAATGCCGAAAACTGAATTACAGGATAAATTTGATGGCGAAAATCCGGAACTTTCACATGATTCTATGAGGGTTTCATCGGGAATTGGAGTTTATAACAAAAAAAGCTATGAAGAAATTGAAATAAGGCCGGCTTATACTTCGTTGACCGATTCGTCTTTTGGTTTGGTCAAAGGTGCTGAAGTCAGTGTTTTCAAAAGTGTTTGGCGCTATTATAACCAAAAGCATCGTGCGGTTTTGCAATCATTCCAACCGCTTAATATCTTGTCGATTGTGCCGGCTGATAGTATTTTTTCGCCGATTTCTTATTCCACAAACGTTGAACTTAAACGTGAATTTAATCCCAGCAATCAAAAAGAAGGATATGTCGCGGATTTGGAACTCGGCATCGGTAAAACATACGGATTTAAGCCGAATATCAGGTTTTATGGGCTTGTTGAGGCGAGGGGGCAATACGGCGGTTTGATGGCGCATAATTATTGGCTCGGAATTGCACCGCGTGTCGGCCTTTATACCGATTTTAATAAATTAAGCCTGCATTTGTGGGCAAGGCAGACTTTTGCCACCCGTAAATTTGGCGAAAGGTTGGAATATAATGCTGAAACAGCTTACGGATTTAGTGAAAATCTTTCGCTTGCTTTAAGGTATTTTTCTTCGCATAACCGAGGCAAAAATCAAGAAGATTATTCGCTGAATTTAAGGTATAATTACTGAAGAAAAAGAGCATAAAAAATATTGTTGATTTTGTGAAAATGTTCGAATATATTAACAAAAGATTAACATGGAAGAACTTTATGATGTCAAAAGTTTCTCACATCTTCGTATTTTTGAGTTGTCTTATCGGCGGTTTTGCGGCACAGGCTAAAATCAATATCGCCGTTATTGCGCCGATGGCCGAAGAATATGAAGAGCAGGGAAAAGAACTTATAGCAGGTGCTAAGCAGGCTGTAAGTGAAATAAATTCAGCCGGTGGGCTGTTTGGTAAAAAAGTCAAACTAATGACCATCGATGATCAGTGCAATGACAGTATTGCAATTTCTACCGCTCAGATGATTACCATCTTAAAAGAAAATAAAATCGATTTGGTTATCGGTCCGTATTGTACCAATTCGTTTGCTCAGGTGGCCGATATTTACGCAAAAGCCAAAATTTTTCAGATTGTTCCGATTGCCGTTAACAGTACTCAAAAGGGAGTGAATAAAAAAGGGCTGATTAAGATGTTCGGCTATACTGCGCAACAGCCGAAAGCTTTTTTTGATTTTTACAATTCAAAATTTGCCGGTAAAAAGGTCGCGATAATTTATAACGGGGAATATGCCGAAAGTAAAGCTGATGCCGATGCAATCTTAAATGAATTTTCAACGCACGGTAAATCGGCAATGTTGAAAACTTATGATTATGCGCTGACAAAAAATGATTATGAGGATTTGGCTGAAAAGATTGTTGATGACGGCAATGAAACGGCTTTTGTTTTAGGATATGAGCGAAATATCAGAAAGATGGTAAAGGCGCTTAAAAAACAAAAAGATGAGTTTATTATATTTGTGAATAAATATGATGCCGGAAGTCTGTATTTTTCATACTTAAAGGATATGGTAGAAGGTACTTATTTTTTGGAGTTGGAAAGTCAAAGTGATAATCCGGAATTTGCCGAAACAATGGTAAAGTTGCGTTTGAAGGGACTTGAAACCGACGGACTTGAACTTTACGGGTATTCGGCGGTTAATTTGTGGAAAACGTTGGCAAACAAAGCTCATTCGCTTTCTTATGATAAACTTGCATCTGAGGTAAATAATAAAAGTATCAATACCGAACTCGGATATAAAATGTTTAATAACGGTGCGCCGAAAAATAATGAAAAATATGCCGTATATCTTTATAAAGACGGACAGTATATAAAGCAATAAAAGCAGATTTACAAGTCGCAGCGGCCTTTAAGTCTGTAATCGAGGCGATTTTCTTTTAAACCGTGCGGGTCTTGATGAATGATTATTTGTATTTGAGGCAGTTTTTCGGTAATTTTTTTCTCGACCTCATCGGAAATTTTATGAGCTTCAAGCAAGGTTAAATTTCCGTCAAGCTCTAAATGAATTTCCACAAATGTTCTGGCGCCGGAAACACGGCTTCTTAAATCATGATAACCTAAAACACCTTTGGTTTCGCTCAATGCCTGAGTAATTAGTTTTTTGGTGTTGTCATCGGCTTCGCGGTCGGTAATGTCATCAAGTGCTTTTAACGCTAAAATTACGGCGCTCCAAATTAAATAAACCGAAATTGCGCAGGCCGTAACAATATCAAGCCACTGCCAATCAAAATATTTCAGGAATATCAATGAAACAATAATCGCCGAGTTGGTCAAAATATCAACGACATAGTGTTGGCTCTCGGCTTCGAGTGCCAGAGATTTTGTTTTTCTGGCAACGTATTTTTGAAAACTGATTACGACCATTGTCGCAATAATGGAAAAAATCATTACCGCCAAGCCGATTGTTGTTTCGGTTATGTATTCCGGTTTAATAAATCTGCGCACACCGTCGTATAAAACAAAAACACCGGAACCGATGATGAATGCCGCTTGCAGAAAAGCACTTAATGCCTCGGCTTTGCCGTAACCGTAGCGATGACTGTCGCTCGGCGGAAGTGCCGAAAATTTTACTGCAATCAGTGAGATAACGGAAGAAAACGCGTCGGCAAGACTGTCAATCATGGAAGATAAAATTGACAATGAACCGGTGTAAAGCGCGGTTATGCCTTTGATTATACCCAATATGACAGCTAAAACAATTCCGCTTTCTGCCGCTAAAACTTTTAATTTTTCATCGCTCAAACTGCTCAAGAATTTTCTCCGCATTTTCATTATTTATTTTCAGTATTTTATTATTCAAGTATTCGGCTACAAACTGCAAATGTTTGTTTTTGTTATTTGAATCAAATTCAAAGCGGGCATAAGAGTTGTCGTTTTCCCGATAAAGCGAAAATACTGCGTAGTTACCGTTTTCAATGTTGAATCGGGAAGTTATCAGTGGATTTTCTGAAGGGATATCGTCACTGATACTTTCAATTTTAGTATTTAAAAGATATTTTAGCAGGTAAATCATATTATTTTCACTTTTTATATTTTCGACCGATGACAAACGACCATAACGTAAATCCCAAAGATTTGAATATGTCCACTTATGCCAGTCAAGCTCCATGTCTACGAAATCGGCAACAATCTCCCAAACCTGGAATTGATTTTCAAACTTAATGTAGGCTGCCTTACTGCCTCGTCCCAAATCGATATTGATATCGCCAAGCTCAAACTTTTGCACCGTATTCGAACCGGATTTAAGTTCAACTTCCATCACGGAAGAATTTTTATCTTCAATCGGCGATAAATGGAATTGGTCCAGATTTTCGGGCTTATTGCTCTTGCGGGCAAAAAAGCGGGCATCGGCAATCGTGGTCAGAAGTCGGCGAATCCTCTCCTGATAAACCGGCATATCAGGTTTTTGCGCCAAAATCCAAATCCTGTTTTTCAATTCAAAATCAAGTTCACGCTTATTGGTTTTGAGTGTGATTTTATCAATGTTGTTCAGGTTTTCCATAACTTTCGGAAATGCCGGTTTATTATAATAAATATCAATTTCGCTCTTTGTCGTATAATAAATCGAAATACCGGCGCAAAGCAAAGTAATGAGGCATAATCCGCCGAGCTTAAAAAGTTTTTTATCCGGTTTGAAACTGAAGTTAAATTCGCGGCGACGGATGATTTTTATCAATTTAATCAACAATAAAATTGCGCTGAGTAATACCGGAATCAAAACCAGATTAAAAATAACGGTCAATTTCTCGATGCGGTTAATGCTTTCAAATGAATGAATCCTGATTTCGCTCAAATTTCGGCGCAGTTCGTTTAAGCGGTTGCGGACTTTGGATATGGCGGCCAGCTCATCGGCCGTGAAGTTTTCGCGACCCTCAAAATCTTTTTTATTCCAAACTTCGTTAATACCATTTTTAGCTTCATTGATTTTATCAAAAATTTCTTGCTCCTGACGTGAAAATTGTAAGGAATTAAGCCGTCTTAAATATTCGACACCGGCAAAGGAACGATCTTTTGCCTGTTTGCCGCGGAGCTGTATTAAATCGGAATTGCCGGTCAGATAATCGAGTGCGTTTAACACAAGGTTGGCATTGTCAAAATTACTGATTACATATTCGGATTCCAGTAAGCTTTTTTGAGTCGCCCAGAATTGGTCGTAGATAAAATCGGAATCACCGATGACAATCAAATCAAACTGATTATCAGGTTTTAAACCGCGGACCTCGGCGGCCAATATTTTTTGATTGTCGTCAGGTTGAAAATATTGCAGGATTTCACGCGGATTAAGCCCGTTTATCACTACTTTCGAACTCATAACCTCCGATATGTCTCCGGCTTTGATAAGAGGTATAAATTCAATTTCTTTACCGGTAAATGCTTGTTCGTCAGGCGCTATTACCGAGGCAGAAGCCAACATGATTTCGTTTAAGTGGCGAGTTATCGGATGATAAGGATTCATATCCTTACGCTTGATTTTGAACTGAATTATGTCTTGAGTGAATGTCGGATTGCTTTTATAGTCACTGGTGGCATCAACCGTTATGGAATTGCTTAAATCGGCTACCACATATTCATCATAAAAGCGAATTTTCCAAAAATCGGCAAGCTCACCGATATCGCTCGGTTGAAGGCGATTATTCATAAACGAATAAAGCCTTGAAGCTTCGTTGGCCGGATCCAATATCAGCAAAATATTGCCATATGACTTTGAATAATTTTTAATCGGCTCGATAAACTGCTCAGGAATACCGAACGGTGAAAACAATATCAGAGCATCGATTTTTTGTTCAAAATCTTCAGGATTTGTGATATTGATAAGATGATAATTTTCTGCCAATAAATCAATAATTTTCCAACGCTCCGAGATTGCAGAGCCGTCATCGGAGGTTGTTCCGAAAATCGGTAGTCCGGTTAAAACTCCGACGGTTTTCTTTTTATGATAAAGCTGATAAATTTTTGAGGTTATATCTTGTTCCAAATTAGCCTGTCGTTCCTGAGCGAAAAACGGTATAACCCGTTTGTTTTGCAAGGTATCTTCAATTGTCAGACCGAACAGGGCATTTTGATTGATGTCAATCAAAGGAATCGGTTGCAGTCCGTCAGCCAGAGCAATATCTTCATCTTCGCTTAAAAATGCCGGATTATAAACCTTGTAATCAAATTTTCCGCTTGAGGCATCTTTGTATTTTTGCAACAATAAACGGATATCGTCGAACATACCGCGCAGATTGGAATTTCGCTGTTCCAAAATCGGAGAAAAATAAAGCTTCGCTACCACCGGCTCTGGCAAATTTTTCAAAACGTATTTGCTGTCATCGGTTAAGGTAAAAAGCTTTTCCTCGGTGGCATCAAACTGAATGTTGCGCGAAAGATTATTGGCTAAAATATTTATTCCGAAGAAAGTCAGTAAAAGCATAAACCATGCAATCAGGTAATAATTCTTTTCCGATGATTTCAGCCAACCGGAAGTTCCTGCGGTGCGGAAGTTTACAACCAAAATCGTGGTGAAATTGAAAAAGATAATTACGGAAGCAAAAAAGATTATATCCCGCAATTCCAACAATCCGATACTTAAGGTCGAAAAGTGAGTTAGAAAACTAAATGAGGCAATTACGTCAATGATGCTGTCCGGTAGAAATAATCTGAAAAAGCTTAAGATATATTCCACTCCGCTCCAAAAGAAAATCAAGTTGGCAATAACGGCAAGAACAAGTGCAATTACCTGATTTTTGGTTAAAGCCGACATCGTTTGCGATATGGCAAGCATACAACCGGCCAAAATGAAACTTGCCAGATAACCGAGAGCAATTACCGAGTTATCCGGATTTCCCAAAATATTTACGCTCAGCCAAAACGGAAAAGTTAAAATGAGTGCCAATCCGCAAAACAGCCATGAAGCGAAGAATTTTCCGCAAACTAAAGTGCTGATTTTTACCGGCATGGTTACTATTTGAATAATGGTTTTGTTTCTGAATTCCTCAGCCCACAGGCGCATTGAAATTCCCGGAATAAACAACAAATAAATCCACGGCTGAAAAGAAAATACCGAGTATAAATCAGCCTGGCCGCGGTTGAAAAAATCGCCGAAGTACAAAGCAAACGAAGCATTAAGTACCAAAAAACTTAAGAGATAAACATACGCAAGCGGTGAAACAAAATAGCGCATAAGTTCATTTTTTGTAACAATCCACAATTTCTTCATTTTCAATCTTCCTTTGCGGTTAATTTACGAAAAGCTTCCGGCAGAGTTTTGGCTTTAGCTGTTTTTAAGATGTCTTCTAAGTTGCCGTCGGCTATAATCTTTCCTTTATCAATTAAAATAATACGATTGCAGACTGTTTCTGCTTCTTCCAAAAGATGAGTGGAAATAATGATGGTTTTATCTTCTGCCATTTGCTTGATGAGCGCCCTGATGTAGTCCTTTTGATTCGGATCAAGTCCGTCGGTCGGCTCATCAAGAAGCAGAATCGGCGGATTGCTCAAAATACTTTGTGCAAAACCGACGCGGCGCTGATAACCTTTGGAAAGTGTTTCGATTTTTTGATTTAATACTTCCCTGATATTGGCAGTTTCAATCGTAGTATTCAATTCATTTTTGCTTACTCCTCGAAGCTCAGCCATATATTTTAAGAACATTTTTACGCTGATATCGGGATAAAGCGGCGCACCTTCGGGTAAAAATCCGATGTTTTTCTTTGTTTCAAGCGGATAAACGGTAATATCTTTTCCCATTACTTCAATTTTTCCGCTTGAGGGAGCAAGATAGCCGGCAATCATATTCATTAAAGTTGATTTTCCGGCGCCGTTCGGTCCTAAAAGAGCAATAACATCGCCATTATAAGCCTTGAAAGTAATGCTATTTGAAGCCTTGATGTCGCCGTAATATTTATTCAAATTCTCGACTGAAACGGTAATTTCTCGCAGTTCATAATTAAGGTCGTTTTTCTTATTTTTAATCATAAATTTCTCCTCCAGAAAGCGGTTCGTAAGCACCGGTGGTACTTGGAAAAGTTATGTGCATATTATTGAGTCTGCGCACGGCATTGAATGCAACAACCTGAGCGCCGATTGATAAATCATATTTATAAATATCACGCAAATCTTCGACTGCTAAAGGTGCAAATTCTTGTTTTATTTTTCGGCGTAAGGTCGGATTTTTATTTATTTCTCCGGCTAAAATAATCTTTTCCGGTAATTGTTCAATGAGTTCTTTAGCGGCTTTTGCTATTGCCTTGGCAATAAATGCGGTTGCTGTTGCCGCACCGTTTTCAACCGTTAATCCCTCCAAGTGTTCTTTTTTATCGGCGAAATCCCTGATATCAAGCGATTTCGGAGGTTTGCGGCGCAAAAATTTATGATTGAGAAGTGAAGTGATAATCTGTTCATCAGCTTTTCCAAATGCCGCCATTGTTCCGTTATAATCAGTCTGCATATTGGCATGACGATAGGTCCAATCTTCAATCATAGCCGCACCGGGAGCACAATCAAAGGCAATCATCCAACCTGTTTCCGAGATATGAATGAGGCTGCTTACCGCTTCAACATCAATGATTAAGAGCGGTTTTTCGCAATTTTGAGTTATGGCACTAAAAAATACCGGTGATAAAGGCGAGGCTTGTCCGCCGGAAAGTAAATCGGCTTTATGAAAGTGAGTAACGATTTTTTTGCCTGCCAGATTATGCAATGCCTGTCCTTTATCTATTTGATATGAGCATATTTCTTCCGGTTTATTTAAAATGGTTAAACCGTCAACACCGACTACATCTATTTCTTCGGTTTCGCTCGCATTATTGATTATTTCGGCATAAAATTGCGTGATATCCTCTTCGATTTTGCGGATTTTTTCATCTTTTCGAATATCCGCAAGCGACAAGTCTTTACGGCCGATTACCGAACGAATGTCATTTATCAAAGTTTCCGGATAAAAAATTTGCGAAGTATTTTTTACCTCAAAAACATCTAAACCGTCGGTTTCCATCAAAGCGGTTTGTACGCTGTTTAACGAAGCGCCGCCGAAGATTCCGAAAGAATTTATGTGTTTTATTGTCATAAACTTAATCTCTTTTCTTGCAATACAAAAATTATATGCTAATATGCGTTAAAATTTAGTTATGAAGGAAAGAACAAATGTCTGAGTTTAAGTCGGAATTTTTAAATATAATGCAGGAACGCGGTTTTTACAACCAATGTACCAATATCGAGGGCTTTGATGAGTACTTGGCGGAATGTGAAAAAAAAGGAAAACCGGCGGTGGGTTATTTGGGTTCCGACCCGACCGGGGACAGTTTGCACGTCGGGCATATTGTGCCGCTGATGATGTTGCGCTGGTTCCAAAAATGCGGGCATAAGCCGATTGCCTTGGTCGGCGGTGCGACAGCCAGAATCGGCGATCCGTCCGGAAAAGATAAGCTTCGTCCGTTTTTAGATGAACAAACTTTGGAATATAATATTAAAGGCTTAAAAAAGTCATTTTCGAAGTTTTTGAAGTTCGGCGATGGTGCTACCGATGCGATTATGGTTGATAACTGGGATTGGTTCAAAGATATCAATTATCTTGCCTTTTTGCGCGATATCGGAACTTGTTATTCGGTTAATCGTATGCTCACGATGGACAGCGTGAAAAGCCGCCTTGAGCGTGAACAGCCGATGTCATTTTTGGAATTTAATTATATGTTGCTCCAAGGTTATGACTTCTGCGTACTTTTGCAAAAATACGGTTGCCGCGCCCAGATTGCCGGCGCTGATCAGTGGGGTAACATAACCTCCGGAACCGAACTCGGTCGTAGGCGCTATGATACAGAATTGTTCGGTTTTACCAGTCCGATTATCACTGATTCCAACGGCAAAAAAATGGGTAAATCCGAGGGCAATGCCGTATGGATTAACGAGGAAAAATTGCCGGCTTATGATTATTTTCAATACTTCCGCAATATCGGCGATGCTGAAGTCGGTAAATGTTTGAGAATTTATACCGATTTGCCGATGGATGAAGTGCGCCGTTTGGAAGCCTTAAAAGATAAAGAAATCAATGAAGCTAAAAAGATTTTGGCTTTTGAGGCTACTAAAATTTGCCGCGGCGAATCGGAAGCAAAAAATGCGATGGAAACCGCCGTTAAAGCTTTTGAACAAGGAATAGCCGGCGGAGAATTGCCGACCATTTCAGCGGATTTAAATGCCGGAATCGGAGTTTTGGATGCCTTTTTGCAAATCGGATTTGTATCAAGTAAAGGCGAGGCTCGTCGTTTGATTAAACAGAACGGTTTGAAAATTAACGACAAACCGGTTACCGATGAAAATTATGTCATCACTAAAGCCGACTTGGTTGACGGTGCGGTTAAAATCTCTCAAGGCAAAAAGAAATTCGGTCTGATTAAATAGCCTTATTATCTCTCCTATCTGATAAAAAAAGACCACCTCTTAATTAAGGCGGTCGGAGAGTCTAAAAATCATCCAAATGAAGTGACTATCCCGACTTTTAGAGTACGAAAGCTCCTATTGTATATGTCGGAATCTCCCCGACCATGATAATCGGGGATATATACATCATCAGCCTTAAAACAAGCTGATAATGTTGTCGGCGTATATCTCGCCGCATTTGGAGAGCCTTTAGAAACTCCGCACCGTTTTATGGGCGCTAAGCACAAAATAAATCAGTGCCTGAGTAATATACTACAGGCACAATCTTAAAAAATCAATTAAAAACCGGAAGCTTATTTCTGAAGCGAACTCAGATTTTGTTCACACATTTTAATATCGAGCTGTCGCCATAAGAATAAAAGCGATACTTTTCTTTGATGGCGTGAGCATAAGCTTCTTTCATTCTTTTTGTTCCGGCAATCGCGCAAATCAGCATAAATAAAGTTGATTTCGGCAAGTGGAAATTGGTTATAATCATATCGATGATGCGAAATTTATATCCCGGAGTAATGAATATGTCGGTTTCGCCGCAAAACGGGTGTAACACACCTTTTTCATCGGCGGCGCTTTCCAAAAGACGAACCGAAGTTGTGCCGACGGCAATAATTCTTCGTCCTTCGCGTTTGGCCTGATTGATTATTTCGCAGGCCTCGGGCGAGATAACTCCGTATTCGGCATGCATTTTATGATTGTCAGTGTCATCGGTTTTTACCGGCAGAAAAGTTCCGGCACCGACATGAAGCGTTAAAAATACGCGCTTTACTCCCATTTCATCAATCTTTTTTAAAAGCGAATCGGTAAAGTGCAAACCGGCAGTCGGAGCGGCAACAGCTCCCTCATGCTTGGCATAAACCGTTTGATAATCTTCTTTATCATTATAAGGATTCCAAAGGCCGGCAAGCGGCTTTTCTCTTTTAATGTAAGGAGGTAATGGCATTGAGCCGTATTGCTCAAGCTTTTTGCCCAGCTCATCGGGGTTGCAATCAAACTTTATCAAAACTCCGTCTTCTTCATCTTTCTTAACAATTTGTGCTGAAAAATCCGATTCGTCGGCGCTTATTTCGGCGGTGTAGAATCGCACCGTATCTCCGACTTTTAAGCGTTTTGAATTTTTGATAAATGACCACCAACGGATTCCGTCTTCGGGATGATAGAGCGTAACTTCAACCAGTGCGTCGCCGCGTTTTCCATAGAGTCTGGCGGGAATCACTTTGGTGTCGTTAAAGACCAAAACATCATCAGAGTGCAAAATTTTCGGAAGGTCGTAAAAGTGTCGGTCTGTAATGACATTTTCTTCCGATAAATCAAGCAATCGCGAGGAGTC
>ONLJ01000110.1 GCA_900318605.1 uncultured Rhodospirillaceae bacterium | reverse complement strand
TAAAATGGGGCGGATGAAGGGACTTGAACTCTCGACATCTGGTACCACAAACCAGCGCTCTAACCAACTGAGCTACATCCGCCATGGCTCCTATCTTAATAAACGTAAAAAAAGATAAAGTCAATAATAAAATTACAAAAAACACGAAAAATCAGATTTTGAAAAATGAGTAATCGTTATCAAAATTCTTATGAAAAATAAAATGCTTTACTTTTCAGTTTTTAGCGATATTTTGATAAAAAAAGGAAAGGCAATGATAACACAATTTAATCGGGAAGAAATATTGCTCGGGAAAGAGGCGCTGAAGGTGCTGAAAAATTCGCGCGTGGCGGTTTTCGGTATAGGCGGTGTCGGCGGTTATGTGGCAGAGGCTCTTGTCAGAGCCGGTGTCGGCGAGCTTGATTTTATTGACAATGATGTCGTCAGTCTCACCAACTTAAATCGTCAGATTATAGCGCTTCACTCGACTTTGGGAAAATCAAAGGTTGAAGTTATGAAAAATCGGGCTCTGGATATAAATCCGGAAGCCAAAATCAATACATATCAATGCTTTTATCTTCCCGAAAATGCTAAAGATTTTGATTTTTCGGTTTATGATTACATTGTTGATGCCGTCGATACGGTCAGTGCCAAAATTGCTCTTGTTATGCAGGCAAACATTGCTAAAACTCCGATTATTTCGGCGATGGGTGCCGGCAATAAACTTAATCCGGCGGAGTTTGAAATTTGTGATATTTCCAAAACAAGAGTTTGTCCGCTTGCAAAAGTTATGCGCAAGGAATTAAAAGTGCGCGGTATCAATCATCTGAAAGTGGTTTATTCTCCGGAATCTCCGCTTAAGCCGGCTAAAAGTGATGAACAAAGTTCAAAACGTCAAACCGCCGGCAGTGTTTCATTTGTGCCGCCTGTGGTCGGGCTTTTGATGGCTTCGGAAGTCGTTAAGGATTTGCTTAAAAGCAAAGGTGTTTTATAAATGAAAAAGATTTCTTTATTGGAACTGTTTGCGATTTTTTGTAAAATGGGAATGTTTACTTTCGGCGGCGGTTATGCCATGTTGCCGATTTTGAAAACCGAAGTGGTCGATAAGAAAAAATGGATAACCGAAGAAGAACTTTTGAATTATTATTCAATCGGGCAGTGTACTCCGGGGATTATCGCCGTCAACGCTTCGTCGTTTATAGGTTATAAATTACGGGGATTTGCCGGTATGCTTAGTGCGACACTGGCGGTAATTACTCCGTCGCTAATTATCATAATTTTGGTGGCTGCATTGTTGCGGCAATATATGGATAATCAATATCTGCAATGGGCATTCGGCGGAATCCGCGTGAGTGTGGTGGCGCTGATTATTATGACAGTGGTCGATTTATGGCGTAAAGGAATTAAAAACAAGCGAGATTACTTAGTGTTTTTTATTGCTTCAGGATTGCTCTGGTTTTTCAATTTTTCGGCGGTAGCGATAGTTATTTTGGCATCTGCCGGCGCATTTATTCCGAATTTTAAAAGGAGTGAAAAATGATATATTTTTTGCTGTTCTTTGAGTTTTTCAAAATCGGACTTTTTGCCGTCGGCGGTGGGTTGGTAACAATTCCGTTCTTGTTTGATTTGGCCGCCCAATATCATTGGTTTACGACCACTGAACTGACTGATATGATTGCAATTTCGCAATCAACTCCGGGGCCGATAGGTGTCAATATGGCAACTTATGCCGGTTTCAAAACCGCCGGTATTTCGGGGGCGATTGTTGCAACTTTGAGTCTTGTTTTGCCGGCGGTAATCGTGATTTATTTTGTGCAGAAAATATTGGATAGGTGGCAAAATAACCACTATGTTTCCGATGTTTTGAGCGGTATCCGTCCGGCAGTGATGGCGCTGATTTTGTTTGCCGGATTAGACGTGGCAAAGACGGCTGTTTTTGATTATAAAACCGCCGGATTGCTAGCATTCTTGCTGATTTGTATGAGCTTTTATCGCAAGAATGTTTTTATTTATATCATAATTTCTGCCGGTTTAGGAATCTTATTCAAGATATAAAAATAACCCCCGCAGAAATTACGGCGAGGGTTCGAAGAAATCAAAAGTGTTTTTTTAAGCCGATTTTTTGGTTGTCTTTTTAGCTTTGGCCGGAGCTTTTTCGCTAAAGTCATACAACTCTTCAACCGAAACTTTTTTATCGGATAATTTTGCCTTGCTCAAAACAAAGTCAACAATCTTCTCCTCATAGGCAGGAGCTTTTATGGCTTCAACTGCTTGTTTGTTCTTCAAATAGTAGTCCATAACCATTTTTTCCTGTCCCGGATATCTTTTGGCTTCGTTCATAATCGCCTTGTTTACATCATCAGCCGTAAGGGTAATTTTTTCGGAATTACCAATTTCGGAAAGCAATAAGCCGAGTTTAACGCGGCGCAGAGCAATCTCTTTATATTCTGCCAAAATATCTTTTTCACTGCGGTTTTTATCTTCCTCATCAAGCTGATTTTTGGCTTTGGCATCTTTATATTGCTTTTCGATTATTTCATATTCGGCATCAATCAATTTCTGCGGAATTTCAAACTTATATTCCTTATCGAAAATATCCAATAAATCACGCTTTAACTTTATGCGGGAGGCATTGCCGTAATCTTCTGATATGCGAGCGGAAATCTGAGTTTTTAAATCAGCCAAATCTTTGGCGCCCATTGATTTTGCAAATTCATCATTGATTTCAGCTTCTTTGATTTCACGAATTTCTTTAATTGTAGTAACAAATAAAGCTTCTTTACCGGCTAAATCCTTGGCATGATAATCTTTCGGGAAAGTTGTTTTAACTTCAACCGTCTCGCCGGCTTTATGACCGATAAGCTGATCTTCATAGCCCGGAATAAATGAGCCGGAGCCGATTTCTAACGGATAAGCGTTGCCTTTCCCGCCTTGGAACTCAACGCCGTCAATCGAGCCGACAAAGTCAATAACCGCGATATCGCCTTTCTTTAAGGCGCGGTTCTTTTCAACCTTGATGCTGTCACGGCGGGAAGCAGCCATATACTTAATCGCTTTTTCAACTTCTTCAGCCGGAACTTCAGCCGTATATTTGGTAAGAGAGATTTTGGAAAAATCGCCGAGCTTAATTTCAGGTAAAACTTCAGCTTCCATCGAGAATACTATATCCTTGCCGTCTTCAAACTTGTCAAGTTTAATATCAGGAGTTGTTGCCGGACGGAGCTTGTTGCTGTCGATAACCTCGTTAACCGCATCTTTTATCATATCATCAAGAACTTCACCCAAAACCGACGGACGGTATTTTTGCTCAATCATCGATTTCGGAGCATGACCGGCTCTGAAGCCAGGAAGTTTAATATTTTTTGAAACGGATGCAAGTTTTTTATCCACATTAGCGGCAAAATCAGCAGCTTCAATGGTAACGGTATATTTTTTGATTAAACCCTTTGATTTTTCTTCTTTTATTTTCATTTTCATCTCTAAAAAATGTTGTTAAAACCTTATTGGTGCGGGTGAAGAGACTCGAACTCTTAAACCTTGCGGCACCAGATCCTAAGTCTGGCGTGTCTACCAATTTCACCACACCCG
>ONLJ01000123.1 GCA_900318605.1 uncultured Rhodospirillaceae bacterium | reverse complement strand
ATCCCCGATTCTTCGCGGATTTTTTGGAGGACATTATCTTCAGCTTCGGTAATATCAGTGCCGTCAATAATAACACTCCCTTTTAAGGGTTTTATTAAACCGGTCAAAACTCGAAGCATGCTGCTTTTTCCGCAACCGCTGCCTCCCATAATGATGAAAATATCTCCTTGATTGATTTGATAATTTGCATCTTTCAGCAATACATAATCGCCATATCCGATACTTAAATCCTTTGCTTCTATCAGTGCTTTTTTATTCATATTCCTAACTCCTGACAGATAACGGTTATAATACCGGTGGCAACAATCATGGCTACAATCGCACTGACAACGCTTCTGGTAGTTGCAAGGCCGACACTGTCGGCATTTCTTCCGCATTTAACACCTTGATAGCAACCGCAAATGGCAATGATTATTCCAAAACAAACTCCGTGAAATATTCCCACCAAAAAGTTGTTCAGCTTAAAGGCTTTCAGTGAATAGTTTATATATTCCTGATATGGAATGTTAAGCATAAAAATTCCAACTGATGCTCCACCTAACATTCCGGCAAAATCGGCTACCATCGTTAATATCGGCATCGCCAGAATGAGCGCAAAAACGCGCGGTAAAACCAAAAAGTCGGTTATTGATAATCCCATGGTATTTAACGCATCAAGTTCTTCATTTACCTGCATCGTGCCGATGGTCGCGGCATAAGCTGAGCCGGTGCGGCCGGCCATGATTATACCTACCATAATCGCACCCATGATACGGCACATCCCGATGGTAACAAGGCTGGCAACATAAATTTGAGCTCCGAATTCCTTTAATTGAATCGCTCCGACAAATGCTAAAATCAATCCGACCAAAAAACTGATAAGAGTCACAATGCCTAAGGCTTTCGGACCACATTCCTGTAAGGCGGCAAGAAAATCCGAACCGCGAGTAACCGATTGACCGATGAAAAAACGTCCGGCAGACTTAAAAATATCATGGATAAACGAAAGGACATCAGTCGATTTCTTGATAAAATCAATGGTATTTTTACCTGTTATTTCCAATATCGATACACTATCATCGCTGTTATGAACCGGTTTACGGTTAACGGCAAATGCCAAATTCTCCAAGGTTTGTAAATTCTTCGGTAAATCCGATGTATCATATTTGATATCTTTATTTTTGGCTGTGCCTATAATCTGAAAAATCAGCAACAAAAGAGAGGAATCCCAATTATCTATCCCCCTGTCCTTGAAGTGAACTTCGTTTATAGGTTTTTGAAAACAATTATTTGCTTGTCTCAAAAAGTCGCTGATATCACGCTCGATAAAACTTCCGCTTAAATTAACATTAAGCGTTTTGCCCGAAAACTCGAACTCAACTTGCGCGGCATCTTTAATTGCTGTTTTCGTTTTTGTTCTGTTCATCTTCTAAGGCCTCATACAATTCTATCGTTTCCATTTCATCCAAGTCTTCCGACGGCACGGCATAACTGCCGTTAAACCAACGTCCCAAATCAACATCGGCACACCTTTTTGAGCAAAACGGCGAATATTTTTCATCGGAAAAAACCTTTTTGCAAATCGGGCATTTATGTATCTTTATTATTGCTTCGCTCACGGCTCGACTCTTCCGCTTCCTTGACAAGTAGGACATTCAACCGTGTATAAATCTCGCAAAGTCGGACGACGGCGCTGGCGCATGATTTCAATGTTTCCGGCACGGCTTAAGCCCAAAATACGACTATGACAAGCATCATCGGCCAATTCTTCTTCTAATACTTCAATTACTCTTTTCATAAAGCGGTACTCAGATGAACCGGCAAAATCTATTACGATTTTTCCCGACAGGTTGCGCAACCTTATTTGACGGGCTATTTCTTTTGCGGCTTCGACATTAAGGTTGTCTATGGCACCGCCGGCGCTTACTCCTGAGCTGTCAACATCAATCGCAACGCAAGCTCTCGTTTCTTCAATCAGTAAAGAACCGCCGTTTTTGAGTTTGACGCTCTTGTTTAAGGCATTGACAATTTCATCATCAACGCCGTACGCTTCGAAACCTTCTTTTTGAATAACCACATCGCCGGAGAAAATCTCGGAAACTTCTTTTGCTAAATTAGGAGAATCGACAACGACCTGTTGTAAAGAATCTTTGTAGCGGCGAATATACTCAAATAACGGATTTTCTTTTGTGTAAAGAAGGGCAGGGGCGCTTGCCGAACGCGCTTTCTTTCTGATATTTTCATATATCTCTCTTAAATTGTTCATTTCTTCGATTATTTGGTGTTCCTCAGCTTCAACAGCCATCGTCCGGACAACCCAGCCTTCATTGAGCTTTGAATTTTCCTTAACGATTTTGCGGAGCTTATCAGCCGTTTCGGAATCGTTTATTTTATTGGATACGTCAACATCGTATTTGAACGGGCAATATACCACATAAGCGCCGGCAATTTGAATGTTGCGCACCACTTTTGCTCCCTTTTCGGCGTGTTTTTCCTGTGCTACCTGAACAACTACGCTTTGGCCTTCACTCATATTGGCTTCTTTTAATGTCGGCTCATACGAATTCAAAAACGCTTCCGTGCCGTCGCCGATGTTGACCATGAAAGCTGTCTTATCATTGGCCAACTTAATCTTTTTATCTATGCGGGCTAAGAAAACATTGCCTTCAAGCGCACGCTTGGCATCGAAAATATCAATTTCCATCAGCCCACTATCATCATAAACAGCTATTCCCGATACTTCATCATTTTTATCATATATAATTTTTCGAGCGTTCATTTTATACCTACTCCTTTTAATAAATTCATGGTCTCATTCAATGGTAAGCCTACAACCGAAGAATAATCGCCGACCAGTCGGGAAACATAGCCGGCCATTTTCCCCTCTATTTTGTAACCGCAAACACCCTTCCATTCGCCGTCTTTAACGTATTCGTCCAATTCTTCGTCGGAAAGTCTTTTCATAGTTATTCTGGTTGATACGGTACGTTGATGAGCTTTGCCGTTTTTATCAATCAGACAAACCGAACTTATAACTTTATGTGTTCTGCCGGACAGCAGTTTCATTACTTCGCGTTGCTCTTTATCATTTTTTGATTTGTGTATAATTCTGTTGCCGGCGCAAACCACCGTATCACATGCTAATACATTGTGCTTCGGATTAAGGTTTGCAATATGAGTTGCTTTTTGCAAAGCCATTCGACGGACATACGGTAACGGCTTTTCTCCCTTTTGAGTTGTTTCATCTATATCCGCAGGGCATATTCTTTCCGGCTCAAAACCAATCTGTCGCAACAGACTTATCCTCTGCGGCGATGCTGATGCCAAAATGAAATTTTTTATGCCTATGGACATTTCTTAATTTTCATCGTCAAAAGTTTTTTCCATTCTTTCATGGCGCTCTTGGGCTTCAATCGACAGAGTGGCAATCGGACGGGCTTCTAGTCTTTCAATTCCGATAGGTTCTCCGGTTTCTTCGCAATATCCGTAAGTTCCGTCTTCAATGCGCTCCAGAGCATCATCTATTTTGCTTATTAGTTTTCTGATACGGTCTTTGGTGCGCAAATCCAATGCTTTGTCGGTTTCCATCGAAGCGCGATCAATTTCATCAGGCTGATTTAGTCCGCCCTGGCGCAAATCTTCAAGCGTATCTGCCGATTGTGAAACAATCGATTTTTTCCAATTTTCCAACTTTTTTCTGAAATATTCCAACTGCATTTCGTTCATATATTCTTCATCGGCAGATGGTTTATAATCCGGTGGCAACACTATGGAAGCAGTCATTTTTTTTCTCCTTAATACAAAACTTAACTTATTTCGTTCAGCTAACAATATTATTTAAAATAATGCAAGCACAAACTTAATTAAATACCCACATTATGTTATTATCCGAGCCGCACAGGCCTTCATTTGAATCCCCGTCGCCGGCAATGTCAATCATTTTAACCGGCAGTGCATGCTCGTTGTTTGCCGCAACCGGGTGATATACCGGCCAAAACCAGTAATTGGTTGAATTTAATACTATGGCGTAAAGGTCTACCACGCTGTTGTTTATCCATTCTTTACTCATCATTTCTATGCACTGCTCGCGGTCAAGTCCTAAAAACTGAATGGCAAATTGATCGCCTCTGGTTCCGACATCGTCATCACTTGAGGGAATCGAAACCTGTACTTCGCTGCCGAAAACATTATATATTTTATCTCCGACCACGCGGTATGATTTCGGAATAAAATTCTTTCTTTCCTTAAGTTTTAAGGCTTTCATATCGTCATCGGTAATATTGTTATTTATGATATCGACGACTTCGCCGTAATTTGAATCGGCGGCAGATGCCTTTACTATCGTGCCGGCTAAATCGGAAATTTGCATGCTTGCTTGGCTTATTTTATAGTTATTATATGCTCCGGATACAATCTTGGCAACACCGGCAATCAAAAACATCGATACAATCATGTATCCCATAATCTCTATCATTGAACGTCCGCTTTGGGTATATTCGTTTACCATCAGGCAATTCCTTTCTCTGTCTTTTAAAAATCTGCACCGCTTTTGCACAATGTCTTTTATAAATTGCTTTATTTTTTTTACCTTAATGATTATAATACAATAAAAGTGTTAAATAAAGGATAAACAGTATGAAAAGAACAATATTTTTTACTCTTATCGGCGCAACCGCATTGATTTGTTCTGAAAGTTATGCCGACAGTTATAAATATACACCGTATATCGGGGCCTCTTACAGTTTTGCAAAAACGCACGCCAAAGGTGCAAAGCCTTCGTATAATGTCGGAGGAATTTTTGTTGGTTCGGATTACGGTAAATATTTCGGTACCGAGCTTTTCTTTAATCAAACCGATTATGATAATCATTATATCAATGATGTTAAAACCAGAACATCTTATCGTTCGTACGGCTTGGATTTAATGGCTTATCTGCCGCTTGATTGTGATAGTCGTTTTGATTTGATTGCAACCGCCGGTGTCGGAGAATATGTTTTTGCTCAAAAAATTAAGGGCGAAAAACATCATAACGATTCCGGTTGGGGTTATCGTTTCGGCGGCGGTTTGAAATACAGTATAAATTCAAACTGGCAATTAAGAGGAATCGCCCGCTATGTCAGCTTTGACAGGATTTCGGATTTTGATCATCAAATCGAATATTCGGCCGGTATTGAATATCATTTTTAATTTTAGGAAGTTAATCAAATGAAAAAAATTTTAGTTGCTTTACTCTTAGTTGTTTTGCTCGGATTCAGTTGGTATTTGCTTCAAAAAACTCCGCAAAAAACCGTTTCAGCGGAACAAAAAACAGTGATAGTGCCGGAGCCGAAACTTCCGGATACGCTGTTTACTTTCAAAAAAGATGAATTGAACGCTGATTGCTCGGATAATAATCCTCAATTTTGTGCCGTTGAACAAGTGGTCAAATGCACTATCAATCCGGAACTCGAAGGTTGTAAAAAAGCTAAACTTCCGAGATTTATATTCTTAACCGATTCCGGTATTGACCGTCCGACCGAAATCAGCTATAAATTTACCGAGAAGAAATTGCTTAATAACCAAAATGTTGAGTTATACACCGACAGCACTTGTAACGGAACATGGTTCGGTTTGTGTCACGGAAGGGTAATTTATGTGCTTGCTCCGGAAGAAAACAACAACTGGAGCGTTAAGGATATTTACGCCATTGAACAATAATTGCGGCGAAAAATATGTCTTATGAATTGATGTTTCAAAAGGCCGTGGAACTCCATCAAAACGGTGCATTGGGCGAGGCCGAGCAAATCTATCGCCAGATATTGGAGACGGCTCCGAATAATGCCGATGTGCTTAATCTTTTGGGGTTGATTGCCCAGCAACGCGGCTTTCATCAGGAGGCAATATCTTATTTTTATAAAGCTGCCGATAATGCTCCCAATCACTTCCCGATATTTTT
>ONLJ01000115.1 GCA_900318605.1 uncultured Rhodospirillaceae bacterium | reverse complement strand
TCAGCCGCAGAATATTCGCACTGCCGGTTCGACTTTCAAAAATCCGCCGCAATCTGCTGCGTGGAAGTTGATTAAAGCAGTCGGCGGAGATACCTTAAAAATCGGCGGGGCGAGTTTTTCGCCACAACACTGCAATTTTTTGGTAAATGACGGAACCGCAAGCGCCGAAGATATAGAAACTCTGGGTAATACCGTCATTGAAAGAGTCAAAAAACAGGAAAATATTTCTCTTGTATGGGAAGTTAAAATTATCGGAAAGCATAAAAAATGAATACGGAAAATCGAATATATGTACCTGTTTTGTGGCCTTATCGGCTTATCGGAAATCTGTTGCTTTTAGGTATGATTTGGCTTGTAACTTTTACCATTATAACAGTTCGGCATAATTTAGTCAGCAGGCATATCGATTCGCTTATCAGCGAGTTGTATCAAAGTACGGCTACAATCGGTTGGGGTATAGACGATATTACTGTTGAAGGTCGAAATAAAACTTCAAAAAAGGATATTTTAAACGTAATAAATTTGGACCGTGATGATAATATTCTTGAAGTGGACTTAAACGATTTGGGTAAAAAAATTAAAACTCTTCCGTGGGTAAAAGATGTCAGTATTACTCGCAGTTATTTTCCGAATGTTTTGCATATCGGTTTGAAGGAAAAGAAAGTTAAATCTATCTGGCAATATCATAATGATTTTTATCCGATAGATGAGGACGGTAAAATTATCGAAACCGAATATGTTCCGCAAAAGGGATTGTTGCTGATAGTAGGCGAAGGGGCGCCGGAAAATATCAATTCTCTGTTGGAAATTTTGAAAAGCGATGAAGAAATGCTCTCCAGAGTAAAGGCCGCGAATTTTATCTCAAAACGTCGCTGGGATTTGATTTTTGACGATGTGGAAAACGGTATTACCGTAAAACTTCCGCAAGATGATGTCGAGCAGGCTTGGAAAAAACTTGTTAAATTAAATAAAACAAAAGGAATTCTTAAACGTAAATTAACTTTCATTGATTTAAGATTGAAAAATAAAGTTATTGTCAAAATCGGTGAAAGCGGTAACAATGCCGAAGCCGATTTTGTCGGTGTGAAAAATTAAGAATAAAGGGAAAAAAGGTGAATCGTTCCACTATTGCTGCACTTGATATCGGATCATCGAAAATTTGTTGTATTATTGCGCATATTACGCGCGATAAGAAAATTAAAATCGTCAGCTATGGTTATAACGCTTCGCAGGGAATTAAAAACGGAGTGATTACCGATATCAATCAGGCAACTATCTCGGTATGTAATGCAGTTGAAACTGCCGAACAAATGGCCAATGAGCGAATCGATAGTGTGATACTTAATGTTTCCGGTGATAAAACCTCAAGCAGACTCCGCAGTGCTACACTCCCTTTACATAAAAATAAGCCGATTACCGAGGTCGATTTGAATAAGGTTATTGAGCGCGGTTTGCATAAAATCAACATTGATAATAACGAACTTATCCATTGTATTCCGATAAATTATAAAATTGACGGCGGAGAAGATATTAAAGATCCGATGAATATTTATGGAGAGGAGTTGGCGGTAAATATTATGCTCGGACTCTATCCTAGTATAACTTATAAAACTCTTTCTTCTGTTGTTGAGGCTTCACATTTGGATATCGAAAACAAAATTCTTTCAGCTTATGCTTCCGGTATGGCCTGTCTGGTTGATGATGAAAAAGAATACGGCGCAACTATTATTGATATCGGGGGCGGAACTACCAGTATCGCTACATTTAAACATGGTTATCCGGTTGCTTTTTCAACAATTCCGGTCGGCGGAATCAATATTACCAAAGATATTACTCAAGGGCTTACAACCTCGTTTGCTCATGCCGAAGATTTGAAAATTCTCCATGGTTGTGCGTTTATGGTCAGCCACGATGAATATGAAGTTCTAAATGTGTATCCGTTGGGTGAAGAAGATGATAGCTCAATCCGCCAAATTCATCGCTCGGATTTAATCGGAATTATAGCTCCGCGAGTGGAAGAAATTTTTGAGATGGCTGCACATAAGCTTGCTGCTCACGGTTTGGCCGGACAGAAAAATCATCGCGTGGTTTTGACCGGTGGTTGCAGTCAGCTTCCGGGTATCAGAAATGTTGCCGCCCTTATTCTGGACAAGCAGGTGCGTATCGGTACGCCGCGCAATATTCAGGGGTTGCCGGAAGTAATCAATAATCCTGTATTCTCTACGGCTCTCGGACTTTTGATGTTTGCAACCGAAACCAAAGAGCGCCGACCTAAAAAAATTGTAAATCATCCGGTCGGCGAAAGCGGTAAAATCGCAAAAATTTTTAATTGGTTGAAGCAAAATTCATAAAATAAGAAAATAGTAACTAAAACTTAATCTATTTATTTTATCTTCAAACCAAGTTTTTGAAGAATCTTTATTTTGGAGGAATAATACATGTCAATACAGCTGGGCGTTGCCGACACAACCGTTAGCCACTTAAAGCCGCGAATCGCCGTAATCGGCGTCGGAGGCGGTGGCGGAAATGCCGTTAATAATATGATTGCTAAAAATCTTGAAGGTGTCGATTTTGTGGTCGCAAATACCGATGCCCAGGCTTTAGCTCATTCTTCGGCCAGTCGTAAAATTCAGCTCGGACTTGAAATTACTCAAGGGTTAGGCGCCGGTGCCTGTCCGGAAATCGGAAAGCAGGCTGCCGAGGAAGCTCGTGAGGAAATAGCTCGCGAGCTGGAAGGCGTGAATATGGTATTTATTACTGCCGGAATGGGCGGAGGTACCGGTTCCGGTGCTGCTCCGGTTGTGGCTCATATTGCTAAAGAAAAAGGTATTTTGACCGTCGGCGTTGTTACCAAACCTTTCAGCTTTGAGGGTCGTAAACGTATGGAAACCGCCGAAACATCGCTTAATAATTTTATTAAAGAAGTTGACAGTATTATCGTTATTCCAAACCAAAACCTGTTCCGTATTGCCGATAAAAATACTACGTTGGCTGATGCTTTTATGCTCGCGGATAATGTGCTTTATTCCGGTGTGCGTTCAATTACCGATTTGATGATGATGCCGGGATTGATTAACCTTGATTTTGCTGATGTCAGAAATATTATGCAAGACAAGGGAAAAGCTATTATGGGAACAGGCGAGGCTGAAGGCGATAATCGTGCTCAGGAAGCAGCCAGACAGGCTTTGTCAAACCCGCTCCTCGACGATTGTAATATGCATGGAGCTAAAGGTGTTTTGATTAACATTACCGGAAGTTCGGATATTACTTTAATGGAAATTGATGAGGCGGCTTCGATTATTAAGGGCGAAGTTGATGATAATGCCAATATTATTTTCGGTTCAAGCTATGATGAAAGTTTGTCGGGCAAAATCCGTGTTTCAATCGTAGTTACCGGTATTCAAGATGATAATCTCAAAAAAGAACCGGAACCTCGTACTAAAGAACCGTCTTTGATTGACCGCAGTTATGACGATTCGTCATATGTGCCGACTCTGGAAGTTGCTCCGATGAGTTTTGATGAGCCGAGTACTCCGGTTTCGCTCAGTCCGGTTGATGATGAAGTTATCGAAGAAGAACCGGAAATTTCAGAGCTTGAGGAAGAAAATGAGGCCGATTTCGTAAGCGATGATTTGGAAAATGATTTTGCTTCGCTCGATAAGTCCGATGAATTGCCGGAAGTTCCACAGGCTTCGGCTTTGTTTAATGCAATTATGAACAATTCAAACAATAATCAGGAAAAGCAGGAATCTAAAGATGAGGATTTCGATTTGTCCTCGTTTGCCGCAAAAGATGATGACTTTTTCAAAAGTACGGCGCCGTTGCAGGATATGCCGTCAGACGATGAAACCGAGTTGTTTGCCGGCGATAATGATGTATCGTCGTTTAAGGATGCTTTTGAGCAGGCTGAACCGGAAAAAGAGGAGCCGGTTATTGAGCCGGAAGTAAGTAAACCGACGTTGATTGAAAGAGTAATCGGTTTTCGTAATCGTAAAAAAGACGATGTTGTCGAGCTTTCAAAAGAAGCAAAATTTGATGGCGATTCGACAGATTTCGAACCCTCCGGAGATGATTTGGATATTCCGGCATTCTTGCGCAGAAAATAAAAAACAATCAAAAAAAGATACCCATGCGTTTTCACATGTGGGTATCTTTTTTTTGTTTTTGGTCGGGGCGACGAGATTGGCTTGATTTTTTGTAAAAAAATCTGCGCCGCTGCGTCGGCTTTATGCGGCGATACTCCCGTCTCGC
>ONLJ01000116.1 GCA_900318605.1 uncultured Rhodospirillaceae bacterium | reverse complement strand
GCTGCGCTCAATGGATAGAAAAACCACTATTGATGAAATCCAGAAAAAAGTTGCAGAGTTTTTCAGTATTTCAGTTAAAGAAATGCAATCTTCACGTCGCGCCCGCAATGTCGCCCGTCCGCGCCAAATTGCTATGTATCTGGCTAAACAGCTGACTTCGCGCTCACTTCCGGAAATCGGTCGTAAATTTGATCGCGATCACACCACGGTTATGCACGCGGTTCGTAAGGTCGAAGAATTGATTGTCGAGGATACTGCTTTGGCGGAAAGTGTTAATGCTTTACGTAAAGAGTTGGAAAGTTAGAACAAAAAAATTGTGAATACTATGTTAAAAAATATTCTGATTTGGCATAATATTTGGTAAGGTAAAACAGTTAATTTTAGAATAGGTAATGTGTTATGAGATTTACGATAGAAAGAGCGATATTATTAAAGACTTTGAGCCATGTGCAAAATATTGTCGAGAAGCGCAATACCGTGCCGGTATTGTCTAATGTCAGAATCGAGGCCGATAATAACGGTATCAGTTTTAAGGCTACCGATATGGATACCGAAATAACCGAGATTGTTGATGCTAAAATTTTGGAAAACGGTGCGACAACAGCTCCGGCACATATGCTTTATGATATCGTGAAAAAATTGGCTGACGGTTCCGATGTTGAGCTGGTTTATCCTGATGAAAAAGAGCAATTAAGCATTTCTTCGGGGCGCTCGAAATTTTCTCTTTCAACGATTGATGTTGCCGATTTTCCGGCAATATCGGCCGATTCTTTGCCGACCAGCTTTATAATGAAATGCGAAGATTTGAAAGATGTTATTGATCGTACTCAATTTGCTATGTCTACCGAAGAAACAAGATATTATTTGAATGGTTTGTATATTCATCCGAAAAATGAAGGCGATACCAAGGTTTTGAGAATTGTTGCCACCGACGGACATCGTTTGGCTTGTGTCGAATCGCCTCTGCCGGCAGGTGCCGAAAATATGCAGGGTGTGATTTTGCCGCGTAAAACTATCGGGGAAATTCGCAAACTCTTGGACGATACTTCAGCGGAAAACGTTAATATCTCTTTATCAGACAGCAAAGTTCGCTTTGTTTTAGATGATGTTACCTTGGCTTCAAAGTTAATTGACGGTACTTATCCTGATTATGAGCGCGTTATTCCGACATCAAACAATAAAATTTTGGAACTTAATGTTAAGAGTTTGGCGACGGCCGTTGACCGCGTTTCAGTTGTGGCCGAAAGAACTCGTGCTGTTAAAATGATTATCAATACAAACCATGTTATCATTACGACTTCCAGCCCGGAATGGGGTAGCGCGGTTGAGGAAGTTGAAGCAAATTATGACAGCGAATCGTTGGAAATCGGTTATAATTTCCGTTATCTCTTGGATATTTTGGCCGAGATTAAAGGCGAAAATGCTAAGTTCAGTTTCAGCGACGGTTCGGCGCCTTCGGTTATCCACGATACCTCCGATTCCAGTGCAATTTACGTTTTGATGCCGATGAGAGTCTGAGATTGAGTGAATTAAGCGCAAAAATCAAAGAAATTTCTAAAGAAAAGTCAGGTGTTAAATGCCTGACTTTATCTGACTATAGAAACTATGCGGCGCTCAGAATTAACGCCGGCATCAATCCGATTATAATTACCGGTGATAACGGTAGTGGAAAAACTAATATCCTTGAAGCTATTTCTTTTTTGACTCCGGGAAGGGGTATCAGAAGCGCTAGACTTGCCGATATTAAAAGAATCGGAAGTTCGACCGAAACCGGTTGGTCTGTTGCAGCTGAAATATTGAAAAACGGCGATGAATATTTAATCGGTACCGGTATTCAAAAACAGCTTTCCTCCGAGATTGGAGATGAAGATGAAATCCGCAGTTATGAGCGGCGAATCGTAAAAATCAATCAGCAGAAAATTACTCAACAAAGTGAGCTTGGAAAATATATTTCTGCCGTGTGGATTACTCCGCAGATGGACAGGCTGTTTCAAGGCGGACCGCAACCGCGGCGCAGTTTTCTTGATAGGCTTGTTTATGCGTTCGATTTGGAACATGCAAAAAGAACGGCAAATTTCGAACATCTTTATCGCCAGTGGTTTCAGCTGTTGAAATCGGGAAATCAGGACATTTATTGGCTTGGTTCGATTGAACGGGATATGGCATCTTTGGGAGTAGCGATTGCTGCGGCAAGGCGGGAATTGGTCGCTCGGCTAAATACGTTTATTTTGCATGAACCCGATGATGTTTTTCCCGATGTTGAACTGGAACTTGACGGCTTAATCGAAAAAATGCTTGATGCCAAATCGGCGCTTGAAGTCGAAGATTTTTATACCGAAAATTTGGCCAAGCAAAGGGTAAACGTGATAAATTCAAACTCGGTTGACGGAGTTAATCATACGGATTTTAAGGTTTATTTCAAAAAGAAAAAAATGCCCGCTGATTTATGCTCGACCGGTGAGCAAAAAGCTTTGTTGATAAGCATAATTCTGGCTCAGACCAAGTGCCAGATTTTAGATAAGGGATTTGCTCCGGTCTTGTTGCTTGATGAGGTGGCTACCCATTTGGATAATCAAAAACGTGATGCTCTTTTAGATAAAATTTGTGCGCTTAATTTGCAGGCATGGATAACATCGACTGAAGTGCAAAATTTTTCGTTGCTCCGCGGTAAAGGGGAGTTTTTGACGGTTAAAAATAATCAAATTATCCGCGAATCGTGAAAAAATAATTTATTCCTCCTGACCTTCAACCGGATAATCCTGTTTCTTGAAAAATTGTTTACGTTCTTTGCGACTCATTGACCAGATATTGCCTAGTCCGTTAATCGGTTGAACCGTATAAAGCGAGGCAAAATCAAAATCACGCGAAAAGAAAATCGAAGTGGCTTTGGTATAGTTGTTCATCGGGCAGAAACCGTAAAAATCTACTTGTAGAAGATTGGCTTCGCGCAAATTTTTTACGGCATTAAAATATTCCAGACTGGTATTTATGCGGTCGCTGTCATCTAAGATAATCATTCCGCCTTTTTTTAAGGATTTAACTGCGTTTGCGGCACATTCGGCTCGGCGTTTTCCGTCAATTATAATTACATCATATTTCTCGTTGTCGGCGAAAACCGTATCCTCATAACCTTGTTTTTCATCACAGTAGCGCATTTGCCAATTATCAGCCTTAAATTCTTGAGAGAACTTTTCAAACCATTCGGGTTTGTCTTCAATACTGATAACTTTTTTGGCGCGTTTTGCCCAATACATTGAAGAATAGCCGGTGCCGAACTCGAAAATTGTTTTATCGTGATAATCAAATTGCGAGATGTATTCAATCGCCGGATAGGTGTACCACGGAATCGGATTGCCGTCGCGGTCAACACAAACTTTTTCATTCATACTGCGCTCGATGGCAAAGTCTTTGCGCCACATCTCGATAAATTGCTGAAAGCGTTCGCTGTACATTTTATTCTCCTTTAGCAAGATTGGTACATCATTTAAACCAAAAAATCCAGAAATTTGTGTTTTTTAGGAGAAGAAAAAAGATGGTGTGTATTGTTTCATCAATAATCATAAATCTCTGATAGAAAATAATACTGATGAAACTCCAGCGGTGTGAGCCGGTGGAGTTTTATTTAGGCGCTAGATATTTTTTCTAAAAAGCTTATCGGAATACCAAATAAAAAAGCTCCCCTCTTCGGGGAGTTTTTTATTGGTGATTCCAACGAGATTTGTCTCGCGTTCAAGTTCAGCT
>ONLJ01000117.1 GCA_900318605.1 uncultured Rhodospirillaceae bacterium | reverse complement strand
TGGCGGATAGAGAGGGATTCGAACCCTCGGTACCCTTTGGAGGTACACACGATTTCCAATCGTGCGCCTTCGACCACTCGGCCATCTATCCAAATCAAGCGCAATCTAAAACATTATTTCCGATATTGCAACATTTTTTTATAAAAAAACACCAAAAAAGTATCTCTTTGATAAACCGTTGAACAAATTTCTTGCATTGAAGTTTTTTGTGTTTATAATACGACAGAACTAAAAACAAGGACTTTTTTTTATGAAAACGGAAAATTTCAGCTCTAAGTGGGGAGCAATACTTGCGGCTGCCGGTTCAGCCATCGGTTTGGGCAATATTTGGCGATTTCCTTATCTCGTCGGAGAATATGGTGGGTTCGGTTTTATTTTTTTATATACCCTGATTTTGATTTTTATCTGCAATCCGATTATGATAACCGAAATTGCACTCGGACGTACCGCCCGTTCCAGTATCGTCGATACTTTCGGTGTAATCGGCGAAAAAGCCGGTATGAAACACTTATGGTGGTGGAAGTTTTTCGGAGGTTGGTTCGGAATTTTCGGGTTATTTTTGATTATTTCGTTTTATTTTTTGGTCGCCGGTTGGGTGGTTTATTACCTCTTTGAAGCAATTAACGGTAATCTGTTTTTGCTTTCCGATGCTCAAAAATTGAGCGATAGTTTTAATTATTTAAGCCATAATTTTCCTTTGCAATATGCTTGCGCTTTAGTCTTTTTACTCTTTACCGCCCTTATTATTGCTTGTGGTGTGAAGTCCGGAATTGAGCGTGTAAGCTACTATTTGATGCCGGTTTTGTTTGTGATTTTTGTAGCATTGGCCGTCCAATCGTTTTTTATAAAAGGCTCAGAGCAGGGATTTGAGTTTTTGTTAAAGCCGGATTGGAAATCTTTGGGGTTCAACGAAGGCGGATTTGATATTTTCCGCTTTGCCAAAGTATTTTCGGCAGCTCTCGGACAAGCTTTTATCTCACTGTCGTTAGGCTACGGAATGTTGCTCGTTTACGGCTCGTATATGTCTAATAAAGACAATATTTTCAGCATGGTAAAATCAATAGAAATTTTTGATACTTTAGCAGCATTTTTAAGCGCCATCATTATTATTCCGGCGATATTTTCGGCAGGAATTGCCCCAACTTCCGGTCCGGGATTAACATTCATCAGTTTACCGCTTGTATTTCAAAACGTAGCAGGCGGCGGATTTTGGTCGGTAATGTTTTATTTATTGTTATTATTGGCGACACTAACTTCGGTAATTTCGGTTTATGAAGGCGTAACGAATCTGTTTATTCAGAAATACAAAATGAAACGGATAAGCGCCGTTATTACTGTTTTGGCAATCTCTATTATCGGATTGACTTCGGTGGCGCTGTCTTTTTCAGGAACGCAGAAATTCAAAATTTTTGGACGTAATTTATTTGATTTGTTTGACCACTTGTCAACTGCGTATACCACTTCAATAATGGCTGTAACAATGTCTTTATTTGTTGGATTCGGCGCTTATAAAGTTTTATTCCGCAACATCGGAATTAGCAGCAAAGTCAATGGTCCGTTTGCTAAATATTACCTGTTTTCGGTACGATATATTATACCTGTTTTTATAGGTGTGCTTTTGTTGCTTTCGATTTATGACGATTTTAAGTAAGCTCTGATTTTGTGCGATTCCGTGTCGGCGTTTTTATCCGTGTTCACTCAAGAAAAAAAGATAACACTCCCAAAAAGGGAGTGTTATCTTTTTTGTTGGTGGTCAGGGACGGGATTGTCTTGCTTAAATTTATTTTTATTTTTTTCAATATGAAAATTTAAGCTTCGGTCACTCGTTCCCATCGGCTCGCCACAGGGCGCTATCGCTTCCTTGCTCGCCGGGGAACTTCGCCCGTCGTCAACAAACAACATTTTGAGGTTGTTTGTTTTCCTCCTCTTGCTTAAATTTACTTTCATTTTTTTAAAAAAATATATTTATCGTAATTAATTTGCTTTTTCTTTTATTTTATTGAAACCGCCTCGCAGAGACCTTTAATTATATAGAGAATAAGGAAGCGGCGGATTTATGCGCTTAAAAAGCGCAACCGCCGGAGCAAAGATCCCTTGATTCGCGGATGCGCCGCACCGCGA
>ONLJ01000118.1 GCA_900318605.1 uncultured Rhodospirillaceae bacterium | reverse complement strand
CGGTACCTCTAAACAGATAGGTATTGAGCGTATGCATATTGAGCAGGATGCCGGAAAGTCGATTCATGATTTAAGCCCAACCAAAAGTTTTATTGACCTTAATCGTGCCGGAGTAGGATTGATGGAAATTGTTACCAAACCGGATTTCAGAGCGCCGGAAGAAGCTGGAGCCTTTTTGCGTAAACTGCGCTCAATCTTGCGCTATTTAGGCACTTGCGACGGCAATATGGACGAAGGTTCAATGCGTTGTGATGTTAATGTT
This sequence comes from uncultured Rhodospirillaceae bacterium, assembly GCA_900318605.1. Classification (GTDB taxonomy): domain Bacteria; phylum Pseudomonadota; class Alphaproteobacteria; order RF32; family CAG-239; genus RUG410. The sequence goes on along the minus strand of ONLJ01000118.1, from coordinate 5,306 downwards.
TCGGTGCGTCCGTACGGCTCTGATGAATTGCGTACTCGTTGCGAGATGAAAAATGTCAACAGTGTTAAGTTTGTTATGCAAGCTATTGAATGGGAGGCAAAAAGACACGTTGAAGTTTATGAAAACGGTGGCGAAATTATTCAGGAAACTCGTCAGTTTGATCCGGCAAGTGGACAAACCAAAGTTATGCGTAAAAAAGAATTTGCTCATGATTATCGCTATTTTCCGGAGCCGGATTTACCGCCGCTTGTTTTATCTGATGAGTATATTGAAAAAATTAAATCGGAATTACCGGAACTTCCTGATACCAAAAAACAAAGATTTATCGAAACCATGGGTTTGACTACTTATGATGCCGATGTTATCTGCGAAAACAAAGAAACAGCCGAGTTTTTTGAAAAAGCAGCCACAGGACATGATGCCAAAAAAGTGGCAAACTGGCTGATGGGCGACTTTTTCTCAATGCTCAACAAGAAAAAGCTTGAAATAACTCAAAGCCCGATAACGCCTGAGAACTTAGGAAAACTGATTGATTTGATAAATAGCGAAGTTATTTCCGGCAAAATTGCCAAAGATGTCTTTGAAATCATGGCTCAAACTGGTGAAAATCCGGAAAAAATCGTTGAGGAAAAAGGCTTGAAACAAGTTACTGATACCGGTGCGATTGAAAAAATCATCGATGATATAATAGCAGCCAATCCGGACAATGTTGCCGCTTATAAAAACGGCAAAACAAACCTTGCCGGTTGGTTTGTCGGTCAGACGATGAAAATATCGCAAGGTAAAGCAAATCCGGCTATTGTAAATAAGTTAATAAAACAAAAACTGGACTCTTAAAACATGTTGATGAATGATAAAGATGTAATTCATAACGCAAAATCACCGCTTAAAACCGATGAAAAGGGGCGCTTTTCGCGCAAAGGTAAGGTAATCAATAAACTTCTGCCGTTTTATCCGTTTTTTGATGACGTTTATGTTATTCTTTTTTCATTTTTTCTTGTTGCTATTGACTTTGTTCTGTTTGCCGGTTCGGGAAATATTGAAATTTTCAAAGATTCCTTTTTTCCAATCCCTGAAGTTATGCTTAATCTAGGAATTTTCTTCTTAGTTATTTCTTTAATTGTTGCGATTTTTCATAAATCTGTTAATATTAAAGCCGGAATTGCATCAGCTTTTGCTTTCTTTTTCGTATTTGTTATTTATAAACAATTTTCTCAATTAAATCAAAGTATTAACGCTGGAGATAATTCTCTTCCTATTTCAATCATCATTGGTATTATTTTTGCCTTTATTGCCTTTGGAGTATATAGTAAACCTAAAACTATATATAAGATTTTTCTGACACTAACACCGATCATTTTGTTTTTTAATATTTGCTCGTCATTAGATAAACAGGATAAAAATGAATTTATAACTATAAATAATGCCGAACAACAAGATACAGTCGGCAATGATGAGCGCCTGATTTATTTTATGTTACCAAATTTTATTTCGTATAATCAAATTGATACATGGAAAACAGATAATGTATCGGATACCGTAAATCTGACTTTGGGATTTTATCAGAAAAACAATTTCAAAGTGTTTAACAATGCTTATGTCGAAACACCGGAATATTTTGATAATTGGGTGATGTTTTTGAATCCTAAAGCTAAGAAAGATACTATAAAAAATTACACATTAAAAACCATGTTGTTATCCGGATATTGGAAATTTTCAAATTTGAATTACAACAATATCAATCTTAAAGAAAACGAACTTTATGATTACCTGAGTTATCAAGGATTTCAAATCTCGGCGTATAAATCACGCAACATAGATTTATGCCGAAAAAATCATCAGATGAATGTTCAGCGGTGCATTGAAAAAGTCAATAAACCGACGAATATTTACGACACCGGCTTATCACTCATGACACGAACCAATATTTTGTTTATGGAATGGTTTTTCTCGCTTAAAATCGGTAATATGCTATCTTTTTATGAACATCTGGCAAGTAAGCTGAATATGCCGGATCAACCGCAAATAAGCATCATGTATAATAACCTTTATGTGGTAAATTCAATTAAGTTTTTTGATATTTTGTTTGACAATATTAAGGAAGATACCGGAAAGCAGGCATATTTTGTATTTGCGGATATTCCTTCGGATATGTATATTTATGATGAGTTTTGCCGTATAAAACCGAAAGATAAGTGGTTTGACAGAGCTAATCTGCCATGGATTAAAAAAGACTATACCAAGGAAAGAAAAGAAGCTTATTTGCAGCAATATCGCTGTTTATATGGTAAAATGCAACAATTTATGGAAAAGATGAAAGATGCCGATTTACTGAGCAATACCAAAATTGTATTGATGGGAGCATCTAATGTCAACAATTTCCAGAGTAAACCGTCTGATGATTATGTTGAAAGATTTATGGATAATAATTTGGTCAGTATGGCGATTTATGACGGTACAAATGATAAATTTGAAATAGACACATCCATTTGTTCGATTAAAAATATCATGATGAAACAATTATTTGATATCGGGGAATGTGGAGAAATAGAAAATATTCACGAACAAATAGCTCTTAATTTGAAAAACCAACTTAATAAAACTCGCCCCCAAAAACCTGATGAACATATCAAAGATTTTGATGCTTGGTATGAAAAATGGAAGGAAGTTAATGCAAAATAACGAAAAATGGTTGATTTTCAAACATAATACCAGAGCATATATTTCGCTGATATTGTTCGTTGCTATTTTCGTATTCTCTTTATTTTCAGAGTTAATATCAAACGATAAGCCATTGATTGTAAAATATAAAAATAATTTCTATTTTCCAAGCATAATGGAATACAGCGATGCTTTTTTTGGTGGCGATTTCCCGACACCGGCGGATTATTCGGACGATTTAATCAAGAACAACATCAATAAAAACGGATGGATGATTATGCCGCTTATCCCGTATTCCTTTAATACGGTTGATTATCATTTGGATAAATCGACACCATCAGCTCCGGATAAAAGCCATTGGCTAGGCACCGATGAAGAAGGGCGTGACGTTTTGGCGCGTGTGCTTTACGGCATCAGACTTTCGATTATTTTTGCCTTTTTACTTACGCTTGTTTCTTCGGTTATCGGAATTTTTATCGGTGCGGTGCAAGGATACTTCGGAGGTAAAATTGATTTGATTTTTCAACGAGTTATTGAAATCTGGGATTCGCTGCCGCAACTGTTTATCTTAATTATAATCGCCAGTGTTTTTCTGCCGACATTTTGGGGCTTATTGTTGATTTTACTGCTTTTTTCGTGGACCGGACTGACTTCGATGGTCAGAGCGGAATTTTTGCGCACCCGTAATTTTGAATATGTTAAAGCGGCGAAAGTTCTGGGAGTAGGGGATTTCAAGATAATGTTTCGTCATATTCTTCCGAATGCACTGGTTACAACCGTAACTTTTGTGCCGTTTATTATGGCTGAAGCGATAACCGCCTTAAGTGCACTCGACTTTTTGGGACTGGGATTGCCGCAGGATTATCCGTCGCTCGGTGATTTGGTACGACAGGGAAAAGATAATCTACATGCTCCATGGATAGGAATTACGATTTTTGTGGTTTTATCATCACTGCTTTCGATGCTGATATTTATAGGCGAGGGGGTTCGTGATGTTTTTGATACAAGGAATACACGCCGATGAGTTTGTTGGATATAAAAAATTTGGACGTGTTTTTCAAAAGCGGAAAGGATAGGGACTTTCAAGCCGTAAACAATGTTTCGCTATCCTTGAACGAAGGCGAAATTCTGGGAATTGTCGGAGAATCCGGCTCCGGAAAATCAGTTACCGCGCTTTTGATTTTGGGCTTACTGCCTTATCCGAAGGCATATCATAGCGATAAATCGTCAATAATTTTTCAAAATCAAGAACTTATCGGAATGGATAATGATGATTTTTGCAAAATTCGCGGCAACGAAATCTCTTATATTTTTCAAGAGCCGATGTCGTCATTAAATCCGTTACACAAAATCGGCAAACAAATATCCGAAAGTCTGAAACTTCATCAAAACCTTAATAAAAAACAGTTAAAACAGGAAGTTATAAAATTACTGAAAGCCGTCAAGATTCCTAATCCCGAACAAAAGATAAATGCTTATCCGTTTGAATTATCAGGCGGTCAACGTCAACGTGTGATGATTGCGATGGCGATAGCCAACAATCCTAAAATTCTGATTGCCGACGAGCCGACAACCGCACTAGATGTTACGATTCAAGAACAGATTATTGAGCTTTTAACGGAATTAAAATCAAAATTGAATATGTCAATTATATTCATCAGCCACAATTTGCGCCTAATTCATAAGATTGCCGACAATATTGCCGTTATGCACAACGGTAAAATCGTCGAATACGGAAGCTCAGAGCAAATTTTCAATAATCCGCACGATAATTATACTAAAACTTTAATTTCATCTACTTTGTTATTGAAAAATAAGAAAAAAAATAAAAATAATAAAATACTTAAAGCCGATAATATAACCGTGGAATTTCCGTTAAAAAGAAACATTTTCGGACAAGTTACCAGTAAACTGACGGCAGTTAATAATATAAGTTTTGAGTTAAATCAAGGCGAAACATTAGGAATTGTCGGAGAATCCGGTTCGGGAAAAACTACGTTGGCATTTTCTCTCGTTAATTTGGTTAAACACAGCGGAAAAGTTTCACTTAAAAAGGGTGATATTCAGATTGTTTTTCAAGATCCTTATAATTCCTTAAATCCGCGCATGAAAATCGGAGATATCATAACCGAAGGCTTAAGTATTAAATATAAGGGCATAACAAAAGAAGAAAAGCAAAATAAGCTGTTGGAAATATTGAATAATATCGGACTTGAACCGAGTGTGGCAGATAAATATCCGCACGAGTTTTCCGGCGGTCAAAGACAAAGAATTGCTTTAGCGCGCGCTTTAATTATAAAACCTAAAGTTTTGATTTTAGACGAGCCGACATCAGCCTTAGATGTTACGATTCAGGTTCAGATAATTGAACTTTTGAGAAAATTACAAAATGAGTTTAATCTGTCATACATTTTTATTTCTCACGATATGCACGCCATAAAATCGTTATCGCAAAAAATTATGGTAATGAAAGACGGTCGCGTTGTTGAAAGCGGAACCGCAGATGAGATATTCAACAATCCGAAACAACCATACACGAAAAAACTGATTAAGTCATCAATGTTGGATAAATCATGATTACAAAGCATAAATTCGGCTTTCGTAATTATAAACTATACATAATATACATTATGCGACAAATTTAT
>ONLJ01000119.1 GCA_900318605.1 uncultured Rhodospirillaceae bacterium | reverse complement strand
GTTTAACGTGGAGCAGAACAAAAGTAAACGGGTAAAAACCGCACGTGAACTGGGTTTAATTGAGTTACTTAACTCAGGTAAAAATCCTGATTTAACCGAAAAAGAACAGCGGAAAAACATTGTTGAAGGCAACAGAAGAATTTTATATCCGTTCTATAATTTATTGGCTGCGCTTATTGCTTGTGTAGGTCTGCTTATAAGTAATTTTAATCGTCGCGGCCAGGCAAAAATCGTTTCTCTGGAAGTGTTGTTCATGATTTTGGTAATGGGCGGAGATTTAGCGGTTACCAATTTGGCCGGACGTTCGCTTTATTTCTTGAGTTTATTTTATCTTAATTGCGTATTACCGCTGGTTGTTTGCATATATCTCTTATGCTTTTACAACCCGCTGTTCTTCCGTCATAAATCGGCAAAGGAGCTTTTGAATGTCGCATAAGTTACGGTTGATGTTTTTTGTATCAGGACTAACCTTAATTGCCGTCGGATTACCGTCGTTTGCGGCTTATGAGGCCGGCGAAGTAAGGAAAAAAGAAGCCAAACAGCCGAAAGCTTCTATGTTTGTTGAAAATGATATTACCGATATTTCATTACCTGAGGAAAAAGAAGATGAAAATGCACAACCTATTGATTTCAGCGCCGATGCGGTATCGGCAGATTCTTCATCTAAAATAATTACCGCAACCGGTAACGTTGAAATAAATTACAACGGGATGCGCTTATTAACAGACAAAGTCGAATATAACCAAAACACCGATACCATCAGAGCAAGAGGCAATGTAAGACTCTATTCTTCCGACGGTTCAGCAATTTACAGCGATGATGTCATTTTGGGAGACCATTTCAGTACCGGTGCTATTGAAAACATCAAAGTTGTGTTACGAGATGAATCCCATGTATTTGCTCGTTCCTTCAGGAAAAAAAACAATCAAACCAAAGTTTTGGATGATGCGGAATATACTCCATGTGACTTTTGCGAAAACAATAAACCGCTGTGGTCGGTTTCCGCCCGCAAAGTCCAGCATAATGAAGAGTCTAAAAACGTTTATTACAATGATGCCTTTCTGAAAATAAAAGGATTACCGGTTTTATACACTCCGTTTTTCACACATCCGGATCCCACGGTTAAAAGACGTTCCGGTCTGCTTGCTCCGACTTTCGGAAGTTCCAATTATATCGGAACATTTTTCCAACCTCGCTATTTTTGGGCGGTAAACGACCAGATAAATGTTATTTTTTCGCCGATAATCTCGACTGATAAAGGCCTTATTTATGACGGCTCGTATAAGCAGTATTTTTATAACAGCTATACCGAAATTTCCGGAAGTTATATGAATGACCACAATAAAAAAAGCCATCGTCATCGCGGAAACTTAACGGCTACAGGTTTGTATGACATCAATGAAAACTGGCGCTTTAAATATGATTTGAATTATGTTTCCGATTACATCTACTTAAAAGAGCTTGATAAGCCGAAAAATGACGATGCGTGGTTGGAATCAAGCGTAATGTTTGAACGTTTCAGCGGCAGAGACTATGCCTCGATAGAAGCGTTTTATTATAAAACTTTAAGTTATAATCTGCGCAGGGCAAATACCAAACGCTATTATGAAATCAACCGAAACAAGCCTTATGTCGCACCGCTTATAAATATTGAGATGTATTCGGATCCGAGTTCAATAGGTTCATACTTTAAGACCGATCTCGGCAGTGCCTCCGTTTATCACAAAGACGGGACTCAAACACAACGAATGACAGCCATAAATGCTTGGGAATTACCGTTTACAACTAAATACGGAGAAAAATATCGTTTTGTGGCTTCCGTGAAATCAGATGCTTATTATGTCAATAAATATAAATACAAATTTGAAAACAACGGAACTTATACCGGGACAACCACAAGATTTTTTCCTCAAGCCGGTTTGGAATGGCGTTTACCGTTTGTTAGAGCAACTGAAACCTCACGCCATATTATTGAGCCGGTTGTTGTCGGTGTTGTAGCTCCTGACGGTGGCAATAAAATCAGCAAAATTCCAAATGAAGACAGTGCCGATGTATATTTTGACGATACCAATGTGCTTGACTTGGATCGTTATGCCGGGTATGACAGAAATGACACCGGAAGCAGATTAAGTTACGGAATGCGATGGAGTGCCTATGATAACCTTTTAGGCAGAACATCGGCTTTTGTTGCTCAAACCTATGAAAAAGATAAAAAATCATCATTTGCCGAAAGTCTTGATAACTCGAATAATTCACACTTCAGTGATTTGGTCGGACGTATCAATGCCGAACCGAACGACTATTTAAGCTTGAACTATCGTTTCAGATTGGATAAGGATAATTTTGATACAAAATACAGTGAATTGGGAGCTTCCGTGGGTCCTGAGTTTTTGAAATTATATACCTCCTATATTTTATTACAAGGGAACTCTTATTATAATGACTTGTATTCGGAGCGTAAAGAGCTATATTTATCTTTAAGTTCAGCTTTATCGCAGTATTGGAGTGTTTCGATTTACAACTTGCAAGATTTAGCGGCACAAAACAAAAAGTCGCTCGAGCATGGCGGCAATGTAATTTATGAGGACGAATGTACGAAATGGATTACCGCCGTAAAAAAATATAATAGTAGTGATCCGGATTTGGATAACAGTTATGAATTTACCTTCACGTTTTTCTTAAAAACGATAGGCAGTTTCGGCTCTTAAACGAAAGGAATAAATAATGAAAAAGATTTTATTGCTTATATTTTGTGCTTTTTTTATAAATCCGCCCGTAACAAATGCAGAGGATATGGATTTACAGGAAATGGACAGTCAAGCCCGCGCTCAATCGCCTGCTTCCGGTTCGATTTTGTTTCGCCGTAATGCCGAAGAATATCGTCAACTGAGCGATGCCGAAAAACAGGAAATTGAAGCTCGTCGGCAAAATGCCATAAAAATCCGCAAACAGCAGGAAGAAATGATGCGCCGGCAAGCACAAGAAGAAGCTCGCCGACGTGCCGAACAGGAAGCGGCAAAACGTGCGGCCGAAGCTTTAAAACCGATTACGCTTTATGGTAATCAGCTTAAAATCTATGCACTTGTTAACGGAGATCCGATTACCAGTTCCGATATGCAAAGCCACATCAACGCCTTCATTATGATGCACGGAATACCTTATAATGCTCAGACAAAACAAATGATTACTACTAAAGTTTTGCAAAATGCTATTGATGATAAACTTAAAATTCAAGAAGCTAAGAAAAATCATATTTCGGTGTCCCAAGCTGAAGTCAATAATGCTTTACGCCGTTTTGAAAAAGGCAGCGGAATGAAACCCGGACAGTTAAAAATGATTTTGGATCAGGCAAAAGTAAGTTCAAAAGTTTGGAGTACTCAGGTTATTGCCGATATTGCCTGGAACAAACTTATTTCATCTAAAGCTCACAGTGTGGCGAATGTCAGCGAAAATGATATCAATAAAGCTTTGGGTAATATTAAAGATGATATGAAAGTACAAAAATTTATGCTCTCGGAGATTGTAGTAAATAAAAAAGATGCCAAAGGTATCAATGAGCTTGCTCAAACTTTGCGTAAAGATCCGAGGTTTGAACTGTATGCCATGCAGTTTTCTCAAAGTCCGAGTGCCAAAAACGGCGGACATCTCGGTTGGGTTACCAAAGGTCAACTTCCGGCAACTTTGGAATCTGCCGCGCTGAAATTAAAAGAAGGCGGTATTTCAAATCCGATAGCTTACGGTAATGACTACTATATTCTTAAGTTGGAAAAGATTTTCAATCCGGCAACCGATACCAAATCACTTCCGACACGTATGCAAATCAAAGAGATGTTGATGAATAAAAGGCTGGAAGAATATGCCAATAAATATTTGCAAAATTTGCGCAGTCACGCTTTGATTGAAAAGAAAGTCTAAATGAAACAGCTTCCGACTTTAAGAGAAACGGTAGAAAAACACGGCCTTTTGGCTAAAAAATCGCTAGGTCAAAATTTTTTGCTGGATATGAATATTACCGATAAAATTATCCGCGAGTCGCTGGCATTGCAAAAATTAGAGAATTTTTCCCGCTCTCAGGTTTTTGAAGTCGGTCCCGGACCCGGAGGTCTTACCAGAGCGATTCTGAAAGCCGAGCCTGAAATCCTTACTGTTATTGAAATGGATACCCGTTGCATAGAGATTATGAACGAGATTAGAGACATCGTCGGAGAGCAGTTGCAAATTGTTGAGGGCGATGCGCTTAAATTTGACTTTTTACGGATAAATAATAACTTACCAAAACACATCATCAGTAATCTGCCATACAATATTTCCGTTCCGCTGTTTATCAAATGGCTGAAAAATATGTCGTCTTTTCAAAGCTTAACACTGATGTTTCAAAAAGAAGTCGCCGAACGGATTATGGCTTCGACAGGGAATAAAAGTTACGGCAGAATCTCAGTTTTAGCTCAACTTACATGTAAAATTGATAAACTTTTTGATTTGAATCCAAACTGCTTTGTACCGGCACCGAAAATCTGGTCAAGTGTTTTACTGTTCCGCCCGAATTCAAATATTATCCCGTCGGAAATTTTGCAAAAAGTAGAAAAAATAACAGAATTAGCTTTCGGACAGCGTCGCAAGATGATACGCCAAAGCCTAAAAACTCTGCCGAATTTAGAAAATATATGCTCGGATTTAGGCATAGAAACGACTTTGCGCGCTGAAGACATCACTCCGGAACAATATCTCAGCTTAGCGCAAAAATTAACCGTCTGACTTTAAGTGATTTTATATAAATTATCTTTTTGAGTTTGCTTTAACATAAGCAACCATTGAGTGTTCGTCGCAGTATGTCTGGCCGGCACGAACTTTTTTACCGCAAAAGCAGAAATCCTCATCACGCGGATCGCCTATCGGCCAGCGGCAGGTGTGACTATCCAACTCAACCAGTTTTATATGCTCAGCTTGTTTTTTTGCCGTCTTAGGAGTATTTGCTATAATTTTTGCTTCATTTTCAATAACTTGAACTTTTTCTTCATTAACTGCAACTGCAGATTTCTTGCTTATTTTCTTTTTTGTTTCGGTAGGTTGTTTCTTTTCTTTGGTTTTAACACTTTTCTGTTTAGCCGGAGTTTCGGCTTTCACTTCAACTACCGCCGAAGTTTCAATAATTTCAGTTTCAATATTTTCGCCCGATTTTTTCTTAATCGGCGACGGACGGGCTTTAAGGCACAAACGATGAACTTTTCCGACTACGGAATTTTTGGAAACATTCATTTTTTTCGCGATTTCCGTGGTACTCAAACCTTTTTCCCACAACTTTATTAACTGCTTGATATTTTCGTCGTTCCAAACCATTTTTATATACTCCCAAAACAAATATGGCTTACTCTACACAATTATTTATTTTAAGTCCAGATTTTTTTATACTTTTTTTAAGTAATCAGGTTTATTTTGATTTTAAGAGGTAAAAATATGAAATTTATGCTTAGTCTTTCAATTTCGTTTTTGTTTTGTATTTCGGCTTTTGCTATGTCAAATACCGAAAAATATGCTATTGATATTAACGAACAAATACCTGATGTAAAGACTTTGCATAAAGAATATATGGCAAAAAATTCCGATTACAATCGCCATTTTTCCGTACGTTGGGATATGCCGGATGAATTTGATACGGAATTTAAGAACACTTACCGTATGCTTGCCGATGATGAGCGCCATTTGAGCAGTTTAAGCGAAGATGAAATATATAAAATGCTGAAAAAAATGCCCAAAGAGTTATACCCTTATATCGGACCTTATCTTCATACCTTGCCTCAACTTTCCGGCAGAATTTTAGATATGCCGGGGATTAAGGAAACCAAAAATAAATTTCCGCAAAATATTGCCGAACGCTTTAAGGATATTGAAAATATCGAATATGCCTCGCCTTATCTTTATATTGATATAATGCCGGAAGACTTGATTGCCAAGCTTGAAAAAGAAGAATATTCAGTGGCAATAAACCCGGAATACCGCACTTTACGCCGTTGGAATATTGAACCGGAATTTTGGAAAAAGGTAGCAAAAAAGACACCGCTTCGCGATTATGCAATCGGTAAAAATAAGTCAAATAAGGATTCAGGCACACGGCATTATGTTATGACCGAAAACACCCCGATTTCCGGCGCTGATATTAAAGCATTTGCCGACAGTTTGGATAACTTACGTGATTTTAATACTCAAAACCGTGCAGACTTAATTTCAACAACTTATCTGATTGCCGATTGGGAGGAGCAACATGGTGCGGAAAAAGACTTTTATTTATATAAACAAATAGCTAATCCGTGCCATAGCATGGTAAGAAATATAAAGTGGAGCAATAAGACACTGGACTTTCAAAAGATTATCGGCAAAAGCGGTTTCGGACTTGATGATTGGGCAACAATTTGTGAGAAGACAATCAAAGCTTATCGCAGAGCAAATTTAAACACGGCCACGGCCATTATGCTTTATGGCATGAAAAACAGAGAGTACTTAAGATATTATGAGGTTTCCGGTTTAAGTACCGATGAACTTCATTCATTAAAGAATTTATTGGAAGCTGCGGTGGAAATGTACAATGCACCGAAACAAGATGTGGAAGCGGTAAAACCGTATATGAACCTTCTGTATAAAACAATTCCGGAGAAAAATTCATATTATTTAGGATCTCCGCTGATAATTCCTTAAATTACAGCTATTTTCTAAAAACAAATGCCCGCAGACAATAACCTGCGAGCATCTTAATAAAAAAATCAGTTTATTACTTCTTAGATGTTGTTGAAGTCTTTTTTGCCGAGCTTGCCTTTGAGCAAGATTTAGACGAAGAACAAGACTTTGAAGAGCTTGTTGATGAAGACTTGCAAGATGTACCATATAATTGTTTAATGGCCATATTCCAGAAATATTCATCCTGTCCGCTCGGACATCCGGCATTTTGCCAGTTGTAGTAAGCTGCTTCTTTAATATAATTCTCATTATAATTCGATTTCATTTTAAATTCCTTATATAAAATTCCAACCGAGTATATGTTATACTCATTGTGCACGATAAGTCAATAGTTTATATGCTTGAAATCGTATTTTTTT
>ONLJ01000121.1 GCA_900318605.1 uncultured Rhodospirillaceae bacterium | reverse complement strand
TCGTCATACTCCGTTCTTCTCAAACTATCGTCCGCAATTCTATTTCCGTACAACCGATGTTACCGGAACGATTGAGTTGCCGGAAGGAACCGAAATGGTAATGCCTGGCGATAACGTTAAAATTACCGTACAATTGTTGCACCCGATTGCGATGAGCGAAGGTTTACGTTTCGCTATTCGTGAAGGTGGGCATACAGTTGGTGCCGGTGTGGTTTCCAAGATTATTAAATAACGTATAACGGATAACTACTTGAGGGGCTTCTCCTCGTGTACCTCTTTTGTACACGTCGTCGAAGTCCCTCTTCGTATTTATCTCGTTCTCCGTCATTTAAGGGCGGAGAGTTTTTTTATGTGTATCTTGCATACACTGCGAAGAGAAACCTTTTTCTATTAGCCTCGTTCTAGCGAGTTTTTGCTTGACTTGAGGTTTATTTTTTTGCGATTTTTTATGTACCTCTTGTGTACACTGCGTCAAGGGACTTTTTAAAGTATTAAGCTCTTTAATCAACTTTTTGCTTGAACTGATTTTTTTGTTTTGCTGTACACTGCGTCAAGGGACTTTTTAAAGTATCTATAACGTTAATCGCAATTTTCGGCATTATTTTAAAAAATTTCTTTTCACTTCTTGACAATCGAAAATTTGCTCCCTAACTAATGTATCAGCAAAAACTTTTTATTAAGGAGTTATAAAAATGAACATTAAACCTTTGCACGATAAAGTTTTGGTTAAACGTGTGGACGAAGAAACAAAAACCGCCGGCGGAATCATCATTCCGGATACGGCGAAAGAAAAGCCATCCGAAGGCGTAGTTGAAGCTGTCGGTAACGGATTTCGCGCCGAAGACGGCAAAATCTTGCCGATGAGCGTTAAAGCCGGCGATAAAGTTTTGTTCGGCAAGTGGGCCGGCACCGAAATTAAAGTAAACGGCGAAGCTCGCTTGATTATTAAAGAATCAGATATTCTTGCAATTGTTGAAGATTAAGAAAGGTAAATTAAAATGGCTGCAAAAGACATAAAATTCGGGACTGATGCCCGCGAAAAAATGCTCAAGGGCGTAGAAACTTTGGCAAAGACAGTAAAAGTAACCTTGGGACCTAAAGGTCGCAACGTTATGCTTGATAAATCATATGGTGCTCCGAAACTTACTAAAGACGGTGTTTCGGTTGCTAAAGAAGTTGAACTGAAAGATAAGTTTGAAAATATGGGCGCTCAACTGATTAAGGAAGTTGCTCAAAAAACCGCCGATAAAGCAGGTGATGGTACAACTACAGCAACGGTTTTGGCTGAAGCAATCATTAAAGAGGGTTGCAAGGCCGTGGCTGCCGGAATGAATCCGATGGACGTTAAGCGCGGTATTGATATGGCGGTTGAAGCAGTTGTGAATGATGTAAAATCACGTTCAAAATCCGTTCAATCTTCGGCTGAAATTGCTCAAGTCGGTACAATTTCCGCCAACGGCGACACCACAATCGGCGAATATATTTCCAAGGCAATGGAAAAGGTTGGTAACGAAGGTGTTATTACGGTTGAAGATGCCAAAGGCTTGGAAACCGAACTTGATGTGGTTGAAGGTATGCAGTTTGACCGCGGCTATCTTTCTCCGTATTTTGTTACCAATGCCGAAAAGATGAACTGCGAATACGACAATCCATTCATTTTACTTTATGACAAGAAAATTTCGAACTTGCAACCGATGATTTCGATTTTGGAAGCAGTTGTTCAATCCGGTCGCGCTTTGGTTATTATTGCTGAAGATATTGAAGGCGAAGCTCTGGCAACTTTGGTTGTCAACCGTATCAGAGGCGGCTTGAAAGTTTGCGCGGTTAAAGCTCCGGGATTTGGCGATCGTCGTAAAGCCATGTTGCAAGATATGGCGATTTTGACCGGCGGACAGGTTATTTCCGATGAACTCGGCATGAAAATCGAGAACGTTACGCTTGATATGCTCGGAACAGCTAAAAAGGTTGAAATTACGAAAGATGACACCACTATTATTGATGGTGCCGGTGATAAGGAATCGATTAAAGCCAGAGCTGCACAAATTCGTCAGGAAATTTCACAAACAACATCCGATTATGACCGCGAAAAATTGCAGGAACGTTTGGGTAAACTTTCCGGCGGTGTTGCCGTAATCAAAGTCGGCGGTGCTTCCGAAGTTG
>ONLJ01000122.1 GCA_900318605.1 uncultured Rhodospirillaceae bacterium | reverse complement strand
TTGTCTTACCGTGGTCAACGTGGCCGATTGTGCCAATGTTGCAGTGCGGTTTGTTTCTTTCAAATTTTTCTTTTGCCATTGTTTATTATTCCTAACTTTATTTAATGTTAAAGACAAATCAATATTAAGTGAGATTGGAGCGGGTGAGGGGAATCGAACCCCCGTAGTAAGCTTGGAAGGCTTCTGCTCTACCATTGAGCTACACCCGCACTGCTTAATATTGAAATCAAAAAGCCCCTTAAGGAGATTTTAGTGGTGGAGGGGGATGGGTTCGAACCATCGTAGACTAAAGTCGACGGATTTACAGTCCGTTGCATTTGACCGCTCTGCCACCCCTCCGTAAAAATAACCCTTGGGGCATTGAAGACAAATCAATTTGATTTCTCTTTGCCTATAATCTTTATTTTTTTGTAAAAGTCAACTCTTTTTTTATGTTTTGTTAAAAAAATGGTGGTATGTGTTGATAATGTGTTGATTTGGAAGGAAATTAAAATGTTATCAATTACCGAAAAACATAATCCCGATACGATAGATATCGACCTTAAAAGCGGAGCCGAAATTGCAAAACTTATAAATAATGAAGATAAAAAAGTTGCCTTGGCGGTTGAGAAAGAAATTGAGATAATCGGAAAAGCTATTGATGAAATCGCCGCTCGTTTGAAAAAAGGCGGCAGAGTGGCTTATTTCGGTGCCGGTACCAGCGGAAGAATCGGTATTTTGGATGCCTCTGAAATGCCTCCTACCTATGGTGTTAAACCGTCAATGTTTAAGGCGTATATCGCAGGCGGAAACAAAGCAGTTCGCAAGGCTGTCGAAAATTCGGAAGATAGCGCCGAGTTTGCAATGCATGATTTAGCGGCATTTAAACCGAAAAAAAATGATGTGGTTGTGGCAATTTCGGCAAGCGGAAATCCTCAATATGTGGTGGAAGTCTTAAAAATCGCCCGAGAGAAGAAGTTATTGACAATCGCCGTAAGTTCTAATCCGAACGCTAAGATGAAAGAGTTTGCCGATATTTTCATCAATCCGATTGTCGGAGCGGAAGCAGTTACCGGTTCATCTCGTATGAAAGCCGGAACGGCACAGAAAATGGTCTTAAATATGCTTTCAACCGGTGCTATGATAAAAATCGGTAAAACTTATAAAAATTATATGATTGATTTACAAGTTAATAATGCCAAACTTTATGAGAGGGCGATTCGTTTTATTAAGGAAATTACCGGAAGTGATGAAAAGCAAGCCGAATACGCACTTAAAAAATGCGGAAATGTCAAGACTTCATGCGTGATGATTATGAAAAATTGCAGTGTTAAGGAAGCGGAAAAACTACTGATAAAGCATGGCGGAATTTTAAGAAAAATAATTTAAGAAAGTTTTTCAATACGGATAAAGTTGTTTAAGAGCATTAAATAAATATAGACACTTTTGTATTTTAAGTTTAATCTCGGCGATGATAAAAATCTTTTTTGATAAGGAATAATAACAATGAATAAAGTACAAAATGATTTCTTAAATGATTTAAAAGACGAAAAAGTTGCAGTTACGGTGTTTTTGATTAACGGTGTGAAATTGCAAGGAATTATAACTTTGCACGATGAAGAAAGTTTGTTGTTGCGCCGTGATGGACATACTCAGCTTGTTTATAAACATGCCGTTTCGACAATTATGCCGAGTGTTGCATTGACAATTTCAGAAGAATGAGCATTTTTTAATCGAAACTACATCCGCCGGAGTTTTTTCGGCGGATTTTTGTTATTTTTATTTCTTTTTATTCAAGAAAAAAGAGTTTTCCTTACTATATTTAGTTTTTCCCAAAATCCGATTTTAGGTTTCGGGGAAATGATTTCCCAACCGCGCGCTTGCATTTTATTGAAATAGCAACGGCTGATATTGTTGATAAATCTCAGCGGTAAATATTGTTTGCGACTCATCTTGTCAAGCATGCGTTCGGCTTTTTTGAAATTTTTTTCTGCGGTTTTTGCCAGTTCTTCGCGAGCTTTGATTATATTTCTATCTTCCGCCATTGATAAAGGTAAATCAATTACAACTCCCGATTTCTCCAAAATTTCAGCCGGAAAATATATGCGATTGCTGTGAGCATCTGCCTTGATATCACGCAAAATTGAGGTAATCAGCATCGCTGTTCCGAGATTTCGGGCAAGTTCCTGTCTTATACTGTCCTTTGATTCGCCCATAATTTTAAGAGAAAGTTCAACCGGTACAATGGCAATGCCGTAAATATACTGTTCAAATGTTTTGTTATTAGGTGCAATCAGCGGTTTTAAGGCATTTAGTTCGGCGCTGTCCAACATGGTAACAAAGCTTTCTTTTTGTAAATTGAAGCGCATGCAATTTTTATAAATTCTACGACCAATATTAGTTGAAGGAACGTTTTTATCGTAAATATTGTTGATTTCTTCACGCCACGCCCTAAAAAGACCGGCTTTTTCTTTTTGCGGCATATCGGCAATCATCAATTCATCAATATGACGGCAAAACGCATAAAGCGTATACATTGCTTCACGCTCCGGTTTAGGCAGACTTCTCATGCACCAAAATACCGAAGATTGCGACTTTCTGACCAATTCACCGATTGATAACATAGCGTTCCCTTTATAGTTTCACTTTTTCAAGAGTCTTATGTTTTACACTCATAAACTGCCAAACACTGTACAAAAAAACTGCAATACTGTCAAGAACCAAGCTGTTTGACTGTTTATTATTTTCATAATTTTTTAAGATTATTTTTGTGCGGTTTATTGCCAGAGCAAGTTTGAATTTTAGGCGTTTTGATTTTACCAGACTTAAAATTACGGAAGCATTTTTTATCAGTCCTTTTAACTTACTTATTTTTTTTCGTTTGCTTATTTTTACGGCAGTTGCCAACGGGGTTTTGCTTTGGAAAACGTCCAATAGAAACAGTGTCGCAAAAAGGGAAGAAAGCGGTAAGTAGGTAGCCGGATTTTCATCATATAGCGCTAAAATCAATCGAGCAGCGGGAGAAATGAAAAGATTGGTAAATTCCGAAAGCTGTTCTTCAGAGGTGAGTATTTTCCCATCTGCCTGATGGCGCCAAGCATGCAAGGGATCAAGCAAAAGATAAAGCGAAAGATTTTCCTTTATAAAAGAACTTTGCAAACGAGATATTAAAGAGTTTTTTATCGGGAAATCTTTGCGCAAGGCTTTTTCTAAAAGTTCAAGCTTTTGCTTTTTGGTTTGAGGGGAAATATTTTCTTTTGAGTAGTGATTTAGCCCTAAATCCAAATAGCGAAAATAATCATCAATCAGCCCATAATGCTCGTGTTTTACCAATATTTTCGGGTTAAAATTATTCAGCATCGGCAATTACTTTCCAGTTTTCAAAATCGGTTAAAGCCCGTTGGCAATATGCTTCTTTTCGTTCAGCTCCTTTGAATTTATGAAATTTACCGTTAGCAGTGATTTCTCCCTGAATGGTCGGAAAAATTCCGAAATTGATATTCATCGGTTGAAAATCATCAGGATTTGTGGTATCGCGCAAATGTGCGAGCATGGCGCCGGTTGCTGTGGTAACAGGCGGTAAAACAGGGGTTCTGCCTTTGATAATACAAGCAGCAAAGTATCCTGCAGACATTCCGACATTCGCACTTTCGACATAGCCTTCACAACCGCTGATTTGGCCGGCAAACATTAAATTAGGTTGAACTTTAAGGCGCAAAAACTCATCCAAAAGCAGCGGACTTTTGATAAATGTGTTTCTGTGAATACCGCCGAGGCGGGCAAATTCAGCATTTTCCAATCCGGGAATTTTTCTGAAAATCCTTTCCTGTTCGCCATGTTTCATTTTGGTTTGAAATCCGACAATATTACGCAGAGTGTCTTCTTTATTATCCTGTCGAAGTTGCACCACGGCATAAGGTCTTTCATCGCTGTGCGGATTGGTCAAGCCAACCGGTTTCATCGGCCCGAACAACAGGGTATCTTTGCCACGCTCAGCCATAACTTCTATGGGCAGGCATCCATCAAAATAACGGGGTTTTTCAAAATCGTGAAACGGCATGGTTTCGGCATCGAGCAAAGCCTCAACAAAGTCATAATATTGCTCTTTTGAGAGCGGACAGTTGATATAATCCGACATATCACCTTTATCATAACGCGACTGATACCAAGCTTTAGAAAAATCAATACTATCCTTATAAACAACCGGTGCTATCGCATCATAAAACGAGAGCGATTTTTGTTCGATTTTTTGTAAAATCGCGTTTATCAGTGAAGGGCTTGCCAGCGGTCCGGCGGATATAATTGTTAGCGCTTCATTTTCTTTCGGTAATTCGGTAATTTCACGCTCGATAATTTCAATGTTCGGCTCAAGGCGCAATTTTTGAGTAACCAGAGCCGAAAATCCGTCGCGATCGACCGCTAAAGCACCTCCGGCAGGAACTCTTGTTTTGTCGGCACACTCCATAATAAGCGAACCGAAACGGCGCATTTCCTCGTGCATCAGACCGACGGCATTATGCAGAAAATCATCGGCACGCAAAGAGTTTGAACATACCAGTTCGGCAAAGTTTTCAGATTTATGAGCCGGCGAAAACTTTGAGGGTTTCATCTCAAAAAGCTTTACTTTAATCCCACGTTTTGCCAGTTGCCAAGCCGCTTCACTTCCGGCTAATCCGGCTCCGATTATCTGCACATATTCGCTCATTATTTTCTCCTTCTCAAAGTATAGAAAGAAAAATAATTTATGCCAATGTAAAACGCTTATTATCCACGAAGTTTTTATAAAAAATTCAGTATACCGCTTGCAAAAATAATAAAAGTGTGTTATCTCGTTAGCTGATATTTAATTTTGATGTGAATTTTTAAAACTCTATAATTATGGAACAAAAAAAGTTTAATCCGCTTTCTATGAAAGCAAACGAGTTTATCTCTGACGAGGAAATTCGTGAAACCTTAGAGTATGCCGAGCAAAATAAAGACAATTTGCCACTGATGTGTTCTTTTCTGGACAAGGCCTACAAGGGCATGGGTTTAACCCATCGAGAGGCTTCGGTGTTGCTGGCTTCGGAAATTGATGAGGTTAATGACCTTATCTTTAAGCTGGCAAAGAAAATTAAGCACGATTTTTACGGCAATCGTGTCGTATTATTTGCTCCGCTTTATCTCTCAAATTATTGCGTGAACGGCTGCGTTTATTGTCCGTACAATTTCAGGAATAAGCATATTACCCGCCGCAAGATGAATCAGGAAGAAATTGCACGTGAGGTTGTTGCTCTTCAGGATATGGGACACAAGCGCATTGCTCTCGAACTCGGGGAAGATCCGGTAAACAATCCGATTGAATATGTGTTGGAATCTATTAAGACCATCTATTCGGTTAAGCACGGAAACGGCGCAATCCGCCGTGTGAACGTCAACATTGCCGCAACCACGGTCGAGAATTATGCCAAACTGCATGAAGCCGGAATCGGAACATATATCCTGTTTCAGGAAACCTACAATCGTGAGGCTTACGAAAAGCTGCACCCTACGGGACCTAAGCATGATTATGCGTGGCATACCGAAGCAATGGACCGCGCTATGCAAGGCGGCATTGACGATGTCGGTTTAGGTGTATTGTTCGGGCTTTCGACCTATCGCTATGAGTTTGCCGCTCTTTTGATGCATGCCGAACATCTGGAGGCAGTGCACGGTGTCGGACCGCATACCATAAGCGTTCCGCGTTTGCGCTCGGCCGACGGAGTTAATACCGATGATTTTGCAGATTGTATCAGCGATGATATCTTCGCTAAAATTGTGGCTTGTATCCGTTTGGCGGTGCCTTATACCGGTATGATTATTTCAACCCGCGAGAACAAAGAAGTGCGCGAGCGCGTCTTGAAAATAGGTATTTCGCAAATTTCCGGCGGCTCGAAAACCACGGTCGGAGGATATGCCGAAAATGCCGAAGAAGCCGAAAACTCGGCGCAGTTCGAGGTAAGCGACAATCGCGCGCTTGATGAAGTAATTTGCTGGCTGTTGGAGAACGGATATATTCC